>JABDGH010000026.1 GCA_013286145.1 Verrucomicrobiota bacterium
AGAGTCTTTCTTTGCGTAACGGCCAGCACTTGACGGTCGCGTCTCTGGGGAACGTGCCGGTTGCCTACGTTAATCATTCAACAGGCAATGCCCTTAAACCCAAGGGGAGTATCGAAAGACTTGCAGGCCGGCGACCTCGATCCGCTTTCAAATCTGGATTGATACTATTCATCATCGTTTTTGGACTCTTAGCTGTCGCTTCGTCGCAGGAGGCTTCGCCGCATAATCCCAATGTGCACGCATTTTTGGCACTGTCTGCTCTGCCTCTATTGTTGGCCTTGGTTATTTTGCCGATAACTGGATTTTGCGTAGGCTTGATTCGGAATAAAAAATATCAGAAACGCTTGTCCACCATCTCTAGTCGGGTGGAAGAAGAAGTGAAACTGCTTTTGAATCGAAAGAACCAATGACTAAAGTCCGGTGAATAAATCGTCCCAAGTCGTTTTAAAAATCTTATGAAGGTCAGTTAGAAGAGGGATTGAAGGTGCGCTTTTGCCTGATTCCACTCTTTGAAAATGGCGTAAGGAAATTCCCAGACGTTCGGCCATGTCAGCTTGGCTAAGACCGATAGAGTTTCGTAGCCGAGCCAGATTTTTCCCGAGTTGGGCATTCGCGGCAGGAGAAGAGCGTTTGTACGTCACATGCCACGAATAGCGGGAAGACAAGCCTCCTGAAACGACAGCAGATGTCGCGACAGCTAATGTCGTAATTGATCTTGCATAGTTGACCTGAAGTATGTAGTCCCTTCTTAGTGCCATCGAGCTAAGTCCGTATCTCGTCACTCGATAAACGAATTGGCTAATACCACACGATGAGAATTTTGATACTGGATGATCAGCCAAGTTTAGCCGAAATCCTTTCGGTAAATTTACGACTCCACGGACACTCGGCTACATCGTTTACTCGTCCGGGAGAAGCCTTGAAAGTAATCCATACCTATGATGTCTTGATTACGGACTACCACATGCCAGAAATGACCGGGCTGGAGGTTGCGCGGCAGGCATATTCCCAAGGTTGGAGAGGTTCGTTGCTTCTTATGTCGGGACATCCGGCGGCAATTAAGGAAGTAGTCGAACACCCCCTCCTGCGGATAATTTTACACAAGCCGTTTTCAAGTCAGACGCTTGTGGAGGCGTTGGTCGATTCGGAGGCCGCGCAAAAGGGAAATGCCAATGCTTCAACCACTAAAAATGACCGCAGCTCTCTGATAAACCCCGGAAGCTAATACCCATGAAGAAGGTCGTCCCATGTAGTTCCCAAAGCGCGTTTCAATTTGCAAAGGGTGCGCAAAGTTGGCGTCCTGTCCCCGGCCTCCAGCATCTGGTAATACTTGATGCTAATGCCCATTTTTTCAGCCGTCTTTTCCTGAGTGAACCCCCTCTGGTGACGAATTTTTACCAGGTTCTTTCCGGCGGCTTTAAAGAGTTTGGCGGGATCAGGCACCCCAATAGAATCCGCACTCTCTTGCGACGCAAACACCAACGGCGCGTTGGTAATCGCTTGACACCCGCCTATGGACTGGTACGGACACTTTCACTAGCGCCTATGCTGAGGGCTTTTGTGACTCGATGAGGACAAGCGGCAATATGAATTACAATGTGCTCGAAATTCCGGTAAATTTGTCGGCTCGAAGCCGAATTGTGGCTATCTTGACCCAAGAAATTCTGAAAAGAGAGGAACCCAAAGCCTTTTCCATTGGAAGCGAGAATCAGCTTTGCGGTCGCTTTAGCGTCAGTCGCGTTACGGTTCGACATGCCTTAAGTGACTTGGAGCATCGGGGGCTTATTTATCGTAAGCATGGCAAAGGCACTTTTGCGCATGGGCGGTCCACACGAGTTCATCGAAATATTGCTTTGCTATTCAAACTGCGAGAGTCGATCCAGCAGAGAGCCATTCTGGAATTGATTCAGGGAGCCCAAACGATCACCGCTTCATTGCGCTCGGCATTGATTCTTATCAGCACATCTCCAAAAGAATGGCGGGCGGATATGACCAGTAGCCTTGGAGGAGTTATCGTAATGCCCGAGGAAGTAACTCTGGAAGAATTGACTGTATTCAGGGACCACAAGTTGCCCTTTGTGAGTATCGGAGAATCGCACTTGCCCAAGCCGCGCTTTATTCCATCAGCGGAAGAACTTGGTTTCTTTCAGGCTGGCCAGCGGGCTGCCGAAATTTTAAGTCGAGCGGCCATGACCGGAGAAGCCCTGAGTGATTTCAGCATCAACTTACCTGTGGTCGAAGCAAGCACACTCTAGATTGCTTCATTCTTGGTAGTTTAAAAAATTCTGCATTTGCAGGTGACTTCGGCTATTTTCAGCCACAATCATTGACTCATGACCCGTCCAATCGTTCGCTCTCTTGCCGGAATATTCGTGATCGTGCTCCTTCTGGGGGTAGGAGGAGCAGCTTTCATTTGGTTCAAAATTGTAGGATTGAAAGAACGGGTGGAAAGCGGTCTGGAAAAAGCCTTGGGAGCCAAAGTGGAAATTGCATCCTTGAATATCGATGCATGGAACGAACGGATTGAAGCGTCCGGCGTCTCGCTGGCCAATCAACGACCTGATGCGCCTTGGGATAAAGGCGAGATTGGCCGGGCCGTGGCGACGTTCAAATGGCGCGATCTTTTCGGTTCAACCATTCCTCTACACGTTGAAGTTTCTTCATGGAAGCTGGCTTTACACTCATCATCTTCGGGTTGGGTAAGTTCTACGCCGCAAAGATCAACAATATCCGCAAATTCTACGACGTCACAAAATGCTATTCAGGTTACGCAAATTTCGGCCCATGATGGCGAGGCAGAAATTGACCTTGGAGGCGATAGAAAGGTTCTGATTCATCAAATAAGCTTTGAAGCAAATGACGACGGAACGGGAGCTTGGATGACCAATCTTAAAACAGGATCAGTCCATGCTGGAACGATCCTGACCGGCCCAGGTTCTGTACATATCCAGGGAGATCAGGAAAAAATCATTTTTTCGGATTTGCACCTGCAATGTGATCAGGGTGTGATTGAGGGTGGTGGTCAAATTTCCCTAGCTTCCGACCATTCCACGCAGGCCAGCCTCAAGGCGAGCAAAGTTCCTGTAGCCATGCTGATTGCCACGCAATGGCAGACGAAGCTCTCAGGACTGGCAAACGGCAGTCTGGAGTATCAAAGCAATGACCAAGGGGCTTCCGCCCACGGCCACCTCGACGTGGCCCAAGGTAGATTCAATGTCCTACCGCTCTTGAGCAAGGTCACGGCATTGGTGGGCTTGCCTGACTTCACAGGGGTTGATCTCGATAAAGCCACCGCCGATTTTGATTGGAAAGATCAAGTTCTTCATCTCACGAATCTCGATCTTCGCAAAACGGACGTTGCTCGCATTTCCGGTGACGTGCAAATTGACCCTGCGGGACAGGTCGATGGCAAGCTTAAGCTTGGGTTGCCTTCCACCGTGACGGCCAAATGGCCGAATCTTCAGGATAAGTTATTCTCAGTTTCCTTGGAGGATTATAACTGGACTGATGTTCATGTGACTGGAACACCCGATCATCTTCAAGAAGACCTTTCTCCTCGGCTACTGGCAGCGGGTGTAGATGATGGCAGGAACTTGCTCAACTCTGCCGCGCAAAAGGCTGTGGACCTTTTTAATAATATTATCAAAAACTGACTGCATCTATTTCGATGGAGGTACAGCCATTTGTTGCTCCATCCAGGTTACGACGAGATCGTGATGAGGCTCATGATGAGCGCCAGGAATGATTTCGACGGAAAAATTAGTGAAATGCTGAGACTGAAGCAGCTCAACGGCCTGTTTGTTTTGAGCTATAACAGTCGGAGAGTCTTCGGTTCCCCAAACTAAATGAATGGGTTTATCGGTCCATCCAGATAAATGCGTGTCGTAGTATTGTCCTGCATAATTACCGCTCTGGAGAAACAGTCCTTTAAAAAAAAATCAGGACGCATTGTGGCCAAATGCCATACAGCAAATCCTCCTCCACTGAATCCGGTCATGTACACGTTATTTTTGTCGTACTGTAAATTATCCTCAATCCATTTCACGCAGTCCTTGAAATAAGGCACATCTTCGGGAACGTGCATTGACTGAACTGATGATAAAAATGTTGGGCACACGATAGTAAAATTATGTTGTTTAGCCAAATCGAGCCAGGCTTCGATCTCCTTGGGGCCAGATCCACCGTTGCCATGAGCCATCATCAGTAGAGGACGATTGGCAATACCACCTTGAGGATAAATAGCCATTTCGTTCACGGCTTTTCTTTCGCCAATGGTCACAATAAAGACTCCATTGGTTTTTACCTGTGTCTGATCGTCGGCAACTAAAAGCCGCAGAGTTAGAAATAAAAGGCAAAGAATAAAAGCGGAGTCTCGGATGATTTTCATAAGACAGAAAAGGTTAGTCTCCGATTTTTCTGCGTTGTATTGCCATCTAAAAATGTGTCCATGTTTGAAAGCGTCCGCAAGAACAGCGATGGATGCAAAAAAGTCACAATAATTTCGAGTGATACAACGAATAATTGTGCTGTCTAAGTCTCACCTGATCAACGACAACAAGCCCGAGCAAAATAAAGACAAGAGGAATGAAACTTTTTAACATTGAGGCTGGTATTAACGGGAGATACCATCCGGCTGTTTTTCAATAAGACCTCCTGTTATGCCTAGAAAAGCCAATCGTACCGTACCTCTTTCTTGGATCATTGCTCTCGTAGCACTTATCGCGCTGGCTGGCGGAAGCATTTATTTCATGCGCACCTTTCTTTCCGATCCGTACCGTGGGATTCCTGAATTACCCGTAGCCCAATATGGGGAAAATTCCCTGAGTTTCAGAGGAAATACTTACAAAGTGACTGGGAAAGTGGAAAACCAACTTGGATGGTCTGATAAATCAGGAAGACTCTTCTCTTTTGAATCAGATCAAGACGGAAAAGCTTATCATGTCGGCATTCTCCTGCCTTCTGACTTGAACGAAGTGAATGTCCAAAAAGGACAAAGTTTTGAAATCAAGGTCAAGGTGGTGGACAAAGGGCTTCTCCAAGCCGTGCAGATTCGCAAGGCCTGACCTATGAAAAAAATTACCAGTATCGTTTTTGTTTTCGGAGGATTGATGGCCACGACTCCTTGTCTTCTTGCGGATTTAACACCGTCGCCCAGCACGACTACGCAGCCGCTCCCCACCGCGGCGACAACACCCAGTACCAATGCGGCTCCGGCAGATGGTGGTCCGCTTGTGGACGATAAAACCAAGGCTGATGCCAAAAGTTTACTTCCCAACTTTGATCCCAAAAGCGAAACAGTGGCTTGGGATGGTGGGACATGGAAAGTGGAAAATAACCGGATTTTTCGCAGCCAATTCGTCAAGTATCTCAACGACCCGGAAGAAACCGACAAAGCCAGCACGCAATACGAAGCTATTCTCGCGCAAATTCAGCAATTATTGAAACCGGGACAAGCCACCAATGAGAATGTGGACCAAGCATGGAAACTGTTATTCGAGGCAGCCAAATTTCGGGCTGACAGTCAACTTTGCAATGACATTGCCGATGCGGTTTACGCGTTATGGCAGACCAAAAGTGAGCAAACCCATTTGGCTACGGCCAATGAGTCAATTCGGAGCGAAGAGAATAAGCTAGCGTGGAACATGGAGCAGTCTGTCAGCGAAGATAATCTTTTTGCTCCGCCATCAGGTAGCGCAGATAAAGCACGCGCTGCGATGGAAGACGAGCAGATGAAACGTGAAATTCGGCTCAAGCCTGATCAGGAACGACTGGCGGAATTGGAGGCACAGAGCAAAGCCAACTCGGTGAAGCTCGAAGCGTCGGAACTTCAGGCGAAAATTCAGTTTCAGACAATGATTGTTCAGATGTTTTTCCAGCGTCGGTTTGAGCACGTGATTATCGCCTGCCAATTTTACCAAGCTATTTTTGGAGATGGAGATCAGAAGCTGCTTTTGGGAGAACAAATCAAAGCCATGCTTACGAGTTCCTCTGGGATCGATCCAACGGTTTCCGTTATTAGCTCCCTAACTCATGAGGCCATACAGAACGTAAACGATGGCATCGACGCCTACCTTTTCATGATGAAAAAGGGCGAACTGGATGGTGCGACAGAGAGATTGCAAGAAGCTTATGCGACGGGCCTGAATCTCCCGGCAGTTAAGACTCTGCCGCGGGCTCAAAAAGAGTTGGGCTACGAGTACACCCAAAAATCAAATCAATTGTTGGATGCGCTTGATGTCAAAGATTACGCCCGAGCCCAAACTTTAGTCGATGACTTGCAAAAGCTGGCGACCGATTTCAATCCGACAAAACCGCTTGCGGCCATTCAAACGGCACAGACGATAAGCCGAATGCATTTGGCTAAAGCGAAGGCCGCTGCCAGTCAGAACGATGAAAAAACCTTGGAGACGGAACTTACGGCTGCCGCTGATCTTTGGCCGCGTAATCCCGATTTGGAAAAATTGTCCAATGGTATTTTCAATCAAGCCGACCTTCAGCAACATGCGTTGTCTGATTTGGATGCTCTCATGGCGCAAAAGAATTATCGTCAGATTTACGTAGATAAGGCCAAGTACATTGCCGCTACAGCGACACAGCCTGACAAAGCTAAGCAACTAGGAGACATTCTGGAAAAGATGGAGGAAATCGAACTGAGTCTTGTCCAAGCTGACCGTTATTCCAAAATCGGAGATTATCGCGGAGCATGGGAATGTCTTGAGGTCAATCGTCGCAATCTGCCGGAGGATACCAAGTTGAGCGAAGCACGGCTTAATTATGCGACCCAGGCTGCTGATTTTGTCGAAACACTGAACACCGCAGCGCAGGAAGACAACGACGGTAACTTGGGATCAAGTCTCTCCCGTTATCTGCAAGCCTACAATGATTACCCTCCGAGCAAGTTGGCTCAAGAAGGCATTCAAAAGGTCGTGAACGAGCTTGTGCCTGATATAAAAGGCAATGGGACGAAAGGCAATGGGACGACTAAGACGGCCCCCTCGGAGAGCAATGTCGCGGGCGATCAGGCAAAATGAACGTAACTTTTTTATACTCGCATGAAATATTTTGCCGTTGCGGTTGGGTTGCTTGCCTTCATCGGGACGACACCCACGGTTAACGCTGATGATGCAGGGCCGCCGCCTCTTCTATCCAAGGACGGTCATCAAATCATAGCCTTCGACGTAAGGAATGATGCTCCCGGCTTACCAGTAATGACATTTTACGCCAGATTTCCGAAGGGGTTAACTCCGAAAGATCATGTAGAAGGCGTTTTCGCAGACGTGACTTGGCTCACAGAAAAGAAAAATCTGGAGCAATGGGCGGAACGTCCTTCCAGCGCAGATCCCAACTTTCAATTTGCGGATCAACATAAGCTTGTGATCGTGACGTGGACGACTGCCACGATGTATTCGATCAAAGATAGCTTCACAATGGACGAGAGTGACGAAAGAGACTCGAACAACGCAATGGAAGAATGTTATAGGACATGGAAGATTGGAATGAATCGGCTATGCAGTGATTATGGTCTTCCCGATAGCGGATATTTGATCTACGGAGCCTCGCGAGGAGCACAATGGGCACATCGAATTGCGCTGCGATGCCCGGAAAAATTTCTAGCTATACACATTCACGTCAATAGTAGTTTTGAAGAGCCGACACCGAATGCTGCACATTGTTTATGGCTTGTAACTACGGGGGAACTTGAACACGGCAGCACTGCTGCGAGGACATTCTTTCATTCGGCTCAGGCACTGAACTATCCGATTCTCCTTCGTATTTATCCCGGTCGAGGACATGAGGTTTTTCCCGAAGAAATATCGTTAGGACTCAAGTTCTTTGATTACGCCCTCAAGCTAAGGGACCAACAGCTTAAGATTCTTGCCGCAAAAGACTCCAACGGTTACGCCATGAACAAAGATGACCAGCCTTTTACTCTGGACGATTCATTGTTCAGCGATTTTCGCCAGCCATTATACTACGGGGACATGCTTAACGGAGATGTTTATCCTGCAAAGGCTGTTTCAAATTTGCCCGGCTCACAGCGAGTAGGCATACCGGATGTAGATATTGCTAAAACCTGGGGCTATTTTCATCCGTAAATAGCCCCAGGAAATGAGGAGACAATGTGGTTTTAGGACAAACACGATTCACAATATTTGGGCTAAATCCGAATGACGTTGCGACTTTCATTGTTGTCCTCATTTTGTCTTTGCCCGTTTTGCTCAAATTATCAAGACGGTGGATTTGGTTTGTATGGCCAATGGAGATTCTATTATTGGCACTACTGATCGGAACAGGGTCGCGTGGAGGCGTTTTGGCGCTTATATGCGGATTGTTTGTGTGGTTAATTCTGAGTTGGCGCGATCACTCATGGCCAAAGGGCTGGAAGGTTTGGACGAGTGTAGGATTGGTTATTTTACTTGGAGTAAGTGTAGGACTTATGACATTTCCCAAGGGATTCCGGCTGGGTACAGTCGATGTCTCGCCGGAAGCTTCTGCGGGAAGGCGTTTGCAAGTTTGGTCAACGGTTCCGGCCATGTTAGCATCTGCCCCGAATGGTTGGGGATTTGGTAAATCCGCCGAAGCTTACGAACAATGGTTCGAGCCGGTAGGAGAGGAAGTTATCCTTAAACATCTGCTCAGTTCCCATCTTACTTGGCTCGTTGAATTTGGATGGCCGCTGCGGTGGTTATATTTGTTCCTTTGGATGGTCGCTTTCTCCTTATTACTTCCGAGCCGGAGATTCAATTTTTCGGGTTGGGGTATCGCTGTCTGGACAGCTTTTTTGGTGGCTCTGTTTTACAATGCAGCGGGAAAATGGTGGAACTGGCCACTCCCGGCTCTCTGGGTGATCGCCGCTCTTATTTTGCGCTTCAGGCAGAAGGCTCCTCTTTCGCAAGGATATTGGATTTTATCAGCAGTCGTCGCGGGAATTCTTGTCGGATTGCCCTTCATGCTGTTGGGGCTAGAAGTCCCAAAACTCTCGATAGATGGACGAAACGGGGGAAACGTTGTCTTGGTTGGGGCTGGAAAGCCTACCTTGGCTATCCTTGGCCCGAATAAAGAGGTGCTTGGAAACTTTTATGGTCAAGAAATTCGCAAGAAATGGTTCAAGGACGATCAAAACGCTGGTTCGGTCGTTATAGTTGCCGAGCCCAATTCCGACGCCAGCAAGTTACTTAGCGACTGTCAACTTTATGTAATTTCAGGAGCGGATGAAGATGCTTTAAAAAAATGGGAGTCAATTTTAACTCCAAAACCTGATTCTAAGCTGCTTCTTATCAATTGTCGCGTTGAGCCGGATGATTGGTTCAAGGGTTTCAGTCGTGTGATTTATTCTCATGGCGAATTTTATGGCGATTCTTTTTATCCCGAATGGAAAGAGTTCAGCGCAACGCATTCGGCCGTTTTGATACAGGATGTCCCGAGGTCTGAAGCTTATATTACTGACTGGTGGCCGCTTGTAGTCCAGGCTTCGGCAAAGTAAAATCGATGAATACTAGAAGATAACCTGTTGCAGAAGACATGCTGAAAACGACCAATCTTAGTGTCTTTGCCAATCGGGATCGGAAAAGCATTGCAATCCTCAAAAGCATAGATTTTCGGGCACAATTAGGTGACTTGGTTGCCATCGTGGGGCCATCGGGTTGCGGTAAAAGTACGTTTTTAAAAGCTATCGCGGGATTGGTGCGCCATACGGAAGGTCAGATGAGTTGGCTGAATCGTGAGATTGACGGCGATTACGACATCGAGCCCGAAATGCTGGCCTATGTGCCTCAGTTCGGCATTTTCCACGAGGAATTGACCGTTGAAGAGATCCTGACCGATGCGGCCATCCTGCGCTTAGGGCAACTAACGGATGGGTTCATTCAAGCCCGAGTCACTGAAGTAGCTGAATTAACAGGGCTAAGTGAACTTCTTCAGCGCGAAGCTAAAGTTCTTTCAGGCGGTCAAAAGCGGCGGCTGGCTTTGGCGATGGAGCTGGTTAGCGAACCTTCGATCATTTTAGCCGATGAAGTCACAAGTGGACTAGACCCTAAATCATCTTTTGAAATTACCAACCTTCTGCGGAGCCTAGCTACCGAAAAGAAGAAGATCGTCCTTCATGTCACTCATGAGCTTAAACATATCGGTTATTACGATGCAGTCGTGGTTTTGATAGATGGTGTCATGGCATTTCATGGCTCCCCTGCCGAAATGAGTTCTTATTTCCAGACCGCTGATCCTGAAGAAATTTTCCAAAGATTAAGTGAAGTCCAAACGGAAGCATGGGAGTCCTCATGGCGCAATGTTTCACTTGAACACGAGCCCTCTCCCGAAAGGGAAGAGAAGTTGAACACTGAGAGCTTGGCGAGGAAGCGCGGGCTGGGGCGTTGGCTAGCTCAATTTTTCTGTCTTACTCGGCGTCGCTTCCGGATTTTTGTTCGTAAGAGGGTTCAGATTGTCCTTCAGGCACTTTTTCTCTTCGTGTTCCCTGGCATTGTCGTGCTGTTTGCATTAAAGGGCCTTCCTGAAATTCAAAATATGAGTCTCAATTTAGAAACTAACCCAGCCCGTATGCTGAAGGAAACGCTTGATTATTCTTCCCAAGTCAGCCAGGTCGGAAGACTCGTGTCGGGCCTCGCCATGTTTCAGGTCATTCTTTTGGCCTTGATGGGCGCCAATAACGCGGCCCGTGAAATTGCGGCAGAACGAGGAATTTTTGAGAAGGAGAAATTATCAGGGTTAAGTACGTCATCCTATCTGATGAGTAAAATCCTTTTTCTCGTCCTCCTTGTCTTGGCTCAGTCGCTTGGAATGACCGTTTTAGTGAAGGAAGTTTGCAATTTGCCAGGAAACTTTGGAGAACAATTTGCCGTTCTCTGTTTGGTCAATCTATCTCTAACTTCTACAAGTTTGGCAATTTCGTCATGGTCGAGAACGGCCGAGCAAGCGTCTCTCATCGCCTTGTATGTCGTCGGATTTCAATTGCCCCTCTCAGGAGCTGTGCTCGCGTTGCCTGATTCGTTGGCCACTATTACGCGCCCCTTTATCGCCGCCTATTGGAGTTGGGCCGGATACCTGCAAACACTTAAGGAAACGAGACTTTACGATCTCGTCACATTTTCTGGCTCAACGACCCTCGATACGTGGATGCTCTGTGTCCTTGTCTTAACTTTGCAGTCGGTTGTCTGTGTGCTGATAGCATTTTTCGGCTCCTATCGTTCAAGCCTATCCGATTGAGCACTTTTTACCTCATCGTCCTCACCGTTGAAAAGGCTCTGTCGGTAAATATACAGTGCTAACAACAAGAGGACCGCATTGCGTCCCAAGGCCACCCAAAGATTAGACTCAATCCAAGAGTGTCCGCCGAAGCAGCCGCAATCAATGGATAACCCCCTTTTAAGCGCTATCGAGATCGCTCCCATAAACACGAGAAGCATGGTAAAAAGTCCCATCGTACCAATTCTGGTGCATACGCCTGCCAAAACCAGCAGGCCGCAGATAAGCTCAAAAAAGGGAAGGCCAAGAGCTAAAGCGTTAATCGTATTGGCAGGAAGAAGCTGATAGGCAGCGATATTGTCGGCAAACTGGATGGGAGACTGCATTTTCAAAATGCCTGCATATACAAAAACGCCGCCTAAGATCCACCGAGCAATCAAGTACGTTCCCTGCCGACGGATAAAAGAGTTTTTCACGGTATTACCTTCATGGAAGCGTGCGAAGCTCAGTCTCCGCAACTGCATCCTTGCTGAGTCGGCAAGTTTGCACCAATCCACTCATCCCATCCTCCTCGAAACAATCGAACATCTTGGTAGCCCAATTTGCGTAAGGCTTCTCCAACTCGTTTACTGTCGGGGCAATCGCTATCGGAGCAATAAACCACGATTGTTTTGCTCAGGTTAGATGACAGAGTTTTTTGAAGACTTTGATAACTTTTTTCAAAATCGTCTCGGGGCAGACTTAAGGCTGAAGGAATGTGCCCCAATTCAAAAAAGGTTTTAGATCGTGCATCAAGAATCAAGGCCGAATTGTCAGTGCTGATTCGGCGCATCTCCTTTTTGTCCACGTCTGCACCAAATGTGATGTCGGATGAGGGCTTAGTGCCAATGCTCGCTACTGCGTTGTTCAGTCGAGCTTCAGGACTCGAATAAACCAGAGGTAACGAGGATTTTCGATGCTGATTCACGATCAATCCCAAGGCGATGCTGCCTGTTAAAAGAAGAGAGATGATCAGGAGATCGCGCAAAAAATTTCGTCTCCACATGCCAGCCTTATAAGTCTCGTGGTTCTAAAAATCAATGGAGAATACGGAAAGCACATGTCACGAGCTTCTTTCCTAGTTGTAAAATTATTAAATTAGAGCGCAACGCCGTCGCTCTATATGCAACGTAAGAAACAATCCCTAAAGCGGCATATTTGATACGATTGTTGTAACGAGTAAAAACTTGTATGCATGATGACAGCATTCACTGGTTGTTAATACTCAAGCTCTTCCATTGCAATTCTGGAACTAGTCTATATTTGTGATACAGCAAGTCGTTGTTGCTACGTGAATTGCGACATAAGCATTTGATTTATGGCGGATGCGAAAATAATAAAAAAAACGATGAAAAGGTGTTGACCGACTATTGAATTATCACGTATAGACCTCCCCGTTATGAAAAAAGAAATTACCTTGATTCTGGCAACTCTGCTGGTTTTGGCGTCTGTAGTTTCCGTGAAAATTATCCATGCCTACAATGTCGGTCATGGCCAAATAACTCACGGAAATCTTCTGGCATGTGATGATCCGCCACCCCCGCCCCCTGGTGGTGAATAATTGGAATAAACCAAGTTAAAAGGGGACAAAACCATGAAAAGCTACTGGCTGGGGATTATTGGTGCGGTATTGATGACTTCGGCTCTACGAGCCGAGAATACCCTTTTCCCTTCGTGTGGCCTTAGCGGTTCAATCGCTCCCTACGTGGACAAAGATGGCTACGTTAACCCTATCGTCCCGTTAGGAGATGTTGATTTTGGTGACGGGTTGACGCTTCCGCTTGCGCTCAACTTCTCTTCCAAAGTGCGTCCTCCTTCACCTGAATTTGGTCAGGGATGGGAATGTCCTCTTTTTGAATCGAAGATATTCGACGTTCAAAAAGACCTCAAAAAAGTAGAACTCATGGGCGGTCGGCAGATTTATCTCGTCTATAATCAGAGAAGCGATACTTGGAGGCATTATTTCTCTGACGCTTGGAAGGGTGAAGAAAAGGGAGACGAATTTAAGCTGACCTACGTAACAACAGGGTGCTTGTTCATCTTTAATAAGGGATTAATCAGCTCCCTCACAATGCCAGACGGTCGAACAATTTTATGGAATCGTTCGAGTGACGGCAAACTCATTTCCATGAGTGAGAGCGGCAAATCTCCGGCATTGCAGGTTGCGTACGATAAACTTGGTTTTGCCAAGCAACTTTTATTCAATCCTGACAGCATGGGTGTTGCAAAGAAGGTTTGCGACTTTGAGCCCAGTTTAGTTTATGCCGGTATTGATAAGATTACATGCCCCGGAGGTCATACGATTACCCTCGATCGCACCCGCGATAAGTTGCTTAATCCAGTTCTCTCTTTTGTAGATTCTATGCAGCGTCCCCTAACGCTGAGCTGGGATCTCAAAACTGGTAAGATTATAAGCGACGATAAATATACTTACCAAATAGCCGATGTGGCGGATGACAAGACATATCCGCAGATGAGTCGCATCAACAAGGTGTCCAAGAAAGCTGAAAGTTATTTTTTCGACGAAAAAACGAGGAATTACCGATTTGACGTTACCTGATGGGACAATGCGGCACATCGAGATGATTCAATCTCCTGGGCCAACATACAGAATGACCCGACTCATTGAAGAGACGAAGAACGGCAAGAAACAGGTTGTGCTGCGTCGTTCCTTTGATGATTCGGGCCATTTACTACTGGAAGCAATGGGCCTAGCTAACGGCAAAGAACAGGTAAAGAGTTTTACCTACGACGACGCAGGCAGGGTCTTGTCCTATTCCTTGAATGGAAAAGAGATGTGGCGGAACGCCTATGACGCAACTACGGGCCAACTAACCGAACGAGTTTTTTCAAATCTTGGAGTAAAGCTTGCCTTTGAGCCGCTGTCCGGCGGTGAGGTGAAAGAATCACTGGAGAAAGTTGGGGGTGCTGTCACCTCTGTCAAGACACTGGCCCCCAAGGACTGGCAGGCCACGGCTTCAACATTACAGCGGCTGGAGTAACAAATTTAAAAAATCAGGAGAAAACAATGAAAATGAAATCTAACCTCTTAATTCTCACCTTAGTCGTATGCGGTCTGGTGATACCAGGTCTCGGACTAACTACCTCACGAGGCGCGATGGTTCCTCCCGGTGGAGGCAATGGTTCAACGCCGCCCGGTGGCGGACAGTGCCCTAATTGCCCAACTATCGGTCCGAGTAATCCAAACGATAAGCCACCGGACGACGATAAAAAGGATAACGATCCAATATCACTGGCTACTGGCGCAATGACAGTTGCGATGACTGATTTAGTAATTCCGGGGCCTCTCCCCATCAAATTCACCAGATATTATAGTTCCAAATTGGACTATGATGGTCCTATCGGATATGCGTGGGATAATAGCTTTAACAAGTTCTTAAACTACTCCGCACCCTCTGGAGGCGGATACGGAACGCTTTATTATCATACGGGAAGAGGCGTTGCAGTGCCCTTGCCGTTCTCTTCGCAGCCACAATCCGACGCCAAGTCGAGTGTTGGAGCGGAATATACCGCGTCTTATGATTCGACCAACAATCGATATGTCATTACGGATCGTAGCGGCACTAAGGACCTCTTCGATTCAAACGGTCTCATTGAGAAGACGATTGATCGAAATGGCAACGAACTGGATTACACCAAGGACACCAATGGCAATGTAATTAAAGTGGAAGACCCTGTTTCCGGGGCATACATAACCCTCAGTCTCGATGGCCACAGCCGTATCTCATCAATTACGGATTCGTTTGGACGTACCGTGTCATATACATACGACTCAAATTACTGCCTCACACAAGTTACAGAGCCTGGAACACCAGATTTCCCGAGCGGAACTACTCGCGGTTTCGGCTATGACTCTCATAAGCGAATGACGAGCAAAATTGATGGAAACGCCAACACCTATGTTACGAACACCTATGGAACTTGGGGTGGGGCTGATCAATTCAAGATAGCCAGTCAAACATGGAACGGTGGAACAACCACTTACTCATGGGATGATACTAATCATAAGGTTACTCGTACCGATGCTTTAGGGTATGTGTCCGAATACTACAATGATGGGGGAAATAACATAACCAAGGAAATTATACATACGGCTGGTCTTCATTCAGGCGAACCTTCCACCTACGAAACCGACTATAGCTACGACAGCAATAAGCGTAAAACACTTCAAACTAACCCACGAGGAAACACAATCGCATGGACATACGATAGTAATGGCAATGTTCTAACGATTACTAAGTCTGCCCCTTCGGGAACCACCGTTGACAGCACTAAGGGGACGCAATCCCTGACGTCTCTAACCACCTTCACCTATGAGTCGCGATTCAACCAAGTAGCGTCGATGACTGATCCGAATGGGAATGTGACAACTTATGATTACGGCAATGCCACTACGAATCCAAGCGGCAATCTGCTAACGGTCACATACCCGACAGTAACGGCAGGTACGGCCACGGAGACGTACACCTACAACAGTAAAGGTCAGGTTTTAACGGATACTACGTCCGATGGCGTGACGAAATATGCTTACGATGCCACGACCGGCTATCGGACACAGATGATTCAGGACTACGGATCTGGCAAACTTAACGCGACGACTAATTACACTTACGATACGTACGGTAACGTAGCCAGCATCCAGGACCCGAATGGAAATACCATCTCCAAGACTTATAATGCTCAGGATCAGCTGATTGAGGTCGATGGGGCAAATAGTCAAGTTGAGACAATCACGTATGATGCCAATGAAAAGTATGCTACTGACGTGCGAAATGCGCCGAGCAGTGGGGTCGAAAAAACCACCTATATTTACAATAGCTACTTGGAATTGACCGCGAAACGCGAATACACCGGCACCTCGACTTACGTCGCTACCACATATGCGTACGATGCTGAAGGGAACAGAACTCAGATAACTGATCCGTTGAGCCATACGACTTATATGGCATACGACGAAAGATATTTTCCATACAAGGAAACCGATCCTTTGGGCAATATTACTAAGTGCGACTATGATGCGAACGGTAACATCAGCAGCCTGACCGATGAATTGAGTCACACGTCAACGTATGCTTACGATGGCTTGGATCGTCTTGAACAGAAGACCTACCCAGGTAGTAGCTACGAGACGTGGAAATATGACGCGGAAGGTAACATCACTGGATTCCGCACCACAGCTGGAAATACAATTTCCCAAACTTATAATGCGCGGAATTGGAAATTGACTCAAAACTATGGATCAACGATTACAAATACGTTCGATCTTATGGGTAGATTGCTTACCTCCACCGAAGGCGGAACCTCGTTAACTTACGTGTATGACGCCTTGGGCCGGAATACCAGCTTTACTGACCAGGCGGGCCTCACCAGCACATATACGTACGATCTTGATGGGAATCGCTTGAATTCCAATTATCCGACCAGCGTGACTTTCAAGCGTGCTTATGATGCTTCTGATCGTTTGTACACGATTAAGGATGGGAGTAATAACACGTTGGTTACCTACACTTCCGATATTCTTAACCGCGCCAGCAGTATTGCCTACGCGAACAGCACTACTGTAACAATAGGTTTTGATTTGCTCAATCGAGTGAGCAGTCTGGCTGATGGGCTAACTTCGGGAACTCGCACTTACAGCTATGTCTATAATGACGCGAATCAGGCAACTTCGATCACCGAACCTCGTGGTGCAATTGCTATTGGTTACGATTACCGAAACGAAGTAACGGGGGTGACTGAACCAAGTGGCTCGCCATTTGCCGATGAATCCTTCACCTATGATGCTGGATTCAATCGTTCGACTTGGACGCTTGGTTCAACAACGACAAGTTACACCGCTAACAGTCTTAACCAATATACTGCTGTCGGATCGGCCACGCCAACGTGGAATAGCGACGGTAGTTTGGCCACGTTCTCGGGCAATACTTACACGTATGATGCGCTCAAGCGGTTAACGGAGGTCGATTACACTGGTGGCAAAAGCCTTTTCACCTATGACCCTATGGGACGTAGAGTCAAAAAGGTTGATGAAAATGGCTCCGGCACTGTCTTGGCCACATACACGTATCACTACGATGGAGCGAAACTTGCCGTTGAGTATCGTCCTTCTTCCACCACTTGGACCTATTGCTACGGCGTTGACAATAACGATGTCCTTCTCCGCATTAATGGAAGCACGAAGCAGTGGTATTATCGGAATGGCTTAGATGACATCAGCGCAGTTGCCGATAATAGCGGTGCTCTAACAGAAGGTTACGAATACAATGTTCAGGGGCAATTCCAAATCACCAACGGGTCTGGAACCGTTCTCAGTTCCACAGGTATCGGAAATGATATCCTCTATACGGGACAGTTATATGACCCCGAGACTACGAACTACTACTACCGTGCACGCTACTACAATCCTCAATTGGGTCGCTTTATCAGCCGTGATCCGTTGTCCGGTGCGGAATTCAGCCAGGGCACAAACCTGTATGCGTACGTAAAAAACAATCCTGTAAACATGACAGATCCGACAGGCACGGAATGGCAGTTCTTTGCCGTCGCGGCCTTGATTGCGATCTACATGTACAGTGTTGGCCATAACCAATCTAATCCTGACTCCAATGACCAACCAGACGGTGCTGATTGGGATGCGGAATGGTAATCCTTGGCAAAAGCAAGGTTACTTCATTTACCAATAGACGCTCCATCCGTGAAAGCCCCGGAGCAAACTCCGGGGCTACGCGGAAGGCGAATGAAAACGACAGTTCCAATCTAAGTAGATCCGGCAGCATCACCGGGAAAGCTAAGTAAACGGCTTTACTACGGCAAGAAACCCTCCTAAAACTCCAAACTAATGGAAGTTAAGGGGAATCCCAACTTGGTTGAAATTGAGCATTTGCGGAAAATCTATGGTTCACTTGAAGCTGTAAAGAACCTTTCCCTTTCCGTTTCAGCAGGTGAGATATTTGCATTGCTCGGGCCAAACGGTGCAGGCAAGACCACTTTGATTCGGATGCTGATGGGTATTTTGATTCCGACTTCGGGCAGCGCCCGAATCAATGGGTTGGACTGTATTGTGGACAGAATCGAGGTAAAGCGACAGGTGGGATATGTACCCGATGAACCTGTTTTTTATGATTATCTACGCGGCAGAGAATTAATCCAATTCACCGGAGAAATGCACGGCCTCTCACGGTCAGAAATTGAACATACAGTTAGGCCGCTCGCTCAACGCCTCGAATTAACAGGTGCATTGGAGCAATTCACGAATCAGTATTCGAGAGGAACGAAGAAGAAACTGGCGTTGATTTGTGCAATGTTGCACGACCCCGCGCTTTTGATTCTCGATGAGCCAGCAAGCGGGCTTGATCCGGTCGGAAGTAGGGTCCTGCATGAAATTATTCAGGAGAAAGCTAACGAGGGGAAAGCGATTTTCTTTAGTACACACCTACTCGATCAGGCCGAGAAACTTTGCTCGAATATTGCCATAATTAGCAAAGGGGAATTGGTTGCATGTGGCACCTTGGCTCAACTGAAGAGGCAGTTCTTAACCGATGGTTCGCTAGAACAGATTTTCTTTTCTGTCGCTGGCAACTCTCCGACCATTGTACGGACGTGAATGCAAGGCCGAGTATTAGCTCGGTGAAGGTTGCCTGGATTCTGTTCAGAATAGCGATCCGTCGATTTGTAAATCAATGGCAGAGCCTGCAGCCTCATTCGAGTGGTCCTAGAGATAAAGGAATGAAAAAATCAGGAAAGTTGGGCTCCTCGATTCTTGGCTGGATCTGGCCGCCTTTACTCTTTTTATTCTTCTTTTGTATCGGACTCGGTTTGGCTTCTCATGTCTTATTAAATATAGCGCATTCCATCCCAAGTGAAATTCTATTGGATGGGAAGATTGCGGTTGAAGTTTCTTCACCGACTTCGGTAAAAGATGCTAAATCGAGCCAAAATTCGACCGAAGTCCTGACCGGAGATTTAATACGAATAGCGAAGACAAGGGCTTGGGTTAGTTCCAATCAAGAATCTACTTTTATCAAGTGCATCGGGCTATTAATTGGGCTTTTGTTTTTTTCTAGCGTGATGACGGCGTTAGGAATAACCAACAAAAATATGGGACAAATAAATCGGAGTCTTGAGTGGTTGTATACATTGCCTGTCTCAACGCGCGGATATTATTTGTATAAGATCATCAACGATTCCCTGCACAATCCGATTATGTGGGGTTTTCTGTTCCCATTGCTATTCTGTGCCCTTGTCCTAACAAACGCTGGAGGGATTGGTTTGTGTTTGAGCTTTATTGCAACGGGATACCTTTCGATGCTAGCTGCGGGAGTTGTTACCGTAACGGAAACAGGAATGCGGAAGCGTGTTAGTCAGTCGAGCATCAAAATGTTTCAAGCGGGATTCACTGTTTTAGGAGTTTTGTTTCCAACATCCTACATTGCTTGCAGTAGTTCGCCTAAGATCGCCGGTTTCTTTGTTAGCTACGCAGCCAGGTTGCCCATTGCCATTCTTTGGCAACCTCTTTCGCTACCAGCAGTTTTCTTGTGGAGTCATATTTCGCCGGTACAGATCGGCCTCGGGGTAGCTTTGCTCTTTTTGTGGACGCTTGTTGCTTTAGGTGCGGTCTGGGTGTGTGAGGTTATGAGCCGTAAAGGGCTAGAAAAGTCTGATAGTTGTTCCCTGCCTATAAACGGGCAGCGTGTAATCGCAACAACTCGGGGTAGTTGGGTAGTTGGGGTTGCTGGAAAGGAAATCCTATATCTAGTGCGAGACAGGAATATCGTGGTTCAGATGTTTCTTATACCTTTGATCGCTGTTGCGTTGGGTCTAATTATCAATGTCTCGGTTTTGGTCGGAGCTGATGGAGAGTTTAAACACGCTTCCGCGTTAGTCTTTTGCATCATCGGATACTTTATGGCAAGTAGGGGTATGTTGATTCTAAATCATGAAAAGAGAGCAATCTGGAATCTCTTTGTATTTCCAAGATCGCTCTTATCAATCGTAGTCAACAAGGCCATTGTATGGGCAACATTGGCATTCGCCTACGCGGCAGTGATATTATTGTGTCTTGCTCAAATCGGACACCTTCATTATGTCTCAGGCATAGTCAGTATTTGTACGGCCCTTTACGGCGTTATTCTTTTCACCTTTATCGCTGCCGCTCTCGGGATTCTAGCTCCTACCGGAAGGCGGACAATTGCATTTGGTCATCGCCTACGTTCCTACGCCATTTATTTTTATCGGCTTCTTGTTGGAATGTATGCTTTGACTATTTACGCATCACCTTTTTGGGCAAAGCTAGGCTTGCTAATTGTCTTCACCGCAGTGTCGGTCGCCCTTTGGAAAAAAGTGGAAGCCCGGCTGCCCTATTTGCTCGATACCAGGACTTCGTGACTAAAGGTTAAGTGGTAAATGCCAGGAAGAGGCCATTGTTTATCACATGCAGAAAAATCGGAAGACGTAAAGATTCAGTTTTTAATCTTACCCATCCAAATACAAAGCCCAGACCGAAGAGTGGTATAAAGTAAAGCCATTGAAAATGAATCAAGGAAAAGGCAAGTGCCGAGATGATTACAGCAATATTCCCGGAATAGCGTTGTCTTAAGGCATCGAAAAGATAACTGCGGAAGATGATTTCTTCCGCAATGGGCAACGCTAATGCGATGATGATGTATGCCAAGATGGGAGACGCCAGTTTTGCCTTGCTGATAAGTATCTGCGTTGGCTGCAACGGAAGAGATGAATGAGTGATCAGGGCGCAAATTTGGGCATATCCCAGCCCAATCAAGAAAACAGCTAGACAAGATCCAACAGTAAAGAGTGCAAGGGTGAGCCAGGAAGATTTCGATGCTTTCCAAATGCGGTTTCGCTGAGGCCCGCAGGAAGAAATAATCACCGGCAGAGCGCCGCAAAGGCACATCGTGGTGAACAGAGTGTCAGCAGTAAGCGATTTACAAAATATAAGGAGGGCAAATACAGCAACTCCTTGACTTTCCATATAAAAGGCCGCCCAGCCGATGGCGACTGAAAGGCTAAGGGGAGCTTCCGATGCTTTGAGAGTAAGCTTGAAAAGGACAACACCTCCAGCGATGTAGATCAATGTCATGAAAAGAAAGAGCAGCCAAGTCCGCTGTCCGAAAGCCGACATAATAAGAGATAGATCGAGAGACGTGACCTCGCGGGTTTCCATGAATGCCCTCATACTTATCAGAGCAACGTCCTGCTTGAGCTTTTCATTGTGAGGCAAGCCAATCGTTGCCTTTTGATACCATTGGAATGCTTCCTCTATGTTCGGTGCTACTCCCAGCCCCTTTTCGTACATACTAGCGAGGCCCCACGCTCCATAGGCGTTACCGTTCTGTGCAGATCGATAGTACCAGTTAAACGCTTCCCGTTCATTTCGAGCTACCCCACGACCATCCCGATAAAGAGAAGCAAGATATTGTTCGGCAGTTGAGTCATCCTGCTGAGCGGCCTTGAGATACCAAGCGGCGGCTTCTCCCAAATCTTTTGGAACACCTAAGCCGCGTGCGAACATATACCCCAGATTGACTTGACTCGGAGCGTAACCTTGATCGGCCGACTTGCGGTACCATTCTGCTGCTTTTGTGAGATCGCGCGTCGAGGCTGGGCCGCGTTCATAGAAACTTCCCACGTAAAACTCTGCTCTCGGATCGCCGCCTGTCGCCGCTGGCAAATAGGTGTCAAGAGAGGACCGCCGCACAATAGAGACTTGTTCGTCAGGCAATCCCTGACGGCGGACGGTTAGCTTCACAGCGCCATTGATGGTTCCTTCAACGGAATTTCGGGCGTCCATGAGAGACATTCCCTGAGTCGAAATGTCATTAATGGCCGAAATGCAATCGTCTTGCTTGATTCCAGCGTCAGCAGCGGGGCTGTTAGCTGCCACATATTCGACCGTCAGGAAGTCCGAATCTTTTGCACGGGCCAATGCACTACCGATGTATCCGGCGTCGGGATCTGGCGCGGCGGCTTGACCGGAAATCATACCTGTCCAAAAACACAGGATGAAAAGAAATAAATGAACTCGACTCATTATGGATATGGCTCTAGCTGTGTTTTTAAAGCGTGATGCCCCAAGTACCGAGGGGGACATGCAATCAACGTTTTAAAGTCCTCAGTATCTCTGGCGGAGGATCGATTTTTTCGCCTAGCTTGATTCCATTGAGTGCAAACCAATGCAGGTTTGTCTCGATAGCATACGCGACTTTATCGCTGTCGCTACGGGTAAGAGGCAGTGAGGAGTCGTCGATTTGCTTGGTCGGATCGGGGGCCATCATGTCGTGGATTTCAAGGATGACGCCATCCTTGTCGAGAAAAGCGACCGAAAGGGAAATCAAACAGTCTTTCATCCAGAAGGTTGCGCGCTCAGTCGGTAAAACGAATATCATTCCCGCGTTATCGGCCAATCGAGGCCGAAACCCTAGACCACGAGATGTCTCCTCTCGCGTGACTGCGACTTCGGCTTCCAAAGTCGCCTTTCCGATTCGTAGCGTGACCGTCTTGAGGGGCTGCGCAACAGCGGTGGGTTGGCTGGTCTGGGCAGGCGTGAAACGAACGACTCCCGGCAGGTAGAGCAGGCCGAGGAGAGTGATGATTAAAACTCGTGATTTCATGATCGAATCAATTGACGCTAATCGTACCGTAATTCCCGGTAAGGGTCGAGACTTGTTGCAGTAAAACGGGAGGCTGTTGGTCTTGTGAAAGGAATGATACTGCCTACGATTCTTGGTAAGTATGGGTGAAGATTACTTGTTGCGAATGATAGAGCAGGTGAGGCTGATGATCGCTGCGATTCTCGCTGCGAGACAGGCCGGTCACAATGACGATGCAATGAAGCAAATTGAAGTGGCTTGCTTACATTCTATCGGCTTACCGTGGACACTTGTAAAACGATCTTCCCCGGAGGAGTTGTCAGAACTTATGCAGCGAAGTGGTGAGCGTTATACAAAGGCAATACTTCTCGCTGAACTCTTGCTTCAGGATGCCGAGTTGAATGAGATAAAGGGAAATTTCATGGAAACGATACGCAGCCAATTTCAAGCATTTTGCTTGCTTCAGGAGTCCTTTGACATATTCACACCGGACGAGAAGGAAATCTATCGCCCAAAAATGAACGCGCTTGTACAACGCCTCGAAACAGTGAGCGATGCTCCTTATCTTCAAAAGAAACTGAGTGACTACAAGACCGGCAGCGGAGCGTAGCTCAGCGCTATCGTAAGATGAAAAAAGGAAAAGGGAATAAGAGGAAGATTAGGGTGGCAAAACGGCGAAATGATCTACGTCGAAAGGAAACTAGGGACGGGGCTTCTCCAAAACACTATCAGCATCTCGATTCGCTCCGAGGCATCGCGGCCTTGATCGTAGTTTTCTCCCACTTGACCGAAATTGGAGTCTATCAACGGCTATCGTGGTGGCAGTGGATGTGGTGGTACGCCGGACATCAGGCAGTGATTCTTTTTTTTGTGCTCAGCGGATTTGTTCTTTCGATTCCCTATCACGAGGGGCGTTCTTTGCCCTATTACCTTTTTGCTACCCGTCGCTTCATTCGCATTTGGGTGCCCTACGTGGTCGTGGTGATTCTAACTTTCTTTTGGCGTAGTTGGAGCAACGAAAATTCGGTTCCCGCAATGCCACTTGATCCTACTTGGCAAACTCCGTTGAGCTGGCACTTGCTTTTCTCTCATTTTATCTTAATCGGAAACATCGACCGCGAAGCTCTAGTGCCTCCAGCGTGGACCTTGGTCTATGAAATGCGAATCTCTCTTCTTTTTCCGGCTATTTTCTGGATGTTTTCCAAATTGCCCTGGAAATTGGGTCTGCCCATAGCGGTACTTATTTCCCTTGCTGCAAATCTCGCCTACACATTTTTATGTGGCTACAGTTGGGTAATCGAGTACGAACTATTCGAGACGATCCACTACGTTGCCATGTTCGTTGTTGGAATTCTCTTAGCACGGCATCGGAATACCCTTATCGCGTTGGTGAAAAGCTTTTCCATAAATAAAATCGCGGGGCTCTACTTGTTAAGTCTCGTTTTATTTTTTTATGGATTTTATAATCCTTGGAGCCAGTCCCAGCGCATGTTAGGAGACTTGCCGACGATGTTCGGCAGCGCCGGGTTAATAATCTTGGCGCTTTCTTCTCAACGGGGTTTCTTTGGACATCGCGTGCCTATTTTTATCGGGTCTATTTCTTATAGTCTTTATCTCGTCCATCTGCCGATCATGATAGCTGTGGCCAATTCCTTTTTCGGTAAGATACCTATGATTGTTCTTGATGTTATAATTCTGACTGCGGTGCTAGTCGGAGCAATAGTATTTTGGAAATTGGTGGAACGTCCGGCTTTAGCTTGGAGCAGGGCGATTGGCCGATTGAGGAGATAACAGGCTGCTCTTCATTTCGCCGTACCGAGATCAGAGCCTATTGTTATTTCATATCCTCAATAGAAAGTGCTCGTATGCAGACTTCTGCGGTTAAATCGGGAGGTTGGTTCAGATGCACCAGTCGGAGCTGGCCCAGGTTTAACGCTTCGGCCAACCGTCGCAGGCCGGTTCCTAAAATGGTGACTTGAATGCCCCCTACCTGAATTTCCAGCGTTTCGGGCAAAGCCATGTTCCAGTTCCATTTGCCGATGGTGCGGTACGGGTAGTAATAAATGCGGGGTTTCCCTGCCTCGTTATCAATCTGGATGCACAGGGTTTCAACAGAATTGCGCACCGGGGAGATGGAACCCCAAGGCCCATCCCACTCGTCCCCGTGGATGGCGGCTTCCGGTGCAGCTTGGGAAGGTTGGTCTTCAAGCGGCATAGCGCATTACTCCCGGTTTAAGGACTTGCTTTTGTTCTTGAGTCGCCGCTATGACCCGCTCACGCACGGCCCGCCACGCATCGCCTTCGGCCACCAGCCCCTCAATTACGCGCCACTGGCGGACGCGCTTCTCGTGAAGTTCATGCGCCAGCTTCCGGTCAAGATCGTTGGCCATCGCATCCTTTGCCGCTTTCAGGTTGGTCGTATAAATCGTCTGTCGTTGCCGGAACCGCGAATTACTCACGTAGGCTTGCTGGAGGTTTGCGGCCCGAATGCCAGCTTCACCCAGGATCAGGATGCCGCGATCCACCGTCTTGCCTTGGGCGGCGTGGGAAGTCGTCGCATATCCGTGGGTGTACTGCCGAAAGGACCTCGGTAACGAGCGGCCATCCTTCAGCCGGATGGAACCGTCAGAATCGAAACCCACCACTTCCACAATATCGCCATTCTTGATTTTTTCGACTTTCAGATTGCCATGAATCAGCAGTCTTTCGCCCGAGGCAACGGGGATCTTCCGGGCCTCGCCCACGTCGAAGCTGTGAATGCGTTTGGGATCGAAGGCCCATCGGTCGCCGTTCTCCCGTTCGACCACGAGACGTTCACCTCGCACCTCGACCATTCTGACCGCCTCGTCCTTGTTGAAGGCCGTTGTTTCGCGATGGAACTGGAGAACATACCCCGGCCTGTAATTCTCAACCCGTTTACGCTGGGCTTCCGTCCACCCGAACGACGAAGTCACTACGACCTCTCGTTCGCTGCCCGACACGAGGCCCTTGGCTTTCAATTTGTCCCGCACAACATCGGTAAATCCCTCGATTTCCGACCAGACTGGCGCAATGGCGAGGCAACTCTTGCCACTGGTGATGGTCTGGAGATAGTCCTGTGCGGCCCGTTCAAAGAGGGATGAAGTGTTCTTGGCCTCATGGACTTCGCCTAACTTTTCCAGTTGGGTAAACGCATCATAAGGTTTCTTGGCGGCCAGTAATTCGACCACTTGCCGATAGGCCGGGTCTTTCTGCCGCATGATCTTGGTCAGCCGTACCGTTTCGACCTCGCAGTATTTTTGGATGGCTCGCAGCGCGTCGCCAGCCTCGACCGAGCGATGTTGCTTGATGTCACCCACCAGGATGAGACGGTTCTGATTCGCTTTGGCCAACCGGCACAGGTCACGCATTTGCCGAACAGACAGAAGGCCCGCTTCATCCACAATAATCGTCCGGTGGGCTATTTTCTGTTGGAGGTGTCGATTGAGCAGAAGATACTGAATCGTCTCGGCCTCGGGTGTCAGTTCATCCCGTAGTTCGGCGGTGGCCTTGGAGCTGGGCGCACAGGCGAAAATGGCCCCTCCACTGGCTTCAATACCCTTGAGGACTTCCTTCAGGGACGCGGTTTTGCCCGTACCGGCGTCACCCTGAAGCACCACGACCCGGTTCCGACACCGGAGGATTTTTCGAACCGCTTCCCGATGATCGCGTTTCATCCACCAACTGATGGCCCGCTCATCTCCCATCCGGGCATACTTGTCCCAATCGGAACGCGCCCAATGGATGAACTCGGATTCCATCGCGAGGGCATCGCGGGAAGTAATCTCATCATTGTGACGAATCAAGATGCCTTGGATGACCCGACGCTCCAATTCCTCCCGAAGTTGACTAAGTACCACCGCCCCCCGACCCGCCACCAGTGCCTCCCGTAACAGGATGCGCTCATTGACCACCGACTGGCGTTCAAAGAGATGTTCCTGGGCATAATCCATTGCCTCATGGTAGGTCGGGACAATGGTACCGGGAGAACGCGCCTTGGATTCTCGAATCACCCGCTCGATGTCATTGAGGGCATCCCCGCATTCCTCCCGCCAGGCCGAACGCAATTCAGCCGCCGAGACCGTTTCCTTATTGGCCCGAGTCGTTGCGGCGATGATGAGGAGGTTACGCTGATCCGAAACCCCGAGTTCAGCGGCTTTTTTCAGAATTTCATCCCGGCGCTTGCTGAATAGCTTGCGAGCCGACTCGGGGAAACCCTTGATGTCGAATCCCATCTTCCGTGAAGGCTCCAGTTCGTAGCCGCCCTCCCTCATCCGCTGGGCCAGTTTGTTGTAGCTGACCTCGCGAAAAAAACTCTGGTAGCGGTAAAAGCTGGACGGTTGAACGCCCTTCCAACGTTTCTCCACCTCATCATAGGTCACGTTCATGACGCAGAGATGGGTATGGAGCTGTGGATCAAGGCTACGGCTGGCATCGTGAGTGACCACCGCAGTCACCATATTGCCCGCAACCCGATCTTCATCGCGCCGACCACCACGCCGGACCCGAGTTTCAGTCACGGCTTCGATTTCCCGCAAGGTCTCCTGCACCGAATCTTGCCACCATTGCTCGATCCGCTTATCTCCACCGACGAGAAGGGCAATGGAAACATCCTTCGGCGCGGAGATTTGACCGAAATAGCAGACACGACGACCAGCTTTCTCACGCACCATTAATTTTTCACCCGTCGCAGGATGATTCCCGGCGCAGACACGGGCAAAATGATCGGCCTGAACTTCACCAGCAAGTCCCAGCATGGTCGCTCCCTTGCCATACCACACCATTCGCAAATCACCGCCCTGGGTCAAATAATCACCCTTGGCCATGTGCTCGGAAAAATAATCCAGGGCACCAGAAACCGAGCAACAAGGACGGTCGAATCGAACCATGCCCACATTTTCTCACACCTAGAGAATCGGGTCTAAGACTACTTAGTAGTTCTTTCGACTACCCGCCCATATAGAACACCCCCCATACAGAAACCGATGGAAAACGAGGGTCTACATATTTTTTGGGTGCGAACACGTCACCCCTAAGCGAGCTTAGGTTCTGCCCCCGACTCCCATACGAAACACAGTAATTAAATAGCGAGGAGGAGGCACCGTAGTCTTAAAATACTTTTTCGACTTACACGCAAATAGTCAGATTAAAAGCGTAGCACAGCAGCACCAGCGTGGGCATCGCAGTAGTATTTCCGCAGTAAGAAAACAGTATCTTATCCGTAGCGTGAACGTGCGGATGCCCGCACGAGAGGCGGTAGAATCCCATTGCGACTGATGTCACCACAGCATTACCGCATTCTTAGACTACTAAAAACTACTTAGTAGTTATGGCGAAAGAGGTGCCGAATATGATTAAAGAGCGCATGGGAACAACTTCATCCAAAAAAATAAAACCCGCCTCGCTACAGGATCATCTCGACCTGTACAACGATGGCAAAATGACCGTGGAAGAATTAACAGAAAAGGCAATTCCATTGCTGGTGCAGCGTCGTCAGCAATGGATTTTCCATTTTATGATGAAATTAATTTCTGACAGACCAGCTCATTATCACATTAGCAGTCCTCATCACGCGAGCCTTTGGGGTGATGCCGTAGTCGCCTACGACGCCAAAATAGCGGCTGACTTAGCAGCGAATCCAAGTATCCGTATCCAGGTAGAAGAAACAATCCGTCGTGTGAATGAAAATTCGCATCTGCGAGAGGAATCAATCGAATAGTAGTTGATTATTCTCAATCTGTCATGCCGTCCTTCTGACTGCTATTTCCAAAGTAAAATAACGTCATGACTACTAAAAACTACTTAGTAGTCATAGCGAAAATCAGGCTGAATATGGTTTAAGGTTGGCATGTCCAACCAACCATCTCCTCCATCAGACACAGAGATCGCAGCTCACCTCGACGGCCTTGCTGGCGATTATAAACACAATCCGATACAGCACGTCATCCTCAACCCGTTCAAGAATGCCATTCTTACCTTTCGGGCAAAATACGCCACCTACGAAAACATCACATCCACTCTGACCAGTAACGGGGTGAAGGTGTCCGAGGCGACGGTCAGAAAGTTCTGCCGCGCCCATCTACAGGAGGTAAAGCGGCTCCGCAGTGAGATCGACCGAAAGCGAAGGGAAACCGAGGGCGGTACGGGAGCGAAGCCCGCCTCACTCGATTTGGGTGAAACCACGACACCCAGCAATGCCCCTCGTACTCCTCTGACTTCGGATTCGAACAAACCCGGTCCCAAGATTGCCCGCGAAAAACTCTAAAATCACATGAACACCAAACGATTGATCCTCTCTCCCCAGGACAGGGGCGGCATCGGCAAGAGCTTTGTCGCCACCCTGCTTTACGATTACCTCGTCGAAGCCAAGATCAACATCAAGACCTTCGACCTCGACCACGCCAACAGCACATTCAAACGTCTCGTGCCCGAGGCTGAATTTATCCATACCGATGTCGATACTGACAAACTCGCCGTTCTCGACCGGCTGGTGAGCGCATTGGAGACCGTCGATACGGTGCTCGTGGATAATCGCGCCACGGGCGGCTCCAAACTTCTGAAGTACATCGAAGACAGCCGGTTGACGGAGTTGCAGAAGGCGCTCCACTTCGATCTCGTTTTTGTCGTCATTGCCGTGGATGACAGAGACGCCATTTCCCAGGCCGCCGATGTCATGGACGAATATGGCAAGAGGGTTCAGTGGCTGATTGCCAAGAATTACCGCGACTCGACGGAACTGACCTTATTCGACAATTCGGACACCCGAAAGGGACTTCTGGATTTGGGCGCTATTGAAGTAGAAGTGCCTTGCCTGTCTGAAGTCACGAAGAACGAGTTGCAAAAGTACAACCTCACCGTGGGCAACGGTCGTTCCAGTAAAAAACTGCATCTTCTGGATCAGTCCCGCTGCGTGCGATTTCACGCCTACATGCAAAACCAGTTCGATACAGCGCGAACGCTGCTTGCCCCATGAACGCTCCTGTCGACCTTGCCTATCCCAAACAATTGCCGGATGACTTGAAGCTGCTTCTCACGCAGCAGAAAGTCCCGGTGGACGACCCCCTCATCGCGCTTCTCGCGTGGCATTGGTTGCGAACCAATGAGAGCCGCGATGAAATTAAGGACAATGCCGTTCAGCTTAAGTCGATCCTTGATGAATGTCGCGAGGCAATCCAGAACGACAGGCTTAAGCTCGAAACGGCGCTCGATGCCCGCCTCAAAAGTTTGGGAGAATGGACGGACACGCTCAAATTTCTCAACGGCCATCTGGAAAAACTAAGCGAAGTTTTAAAAGAAAAACCGCTCGGCATCAGCCAGCAAATTCAAACGGAACTGGCGCAGCCCATCGCGGAAGGCGTGAAGTCAACCAAGCAGCTTGCCGCCAACGTGGGTGGTCTGGTGAATGACGTGGACAAATCAAGAAAGCGTCTTCACCGCTCTCACCTTATCACGGCGTTCCTTTCCGGCTATGCGACCGCAGCCCTCATCATTTCATGGACCTTCTCTCATTTCTTTTTGCATTAAGCGCCGCGATCATTGGCGTCGTGCTGTCGAGTCTGCCCGGCTCGACGGAACTGACGACATTGGTTTTTTCCAATTCCGGTAACATGGTTTCTTCACCTGGCTTTTACTCCGGCGAAGAAGTCAACGGACTTGCCTTCCTACATTCTCAAGTTGGGAGGGGTCATCTGGAAGGAAGCCGATTTTTGCCGAGGATGGGAAATTGACGGGCGCACCGGCTCGGGCAAGACGGCCAGCGGCGTTGTACCCATCATCCATGCCCTGAAACAAAACCGTCCCAACGTCGGCATCATGGCCCTGGATACCAAGGGCGATTTGAGCGAACCGCTGGAAGCCATTGCCAAAGACTTGAAATGCGAGAAAGACCTTCGGCAGTTGGAAGTCCGGCCCGACGACGCTCCGCCCAACTGGACGCCACTCTACACCATGAACATGCTGGCCGATTCCAGCATTCCCTATTCGACCTACGCCAAAATGCTGGTCGATGTGGCCACGGCAGCGGGCCAGAAGGGCGGCCAGGCGTTTTTCAAGAATGCTGCCCAAGTGGCAATCCAGAACGCGATGGCCACGCTTGCGGCCATTGATGAACCCGTGACCATCGAGAATTGCTTTCGGGTTGTGACCGACGATGAAATGTTGGGAAAAAAGATCGGAAAATTAGAGGAACTGAAGATCGGAAAATCGAAGATCAGATATTTGCTCGACTATTACCGTGAGTTTCGGGCGCAGCCACCCGAGCAATTGAGCGGCATCCGTTCAACCGTATTCAATTATTTGCAGCCTTACACCGCTCCCGATATAGCCCAGGTCTTCAGTCCCACCGATCCGACCTTCGACATTAAGGAACTTGATCTTGGTCGGTTGGTGACGGTGAAAATCCCGCAGAAATACCAGACAGAAAAAAAGTACGTCAGTCTCTTGCTGAAAATCCTATTCTACTTGCACGCCTTGCGGCGGTACGACCTGCCCGCCGCCG
>JABDGH010000027.1 GCA_013286145.1 Verrucomicrobiota bacterium
CGTCTTGTCGCGAAGGGCACACCCGAGGAAGTCGCGAAAACAAAACACTCCGCCACCGCGCCCTTTTTAGCTCGGATGTTGAAAACGAAATAAGAGACCGTCGCAAGTTTTGCGCGCGATCAACGGCCCTTCATAAACAAAGCCAGTATAGAGTTGCAACAAGCTGGCCCCGGCTTCGAGTTTTTCCTGAGCATCAGTGGCATTGAAAATTCCGCCCACACCGATGATCGGCACGCGACCGTTTGTCAGGCGATGCAATGTACGAATGATTTCCGTGCTGCGGGCGGTAAGAGGGCGTCCGCTCACGCCGCCTTCTTCCTGCAAGGTCAGACCCTCCTTATTAATAGTGGTGTTCGTGGCCACGATTCCGGCCAGTCGAAATTTTTCCACTGCGGTCACGACGGTCTCCAGTTGCTCCTCAGTTAAATCGGGTGCGATCTTGATGAGCAGGGGACGCTTGGCTTCCGGGTCTTCTTCGCGGAGTGGTCCCAGGATCGAATCGAGCAACTGTCCCTGTTGCAACTCACGCAGACCGGGCGTGTTCGGCGAACTGACATTCACCACGAAATAATCGGCCAGGTCGCGCGTTCGGCGAAAACACGCGACATAATCGCGTCCCGCCTCGGTTAGCGGCGTATCCTTGTTTTTGCCGAGATTCAGGCCAACCGGTGTGCCCGGCCAACGGCCCGAAACTTTGATCCGTTCCAAACGTTGCGCGACTTCCTCCATCCCCACGTTGGGAAATCCGAGTCGATTGATGAGACCCTGTTCGGCAGGCAATCGAAAAACGCGGGGGCGCGGATTTCCCGGCTGCGGGCGCGGCGTGATCGTCCCGAGTTCCATGAAACCAAAACCGAGCTTCGGCCAGACCATCACGCCCTCCGCGTTTTTGTCGAAACCGGCAGCGAGTCCAATCGGATTGGGAAAAGTGAGGCCGAATAATTTTTTCTCGAGCGTTGGAAAATTCTGTCGTGCGAACGGCTCGATCAATGATGCCAACGGTGTATGCGTCAACATTCCGAATGAAGCGTGATGCACCCATTCAGGCGGCAACGAAAAAAGGAGTGGGCGGACAACGCGACGATAAAACATAAGACGCGATTATCTTATCGTGCGGAGCGTCACTCGTCGATATTCGCATCACGAAGATCGTATGCCGACATCTCCCATTCAGTCATCCCGAGCTTGTCGAGGGATCAGCCCCCGGTAAGTATGCGCAATCGGGTTAAGTGAACACTTTTCGGAAGCTGATCCCTCGACAAGCTCGGGATGACCGGATGATTATTTTGGGAATATCCTCTCAATTTCTTAAATGAAGACACTCCCTTCACGAGCTTTCTTGCGTGATAACGTATTTCGTCCCACCTTCATTCCATGCCTGAACTGGCCGAAGTCGAATATTTCCGCAAGCAATGGAATCCCGGCCTGAGACATCGCATTGAGAAGGTGTTGCTTCATCCCAAGGCCCGTATTTTTCGCGGAACCAACACTGCGCAGCTTATTCGTGTTTTGACCAACAGCACGCTTCAGCGATCGGAAGCACGCGGCAAGCAAATGCTCTTTGTCGCCAAACCGCACGGCGCAAAGACGCAGGCATGGCTCGGCTTGCATCTTGGCATGACCGGTAAATTGCGGATTGAGCCGCCCGATTTTCATCCCGCCCGGCACGACCATCTTGTCCTGCGCCAGGCCAAACATTCTCTCGTTTTTCAGGATGCGCGACTTTTTGGGCGTGTTCTCTTCGCTGAAAGTTCCGACGCACCCGCCTGGTGGGCGAAGCTTCCGCCCGATCTTCTTTCCTCGAAGTTTACCGTGAAGGTCTTGAATCAGTTTCTTAAACGCCGCGCCCGTGCACCGCTTAAGGCCGTGCTTTTGATGCAGGAACGTTTTCCCGGCATTGGCAACTGGATGGCCGATGAAATTCTCTGGCGCGCCGCCATCCATCCGAAACAACTGGCCGGTTCACTCGATGCCATTCGCATCCGCACGCTCTACCGCGAAATTCAATTCGTCTGCCGCCAAGCATTGAGGATCATCGGCAAGGATTGGTCTGATCCGCCCGACTCGTGGCTTTTTCTACATCGCTGGGCCAGGGGCGGGAAGTGTCCCCGCACCGGTGCGAAACTGGAACATGCGACCATTGGCGGCCGCACCACCTGCTGGTCGCCAGCAAGACAGAAGTTGAGGACTACTTAAGTACTACGATTTCGAAAGGGACTTCCTTGGTTATTGCTTCACCAAACCAAACTGGAAGACCTCTCAAGTCTTTTTTATCCGTAGTCGCATCCTTTTCAGAAATACCAATGCCGAACGACAAGGTGTAGTGCCCAAGGGCAAGAGGCCTGAAGTAACTCGTACTGCCTGTCCCATCCCAATAATAAAAGCTGTTTGTATGCGGATGCGACTGGTCGTCCGGGTAATTCCAATGCAGTTCTGCCTTTCGACACAAACAATAGGTATCACCTGGGTGAATGAGAACGGGAGGGGTTCTTATTGTCCCGTCTGTCTCTCCATGATTTGGAACCTCGCTTCCAGTAGCATTTCTGAGAATAAGTTGAAACGTGTCAAAAACGGGAAAAATCACATCTTTCTTTCGATGATTTGTGATGAGGAGTTGGACTTCAATCGCATGCGTCATGCCCTCTGGATTGTAAACAAACCATTTCGCTTGAGTTATGGCGATAAACTCGAGGCCATTCACTACAACTGGTTGTGATTTATGTAATTCTAAATATTCCGAAGGATCAGATGTCACATTTGTCATCCATCCCACCAGACATAATAGAAACCAGGGTTTCATGCAGTGAACAATTTCCATTAAACTCGTCTTTTTCTCCAGAGCGAGAAAACTTTCTATCCACAATTGTCCATTTCCTGCTTTTGTAGAGCATGACTTTACAGGAAATTGCCAAGGTAACGCTCGCGGATGGAAGTGCAGTGAAAGCCGAGGTTCCGTGTCAGGTTGCGCGGGCGAGAGAGAACGTGACGAAGGCGGGAAAGCCCTACCTGGAACTTGAGATTTCCGACGGAACCGCAACGGAAAAATTCAAGATTTGGGAGGACAGCGATGCCTACGACACCTGTCACGATTTGCATGATGGTGATTGCGTCCGGCTGGACGGTTCCTTCTGGCGAAATCAATACGGCCTGAATGTGGATCGCCTGCGAGTGCGCAGATTGGAGAAGCAGGAGGTCGTCGATCTTTTTGCGGGCACACCGGAACGGCGCGCCGCGCTTGAGCGCGACTGGACAGATGTCACCGCCTTTGTCGCGGCCATCGAAGACCCGCGCCTGCGGCTCCTGGCGCAAACTTACCTCCAGGAATATGGCGAAAAATTCCGCCGCGCGGCGGCAGCGCGGGATTATCATCACGCCCGTCGTGGAGGCCTGCTCGAACACACCACACAAATGCTGCGCGCAGGTGCGGCGCTTGCGCCGGTTTATCCCACATTGAATTGGGATCTCGTGCGCACGGGCATTCTTTTCCACGATTGCGGCAAGCTCTGGGAACTCGATTACCAAGCTCAAGGTTTTGTCAGCCCGATGACGACCATCGGCGAACTCCTCGGGCACATCACCATCGGTATCGAACTGGTTAACAAACTCTGGCGCAGCCTTGAAGCCAACCCGGAATTCGCTGCTCCCGGGCAGCCTCCACGCGAATTTGTCCGCGAACATCTCCTGCACCTCATCGCATCGCATCACGGCCAGAAGGAATATGGCGCGCCAGTCACGCCTCGTACGCCTGAAGCGTGGATGTTGCACCACATTGACAACATCGACGCGCATCTCGAAATGCTGGCGCAGACCTATGCCGAAAAAACGCAGACCAGTCCCGGCATTTATGATTATCGCCGTCCGCTCGAAGGCCGCGCCATTGCGCCCTTGCCGAAGTGGATGGAGAAGACTGAGTAGGTTTTGAATCTGTCATCCTGAGCTTGTCGAAGGATCAGCCCCCGGTAAGCATTCAGAAACGGGTTATGTGTACACTTTTCGGAAGCTGATCCTTCGACAAGCTCAGGATGACGGATTTTTTTAGCGAAACGTTTTCACGCGTTCGAGCAAACCAATCGATTCAACCGCTTGCGCACGCAATGAAACCAAAGCCGCCCCGAGATGTGCGCTGAGCATAGTCGGTGTTAAACCTTCTTCGCAACCACGCTCGGCCAAAACCAAATCGGCGGCATGACCGTGCAACCACACACCGAGCCGTGCGGCATCCAGCGGTGAAAGACCCTGCGCCAGCAACGCACCCACGATGCCCGACAACGTGTCGCCGGAACCGCCCGTGCTTAGTCCCGGATTGCCCGTGGTATTGATAAAAAAGGGCTGGCCGAGGGCGGTGATTAGCGTCCGCGTTCCTTTCAAGACAAGCGTGACGTTGTGTTTGTCAACGAACTCACGTGCGACTGATTCGCGTTCATCAACAGCGAATTTGCGCCCAATCAACCGGCTCATTTCCCCGGGATGCGGCGTGAGTAGTACCGGGCCTTTAGCTTCGCGTAAAAGTTCGAGATTTTTCGCCAGGGCGTTGAGTCCGTCGGCATCAATCAGCACAGGACAACCGACGGCCAAAACAGCGCGCAATATGTCGGTCGTTTGTGCATCCACGCTCAATCCTGGCCCGATGACAATCGCTGAGGCCTGACTCACCACCTCAGGAGTCTTCCCGTTTTTCGGCCAACCCGAGACCATCGCTTCAGGCGGAGCCTGCGCGGCAACGATGGCGGCAGCGTCATCTCGCGTAACCACAGAAATCAAACCCGCGCCCATGGCCTGTGCCGCCTGGGCACAAAGAATAGGCGCTCCGGTGAAGCCGAGATTCCCCGCGACAATGACCAGTCGTCCAAAATCTCTCTTGTGCGAAAGCGCGTTGCGTCGCGGAAGAAGTCGGGCCAATTCATGTCCAACCAACACCTGCTGCGGCACCGATTGGAATTTCGCCTGGCTCCAAGGTATGACTTCCAGACGTCCCACCCACGCCGAAAGTGCTTCATGGCAAAGCGCCTCCTTGGCAAAGCCGACCGCGAGCGTGACATCCGCCACCACGGCGGCATCGCGATCCTGCGGAGGACGATCTTTCTCATAAGCAGCAAGTCCGCTGGGGAGATCGAGCGCGACCGTGCGGAAAAAACGTTCCGCTCGCGCCGCGTTCAACTTTGCGACTACTTCGGCAATCGTTCCACGCAAAGCACCATGCGCCTGGATGCCCAGGAGCGCATCGATGACCACTCCGTCGCTGCCCGGAAAATCGAGATCGTCGCGCCAAGGTAAAATTTCCAGATTCGGAAATGGCCGACGCAGGGAATCCATCTGCATTCGCGGCAATTCGCCAAGTTGATTTTCCGGCGCGGTGAGGATGACCTGCACCAACCTTCCGCTCGATGCCAGGTGCCGGGCGACAACCAGGCCATCTCCGCCGTTGTTGCCTTTACCGACAAGCACCAAAATTTTTCGCGCATGGGGGTAGATTGCCGTGATGCGATGGGTCATCGCTTCCCCCGCAGCTTCCATCAGCTTCGCAGCAGTGACGCCGGAACGAAAGGCCTCCTCTTCGCGGGCCACCATTTCCTTTATCGAGAGAATATCCATGCTTTATCTAATCTATCACGAGGGGCTGACTTGAGCGAGGCGGGAAGATTACAAGTGGATGTAACTCTTTCCGTTGAGAGTCATTATTTAACCACTCGAAGAGATTTTCCGTAATTTAATGTAAATTCTCTTGCATTCTCTCTAGCTTTTCGGCTAAAGCCTATAAATGCCGCGCATTGCTGCTCTCTTTGCCATGGTCGCCGGGGTAGTCCTTGCGACGCCACTCTTATTCACCGGTTGTGGTTCGATCCATACCGCGCCGATGCCGAGTTCCACTGCGCAGCTTACCCCGAACCCGCCCCACATCTATATTGCGCCGTTCGATATCGAAACGGGTAAATGGCTCGTCGGACGTGAAGGAATCGAACTGGTCAATTTCAAGAAAGATTTTCAAACGAATTTTACCCACGTCCTTCAGGATCGCTTGTTGAAACTTGCGCCTACGGAGCAGCGTTGGGTGGACAATCTTCCCGATCACGGATGGTTGGTGGCAGGCCAGTTTACCACTGTTTATCAGGGTAGCCGCGCGCTCCGTGCCCTCGTGGGTGGCGGCGCTGGTGAAACCACTCTCCAGACCACCGTTTACGTGTACGACCTCGATCAATCCAAGACCCAATACATTCTCTCCTTTCGCACCGGGGTTGCTGATGCCAAATACGATACGGGTGCTGGCAGCGGTTCCGCTCCGTCAGGCCTAAGTGCGCTGGGCGATCCTATTTCCACGAGCATAGCGGTCGGCTCCGGTTTGAAGCTCGACACGACTCGCACCTGTCGCGAGATCGCGGCGGTTCTTGCCCAACACATGTAAGATGGGTTGGTTCGGCATGAGCATCAGGCTCAAAAGCAAACCGATGTCTCTTCTCTCGCCGCGCAGGCTCTCCATCGTCTAGGTTGGATTCATGTCCGTTCTTGCCTGGTTCCACGCGCTCGATTTGCATCTGCTCTACCTGATCAATCAGACGTGGAGCGGACCCTGGCTCGACCCGGTCATGGCTTACGTGAGTGATTGGAATTCATGGCGGTATCCGGTTATCGTCGCGGCAGTTCTCACGCTGATTTTTGGAGGCTTTCGCGGACGGCTGTTCCTGATTCTCATGGCTGCGTGTCTCATCATTGGTGATGGCATGATTGACTGGGGCTTTAAAATGACGATCAATCGTCCGCGCCCTTTGGAAACCGAGCCTCATATCCGCGTGGTGACAATCCATGAAATTTCCGAATCGATTCCTAGACCTGTCACCAAAGGACGATCTTTCACCTCGGGCCACGCCTGTAACAATGTCGCGTTGGTCTTGATCAGTTGCGCGATTTTTGGACGCTGGGCCTGGTTACTCTGGCCCTGGGCGGCGTTGGTCAGCTACTCACGCATTTATACCGGTTCGCATTATCCGAGCGACATTCTCGGTTCTTGGCTCGTCGCGCTCCTCTACGCTTATTGCATCGTGAAGACAGCCGAATGGCTCTGGCAACGTTATGCGTCTCGAAAATTTCCCCAGCTTTTTGCGAGACATCCGCGACTCTTTCCGCTTTGGCCGGGATTATTACGAGTAAGATAACTGTCTATTTTTGAGATGAGTTCTATGGACAGCCGCCTCAGGATGGGACAGGTTGTTTTTTCCCTGTCAGCTTATGCCCGAAGAAATTTCCGAGACTTACCCCTATCCGGTGCCGATTAAGAGACCCTTTGCGTGGGTCACTTGGATACTGGTCGGTTCCACGGTCGCGGTTTTTATCCTGCAACTCCTCGCTCTTTATTTTTACGGCGATGATGTGGTCGGAGATGCGCTTGCCTTCAGTTCCCAGGCCTGGGCGGAGCACCGTTATTGGACTCTCCTCACCTACGCCTGGGCTCATGCCGTGGTCATCTTTGACGATCCCGGCCTTTTCTGGCTCCACATCGTGGCCAACATGGTTCCGCTGATCTGCATTGGCCCGGCACTGGAAGATTTTCTCGGCAAATGGCGTTTCCTCGGCCTCTATCTCGGAGGCGCAATCGTCTCTGTCCTTGTCTGGTATTTTTTCAATCCTAATGCACAGGAACCGGTCATCGGAGCGAGCGGCGCGATTTTTGCGCTCATCGCCGCAGCGGGTACAGCGGCTCCACATGCGCGGGTGGTCGTTTATTTCTTTTTTGTGCTGCCCATTCCAATGAGCTTACGGGTTCTGGCCATTACCGCGTGCGGGATGGAGATTGCTCTCATCTTCCTCCATTGGTTGCCTGAAGTGGCTCATTCGGCGCACTTGGGCGGCGCGGCCTTCGGCTGTCTTTATATCATGGCGATTCGCCTGACTTCCCGGGGGTGAGTTTCTCCTCATTGATATGACCTTTGAGCCAGTGTAACTTGTCTGTAGTCAATCTCGTTTGAAAGGAATGTATTATGAATTACCACCTCGAAAATAAACTCTGTCTCGTCACAGGTTCAACCGCTGGCATTGGCTTGGCCATCGCGACGGCCCTGGCGGGTGAAGACGCACAAGTCATCATCAATGGTCGCACAGACGACCGCGTAGCCGAGGCCATCGAGCAGATCCATGCGAAGCATCCCCAGGCGAAGCTCAAGGCCTTTGCGGGCGATCTAAGCAAGGTCGATCAAGTCGAGGAGGTCGATTATCGTTTTCAACAAATCGATGTTCTCGTCAACAATCTCGGGACGTACGAGCCCAAAACTTTCGACAAGCTGACCGATGCCGATTGGTACGCGATGATCGAAACGAACTTCTTCAGTGGGATGCGTCTCAGCCGCGCTTTTCTACCCGGCATGATGAATCGCAATTGGGGCCGCATTATTTTTATCTCGAGCGAATCGGCGGTTCAGATTCCAGCCGAAATGATCCACTATGGCGTGACCAAAACCATGCAGATCGCCCTCGCTCGCGGGCTTGCCGAAACCACCGCAGGCACAGGTGTAACGGTCAATTCCGTGCTGCCCGGCCCAACCCGTTCCGAAGGCGTGGAAAGATTTGTGAAAGACATGGCCAAGCACGAGGGCAAGTCATCCGCCGAGGTGGAAAAGGAATTCTTTAAGAACGTGCGTCCGAGTTCGTTGCTTCAGCGTTTTGCCACCAATGAAGAGGTTGCGAATCTCGTCGCCTATGTCGCTAGCCCGCTTTCCGCCGCCACCAACGGCGCGGCCCTTCGCGTCGATGGCGGCGTGGTGAAATCGATCTTGTAATGCAGCGGCGGTCTATGACCGCCGCTACATTTGAAATATGTCTTTCACGCCGCGCCTTATTTTCGTGACTGCGCCGACTATTGAGGAAGCGCGTCGGTTAGCGCAGGTCATTTTGGAGAAACATCTGGCCGCCTGTGTGAATTTCGTCCCGGCGGTGGAATCGCATTACTGGTGGCAGGGCAAATTGGAAACAGCGGCGGAAGTGCTCATGATGATCAAAAGTTCCGCCGAGCAATTCACGGCGCTGGAAGAGCTTGTTCGATTGCATCACTCCTACGAGTGCCCCGAAATTGTGGCGGTCGATCCGCACGAAATATCGTCCACCTACCGCGAATGGTGGGGATCGAACTGTGCCGATCCCGCCGGAGGGGATGAATTTGATCCAAAATAAATAACTGCCGTCCGCAGGACTTTCCGTTTGACCCCCTGCGGCGCAAAGCCTACGGTCAGTACCCCTTTATGGCAGAAGAACTCAGTTACGTTATTATCAATCCCTACACGATTTACAAGTCGCGCACAGGAGGTGTTTTGGCCCGTCTGTTGACGCGAACCTCACTCGATTTGGTTGGAGCTCAAATGTTTGCGCCCAGCCAGGCCCTGGTTGATGAATATGCCAAAAACATTGTCACGGAAGGCGATCCGCAAGACCGTCAGATCCAGGAATTGATCCGTGATTATGTCAAAGAAAACCTCGCGCCGGATCCTGTCACGGGTGTGCGCGAACGGGTCATGATTCTGCTTTTCCGTGGAGAGAATGCGGTGCGCCGCATTCGCGAGACGGTTGGCACATTCAAGAAAAATTTCCTCGGCGGTGAGACGATTCGCGATACTTACGGCGATATTGTTTTTAGCCGCGATGGGGCCGTTCGCTATTTCGAGCCTGCCGTCCTGGCTTCGCCCAACATCGAGGAAGCCCGCACCAAATTAAGGATTTGGGCAAAGTACAGCGATTCCGATGGTGGTCTGCTCGAAAAAGCCGTCCCAACGGTGAGTGATCCGCGTCATGAACGGACACTGGTTATCATCAAGCCCGACAATTTCAAATTTCCGAGCGGGCGTCCCGGCAACATCCTCGATATTTTTTCCCGCACGGGACTGGCGATCACAGGCATCAAGGTGCACCGCATGACGGTCGCGCAAGCGGAGGAGTTTTATGGCCCCGTGCGCGATGTGCTCAAGGAAAAGCTGACGGGGCCAGTCGGCGAGCGGGCGCGCGATATTCTCAGTTCCGCCCTGAATATCCCGGTCACACCCGAGATGCAAAAACAGATCGGAAACCTGCTCGGCCCCCTGGCGGGTGACCAACAGTTCAACAGCATTGTTAAGTTCATGACCGGTCATGCGCCTTCCGAAACCAAGGGCGAGGCGAGAACCGAGCCGGGCACCGAAAAGTGCATCATCCTGGTTTACGAAGGCCTTGACGCCGTCAGCAAAATCCGCGAGGTTCTCGGCCCGACCGATCCGGCCAAGGCCCCTCCGGGGTCGATTCGTCGCGAGTTTGGCTCGACCATCATGGTCAATGCCGCCCACGCCTCGGATTCGGCTGAAAATGCCCGCAGGGAAATGGGCATTGTCAAGATCCGCAAAAATAACTTTAAAGCTCTAATCGAAAGTTTTTATCAAGATTAATGCGTTGAGGGCTGGCTTGTCGTCGCCCGTCGTGCTTTGATCACAGTTCACCGTTTATCTTAATATACATTTATGGAACCCTCCTCCCGCGTACAAGAACTCACCCCCTCACTCACTCTTTCCATCGACAGCAAGGCCAAGGCCATGAAGGCCGAAGGCCAGGACGTCGTCGGCTTTGGCGCCGGCGAACCCGATTTTGATACGCCCGAGCATATCAAGGCTGCGGCGATGGGATCGCTCGATGCCGGTTTTACGAAATACACGCCCTCCTCGGGTATCCCCGAGTTGCGCGCGGCGATCAGCGAAAAACTCAAGGCTGATAACGGTCTCGATTACAAACCCTCGCAGATCATCGTGAGTTGCGGTGCAAAACACGCCTGTTTCAATGCCATGCTTGCCACCCTGGAGCCGGACGATGAGGTCATCATTCCCGCCCCCTACTGGCTGAGTTACCCCGAAATGGTCAAGCTCGTGGGTGCTGTTCCCGTCATTGTTCCGACTTCGGCGGCAAATAACTACAAGATCACACCGGATGAATTCCGCGATGCGATGACGCCGAAGACGAAGATGATCATCATCAATTCACCGGGTAACCCGACCGGTTCCGTTTACACGGAAAATGAATTGGCCGGTCTGGCCGATGTTGCGCTTGATGAAGATATTTTCATTCTTTCGGATGAAATTTACGAAAAGCTCCTCTACGGAAATGCGAAGCACGTCAGCATCGCGACGTTGAGCAAGGATGTCTATAACCTGACCCTGACGGTCAACGGCTTCAGCAAGCCCTACGCCATGACAGGATGGAGACTCGGTTATGTGGCCGCGCCGGAAGGCATCGCCAAGGCGATCGATTCTCTCCAGAGCCACACGACTTCCAATCCGACTTCGTTTGCACAGAAGGGCGCTCTCGCGGCCTATAAAGGATCGCAGGATTGCGTGAAACAGATGGTGGCCGAATACAGCAAGCGCCGCGATCTGGTCTGCTCATTGCTCGATGCCATTCCCCAGCTCAAGTACGTGAAACCGGAAGGCGCCTTTTATGTCCTCGTCGATATTTCCGGCACAGGCCAGAACTCGACCCAGTTTGCCGAGCGGTTGCTCGACAAGCAAAAGGTCGCCGTGGTGCCTGGACTCGCTTTCGGTGATGACAAGACCGTTCGCATTTCTTACGCCACAAGCGCCGAGAACATCGAAAAAGGGCTGAAGCGGATCGCGAGTTTTGTCGGGGCGTAAGAACGCGGTTCGATAAAACTAAAACAGCCGGATATCGTTTTCGGATTTGGCTGGTTTTTCTTCGGTAGCGGCTGAAGCCGGGGCGGCTTTTGCCGTTTCGGCGGACACGGCTTGGGAAAGAATCTCGACTTTTTGTTCCGCATCGACGAGGCGATTCCCACAGGCTTGGACGAGTCGCATCCCTTCCTCGTAACTGGCCAGAAGTTTTTCCAGGGGCAGTTCGGCATTTTCCATGTCGGAGACGATCTGTTCGAGGCGGGCGAGAAGACTTTCAAATTTCTCCGGTTTATTTCCGGAATCGGCGGCGGGAGAGAGCAGGCGAGGGAAGATCATGGAACCGCTATTTTGCCGTGCGCGAATCACTTCGTACAGAATTTCCTCGCTCGCTAAAACTTTTTTACTATCGTAAGTTATAATTTATTATCCCCTATTGAAAACAAACAATAGGGGATAATATGTTTAAAAAGATTTGAACGATGGGTAATGAGATTACAGTGATTCTGCTCGCATGGAGGAAAATAGCTGTCATGTTCATCGTTTCCCGTCATGAGGCAAAGTTCGCACGTTCAGCCCCAGTCTTCTTCACGTCACATTGAGGGCAGAGCCTCCCAATCACCGGTAGGTCTGGCGGGTGTGGCAACCACTTGCTTACTCGCGATAATCCTCGTCGCTGGCCCCTTGGTGCTTGGTGCAGCGCGTTTGTGGTACGAATTACCTTTGCTGGGCGTGGTTGCCCTTCTTCTTTTGGTCCAGGGATTAAGACTCACCACGCAGCCTTTTGAAAATGCCCTGCGTCGGATTGATGCGATTGATTTGTCGGTGGTGATCTTTGTGCTTTATGTCATCGCGCGATGGTTGACTTCACCCACGGAATATTTTTCGCGGCTCGAAGCGATGAACGTCCTGGCTTACGCCACGATTTTTTTCGCCTGTCGTTACGGGTTGGTGAGGCGAACGCAAGGGCTTATTCTGGTGGGATTGCTGGTCGTGCTCGGTGTGGGTGAGGCAGGCTTCGGTTATTATCTGAGCCATTATTCCAATGTTAATGACCTGAAATCGGTCTGGTTCCCCTTTGGGCCGACTGAACGACTTCATCTCTATTACGCTCCGCGCTGGGTTGGCACCTACGGTTGTCCAAATCATTACGCGAGTCTTTTGGTCATGGCCACAGCGGCGGCGCTGGCCATGGGATCTTTCTCCAAGCTGGCGTGGCCGCTTCGGATTGTCCTGTTTTACCTGGGTGCCATGATGATGGTGGGCATCTTTTTTTCGGTATCGCGAGGCAGTTGGATATCCTTGCTGGCGGCGATCATTGCGCTGGCGATTTTTGGGATAAGGTATGGAACCCTGCGATGGTGGATTCCAGTCACGGGGGCGTTGATCCTCATGGTTTCATTTGTGGCCGCATACAACGAATCGCCATTTGCCCAGATGCGCGTTGCAGAAATCGAGGATGCGATTCAAACGGGTACCGTCGATAAATATGTGCGTTTCCAGCTAGCCGAGGATGCCTTGCACATTGCCTATGATCATCCGGTTTTTGGAACCGGACCGGGAACTTTTATTTTCATCCATCCCCGTTACCAGAGCAACACGTTTGCTTTCAAGGCGATGCTTACCCATGACGACTATCTCAATTGTTTGGATGATTACGGGGTGACTGGCTTTGCCATCGCCATTTTTTTTGTCATGGCCGTTACGCTCAAATTTTTTCGTCGTCTTCGGGCGGATTCGCGGTGGCAGGATCGCGTGCTTGTCGCAACCGGATTTGCCGCGTGGTCAGCGCTCGCAGTTCATTCCCTTTTCGACTTTAACCTGCATATCCCCGCCAATGCGCTCATGCTTTTTGCGCTGACAGGATTGGGCTTGAAACGAACGCATGGGGAGGAAGCGAGTGAGCATTGGAGCACCATTTCCCTCGTGCCCCTGGGCCGATGGCTTGGGATCGGACTAATTATTTTGAGCATAGCCTACGGTATTCAGGTGTGGCGAACGGCCATAAGCGACATCATTTATGAAAAGACCGTTCAGGTCGCGAAGGCGTTGAATCAGTTGAGTGGCCAATCCGCCCAGGCAATCGATCAGTTGACGACGCAATCCATTCAGGGTGTTGAGAATGCCCTGTCCTATGATTCCGGCAACGCGCAGGCGTTGGTCTTGTTGGGTGATCTATATCGGATCCGGGCTTCACGACAGCAGGATATGGAAGCCAGGATCGGCGAAGGGCAAAAAGCCTTGGCGGCATATCAAAGAGCGCTCAAGGCCAATTCCATCGATGATACCATTCAGGCTCGAAGGGGGATGACATTCGACCTGATGCGGCGATATCCCGAAGCTTATATATGCTACACGCTTGCGGTGACCGCCCAGCCCCATGATGGACAATTTTGGAACGTCCTTGGTAATCATTACTGGCAACGGGGCATGTTGGTGAAGGCGGAGCAGGCCTATCTCATGGCCATGCAGTGCCCTTACGGTGGTGAGAAAAGCGCTGGATCGGTGAGGGAACTTCGCAAATTGCTCAATGCCAGGGACGTTCCGGTGCCCGAGCCGGGAACGAATCCATTGAGCGCCCCCACGTATGCCCACCCTCCCACGACGCCTTAACCTTGTGGACGGGTTCTGTTATACGGAGGAAGGTGCCGCCAAACTTTCCCCCACCTGCGTAAGCACTTCGCTCAGGGCATAAGGCAGGAGCGGTTTACTCAGATAATAATCGAAACCCTGGGCAAGATACTCTTCGCGCGCCCCGGTGAAGGCATTCGCCGTGAGGGCGACGAGTTTGGGACAATGGGTCTTTAATTTTTTGCGCATGGCCTGGGCTGCTTCCAGGCCATCCATCTCAGGCATTTGAATATCGAGCAGAACCAGATCGTAAGGCTGGCGAAGAACCGCGTGGAGTGTTTCGAGGCCATTGACGGCAACATCCGCGCGATATCCCAGGCGGGCAAGCAGGGCCAGTCCCACCTTCTGATTGATGGGGTTATCCTCGGCGAGGAGAATGCGGAGAGGTAGCTTTGTGGCGAGTACCGGCTCATCTTTTGGAATCTCGAATTTAACAGTGGTGCTTTTAATACCAATTATTTTACGAAGACAGGTATAGAGGTGATTCCGTTTGATGGGCTTCACCAGGTGCTGGGTAAAAAGGGAGGCTTGTTGGGCGAAAGGGGGTTCGCCAAAATCGAGAAGAATCCGCGGGATGGAATTCCACACCGGGTCGGACTGCATTTGAGACACGATCTCAAGGGTATGGTCGTCGCGATCAAACAACACTGCGGCCACGGGAATTCTGGTGGAGACATCGCTTCCCAATGGATTGGCCACGATCAAAACCTCGACTCCCCAAGTTTCAAGCTGGCGTTTGAGCAGGCTTGGATATTTCCCCGTCCTGGCCACGAGAATCAAGCGGCAGCGCGGCAGCAATTTATGATCGGCGGAGGTTTCTTCGGTTGAGCAGGCGCGAATGGAAATCGTGAAACGAAAAATGGAACCTACGGAAAGAATACTCGAAACGGTCATTTCGCCTCCCATTAATTCCGTCAGGCGCTTGCTGATGGCGAGTCCAAGACCGGTGCCGCCATAACGGCGTGTCGTGGAAGCATCGACCTGTTGAAAAGGACGAAAAAGAGAGGCAAGTCCCTCGGGGGGAATTCCGATCCCGGTGTCGTTGATTAGAAATTCAATTTGATAAAGATCCGCTTCCACCAGTTTTGCGCTTTTTACTTCAAGACATACATCGCCTTTTTCGGTGAATTTGAGGGCATTGCCCATCAGGTTGATCAGGATTTGTCTCAGCCGCGTGGTGTCACCCAAAAAGGTGGAAGGCATGTCTGGATCCACGAAGGCTATGAGATTGATTTTATTGCGCTGCGCCGTGTTGGCCATGAGGTTGACAACCTCGTCAATGCACGAAAGCAGGACGAAAGGCTTCTCTTGCATGGTGATCTTGCCCGCTTCCACCTTGGAAAAATCGAGGATATCGTTGACCAGCGCCAGCAAGGCGTCACTGCTTTGACGGAGAATTTCAACCTGCTCTCTTTGTTCCGGCGTCAGCGGTGAATCGAGCAAAAGGCTGGTCATGCCCAGGACTCCATTCATGGGCGTGCGGATTTCGTGGCTGACGTTGGCGACGAATTCCGATTTCATCCGGGATGCTTCCAATGCCCCGCGTTCCCGTATATCAGCCATGTGGCGGGCTTCGTTCAGGCTTTGCCGTTCGCTTTCGATGCGGTTGAGTTCGTTGATGCTTCTTGCCGTCACGACGCTGAGCACCGCGATGCTGCTGAGCACGATCAGCGAACAGGCGAAGCCCGTATCATAATAGTTGAGGTTGAATCCTTGAAAAACGAGCCAACCGAACAGGATCGGTGCCAGGATGGCGGGCCCGATGATTCGCCGCGCGATAAATCCTCCCGGATTATCGGCAAAGACCACGGTCATGAATCCTCGATTGGGGCGCGTGGCCAGGATGGCCATGCCGAGAAAATAAAAAGCTATGAAAGTATGCAGGGCCATGTGGGTCTGGGAAAAAATAGTGGTAAAAACCTGCGCGTTGAATAAATAACCCACGGATGCGATCAAGGGCAGGGCAAGGCCCGCCATGGTGAGGATCTGTGCCGTTTGGATTCCGCGATGCCTCCGTGAAAGAAAGATCAAGGCAAGGCCAAAGAGCAGAAAGGCAATGGCAGTATTCGGCGCCATGCGCCCCGGGTGAGAAGTCCATCGCGATACGGGAAAATCGCGAAACACAAGTTGATCGAGTCCAAAGGAGAGGCCGCTGAGATACTCGGTGAGTGTCACCACCGCGACGAGAATAGACACCGCTGCCAGGGACAATGCGCAATTTCTCCGCCATGAAGACGGAGTGGAAAGATATCCAACCCAAAGGGCCGTTCCCTCGAACACAAAACAAAAGGCGGTATTCGCCTTCATGCTGACGTAGCCAGGCAGAACGGTTTTCAGGCCTTCAATCCCGAAGGTCCAGCCGATAAGAACGACCAAGCCGATCAATACGGTGAACGAAGCTAAAAATCGTGCGAGAAGTAGAATGGCCCGGGGTGGGGGCAATTTTTTATATTCCTGTTGCCCCAGTGGCGGGGTGTGATTGGCAGGATCGTTCATGGATAAGGTACCCAACAGATTCTTCTTTTAGAACCAAGTGAGTTTGAAAGGATTGTGGGATTATGCACGTCAAGTAGGTGTAAACAAGCCGCTCTGTCAGGAAGCAGGATTTGTGACAAGACAACGGATATTCGTAAATAAGGGTTGAATTACCCGGCATCACTTTTAGGGTGAAGAGTCCCATGAATATTACGGTTGAAGATGTCTCCCCATGCAAGAAACGCCTGAAAATTGAAGTTCCCGCCAATCGGGTTCAGCAAGCCTATGATCGGGTGGCCACCGATTTTCAAAAACAAGCTCGCATTCCCGGCTTTCGTCCCGGTCACGCCCCGCGCACCGTCGTCCTGAAAAAATTCCAAAAGGATATCGAAAGCGAAACGCAACGCACCCTGGTGCCCGAGGCTTATCAGGAAGCCATCAATGAAAAAAAATTGCGCGTGGTCAGCGCCCCCGAGATCGAGGATTTGAGATATCAACCGGGTCTTTCGCTGAGTTTTTCCACCATGGTCGAGTTGGCACCCGAATTCAAGTTGCCGACTTACAAAGGTCTCGTCCTGAAAAAACAGGATGTCGAAGTGACGGACGAAGAGATCGACAAGATGTTGCAAAACCTGGCCGATCAACGCGCCAAATTTGACGATGCTCCGGAGCGTCCTGTGGACATGGACGATTTCGCGGTGATTTCTTACACGGGTAAACTCGACGGCAAGCCCTTGATCGAATTGGTGCCGGAAGCCAAGCATTTCGCCCAAAATCCGCAATTCTGGCTTTGGATGCGTTCCGAGGGTTTTTTACCGAAATTTGCCGAGCAGTGCGTCGGCATGAAGAAGGGTGAAACCAAGGAGATCGAGATTGAGTTCCCCGCCGATTTCCCCCATGCGGCGCTTGCGGGCAAGAAAGCGCAATACGAGGTCAATCTTACCGACATCAAGGTAAAGAATTCCCCGCCCATCGATGACGCCTTCGCGCAGGAAGTGGCCAAGATGAGCCTGGCCGACCTGAAAGTGCGCGCGCGCGAAAACATGGAGCAGGAAAAAAAGAACCAGGCGGAACGTTCCTCGCGCTCTGAAATCGTGCAGAAGCTGATTTCCGCCGTGGAGTTTGAATTGCCGCCGTCAGCCGTCGATGAGGAGACCCATGCTGCGGTTTACGACATCGTGGCGGAGAACCAGGCCCGTGGCGTTTCGCCGAATATCCTGGAAGAAAAGAAAGACGAAATTTTCAGCAATGCGGCCAAGAGCGCGAAGGAACTGGTAAAGTTCAAGTTCATTGCGGTGCAAATCGCCGAGACCGAGAAGATCGAGATAACCAATGAACGAATCGCCCAGCATCTGGCGGTTTTGGCGCAGCGCGAGGGGATCACGCTTGAAAAAATGGTTGATCGGGTGCGCAAGAACAATGCTTTCGGCGCGATACGGCAGCAGATTTTACAACAAGCCGTGGTGGATTTCCTTTTGAAAGAAGCAAAGTTTGAGTAGCTTGTTTACATGCATGACGCCATGAGTTCTTCTTATCTTGTCCCAACGGTCATCGAACAAACGGGGCGGGGGGAGCGGGCTTACGACATTTATTCCCGCCTGCTCAAGGATCGGATCATCTTTCTCGGTACGCCGATTGATGACACCGTGGCCAACATCATCATCGCCCAGCTTCTTTTCCTCCAGATGGAAGATTCCAAAAAGGAGATCAGCCTCTACATCCATTCGCCGGGCGGTTACGTCACCGCTGGAATGGCGATTTACGATACGATGCAGTTTATGACCTGTGATGTGGCCACCTATTGCATCGGCATGGCGGCCAGCATGGGCGCGGTGCTTCTAGCGGCAGGAACCAAGGGCAAGCGGTTTGTCCTGCCGAATGCGCGGATCATGATTCACCAACCCAGCGGCGGCGCCCGAGGTCAGGCCAGTGACATCAGCATTCAGGCCAAGGAAATTTTACGCCTCAAAAAGAGACTCAACGAGATCATGGCCTTTCATACCGGCCAGCCGGTTGAACGCATCGAGAAAGACATGGATCGCGACAATTATATGAGTGCCGAGGACGCCAAGGAATATGGGATTGTCGATGAAGTGGTGAAATCCCGTCGCGATCTCGCCGTGCTTGCCGGAGATTCAGCGGAGCGCAAATAAGGAAAACATGGCCCGTACCACCAATCTGACGATGTGCTCTTTCTGCGGAAAGAGCCACGCCGAGGTGCGTAAATTAATCGCCGGGCCGGGCGTCTATATTTGCGATAGCTGCATCACGGTCTGCAAAAATATTCTCGATAAGGAGACGAAGGAAGAGGCGCGTCGCACCAACACGGAAGTGACCTTGATCAAGCCTGCCGACATCAAGCGTGAACTGGATCGCCATGTCATCGGACAGGAATTCGCCAAGAAGACGCTCGCTGTCGCGGTGCACAATCATTACAAGCGCATCGTGGCGGGGCAGGCGAGCCGTCAAAAAACCGAAATTGCCCTGAACTCCTCTTCCGAGGTTGAGATCGAAAAGAGCAACATTTTGCTCATCGGCCCCACTGGTTCTGGCAAGACGCTGCTCGCCCGCACCCTGGCGAAAATTCTCGAGGTGCCCTTCTGCATCGCCGACGCGACGACTATCACCGAGGCCGGTTATGTGGGTGAGGACGTCGAGACGATTGTGCTGCGCCTGTTGCAAAATGCCGATTATGACGTCAAGCGCGCCGAGATCGGCATCGTCTATATCGACGAGATCGACAAGATCGGGCGCAAAACCGACAACGTATCCATCACGCGCGATGTTTCAGGCGAAGGCGTCCAGCAGGGTTTGCTGAAAATTCTCGAGGGAACCGTTTGCAATGTTCCGCCTCAAGGCGGTCGCAAGCACCCGCACCAGGAATACATTCAGGTTAATACGGAACGCATTCTTTTCATTTGTGGCGGCGCATTTGTCGGTCTCGACAAGATCATCCGTCGCCGCGTGGGCCGCAATACCCTCGGGTTCAGCAGCCAGCAGGTGCCTGAAAATGCCGATGCCTCTCTCCCGGCGAGTGCGATCATGCGTCAGGTTGAGCCTGAAGACCTGCTCAGCTTCGGCCTCATTCCCGAATTCATCGGACGCCTGCCCATGGTCAGTGTGCTCGATGAGTTGTCGGAGGAGGATCTCGTGGCCGTATTGACTGAAACGAAGAACGCCCTGACCAAGCAATACGCCAAGCTTTTTGCCATGGAAAATGTGGGGCTGACCTTCACCAAGGACGCGCTGAAAGCCCTGTCACAGGAAGCGGTGCGAAAAGGCACGGGCGCGCGCGCGCTTCGGGCCATTCTCGAAAAGATCATGCTCGATCTCATGTACGATTTGCCATCGCGTGAAGACATTCTTGAAGTGACCATCAATCGCGCCGTGATCGATGGTAAAAAATCGCCTCTCATTCGTCGCAAGCAGGACAAGGAAGCCGCTTAAGTTTGGGCGGCTGCCTACCGCGATTTTATGGCTCATCTTTGGGGCATCGACCTGGGCGGCACGAAGATCGAGGGAGTTGTTCTCGACCCCACTGCGCCGGATCATCCGGTTTGCCGGTTGCGGGTGCCTACCGAAGCGGAAAAAGGCTACGATCATATTCTCGGTCAGATCGCCAAGGTTTGCGATTTGATCCGCGCCGAAACCGGCTTGCCGCTACCCGGGCAAATCGGGATGGGGACGCCGGGAGTTATTGATCCCAAAACAGGAAAACTGAAGAATTCCAATACGCAGTGCCTGAATGGAAAACGGCTTCAGGTTGATCTCGAAGCGAAACTGAACACCAGATTTGTCCTGGCCAATGATGCTAATTGCTTCGCCCTGGCCGAGGCGACATTTGGCGCGGGTTGTGGTTTCCCGACGGTTTTCGGTGTTATCCTCGGTACGGGAGTGGGAGGCGGTATCGTGGTGAATGGACGGATTCTTCCCGGTTGTCACGGGATCGCCGGTGAATGGGGGCAGCTTGTACTCGATTCCAACGGCCCGCTTTCCAACTACGGCACACGCGGCACGGTCGAGGCATTCATTTCAGGGCCTGCCCTCGAACGCTTTTACGCGGAACGCTCCGGACAGCATCGCAAGTTGAAGGAAATTACCGAACGCGCCGTTGGAAAAATCGACCCCGAGGCGAGCCTGACCATCGAACGGCTGACCGATTATCTCGCCCAAGCCCTCGGCATGGTCATCAATATTCTCGATCCCCATGCGATCATTTTTGGAGGAGGCGTGGGAAACATCGAAGCTCTCTATAACGATGCTATGCGGCGAAAAATCACCACCGCCATATTTAACCCCGAGTTTGAAGCGGCACTTTTAAAGCCAAAGCTCGGGGACAGTGCTGGCGTATTCGGCGCGGCGATGCTCCTTGGGTAATCGTTTCCGAGGTGGACGCCGCTCGGGATGACAGAATTTTTACAATCCCTCAGAAAACTGATCGAGCAGCCCATAAAGAATTTTCCGGTTCTTTTCGTAATAGGTGGATGCATTGTCCAAAATGATTTCTGGGGTTTGGGCGTAGGGATCCGAGGGCCAATGGGACTGGCTTTCGACGAATAATTTGACAAGGGAAGGATCCGTTTCCATATGAAACTGTAGCGCGAGACACTTGTTCTTGATTACAAAACCTTGTTCCGGACAGCCGAGGCTTCCGGCGAGACGCATTGCTCCGTAAGGCAGTTCAAATGTGTCGCCGTGCCAGTGCAGGACAGTCGCCACGGCGGGAAGTTCGGGAAATGCGTTGCGTCCTTCATGGGTAAAAGTAACGGGGAGCCACCCAATCTCATATTCGGCATTCTGATGAACCCGCGAACCCAGCGCATCGGCAATCAGCTGTGCTCCCAGGCAAATGCCGACGACCCACTTGCCTTGTTGCAGGGCGGAGTGGATGAAATTTCGTTCCGCCTTTAACCACGGGTAATCGCGGTCTTGATAGACATTCATCTCGCCGCCCATCACGACCAAGAGATCGAAGGAGTCGAGCGCGGGAAATTTGTTTTCGCGATAGAGATGATAAATGCAGACCGCATGGCCATGCAGCGTCGCCCATGCCTCGATTTCACCGGGGCCCTCGAAGGCGGCATGTTGAAGAACACTGATTTTCACAAACGAGTTCTAGTTTAACACGGATTTGTCTGTCCACCGGATTTGTTTGAGCTTGCCGCCGGGAGGGTAACCAAACTAGCTTTAAGAAGTGAAGTCCTCCCGTGCTCTAGTCGCAACCTTGCTGGCAGCCGGGTCGTTATTGATTTTTACCGGGACGATGCAAGCCGCGACGGTGAAGGCGCTGGTCAAATCGGTATCTGGAACGGTGGAATTCGCCCCGCCCGGATCGACTTCTTTTTCGCCCCTGAAAAAAGATCAGGAGTTGGTGATCGGTACGACGATTCGCACGGGCGATGACGGCAAGGCGGTCATTCGCACAACACCCGGAACCGCCATCGAAGTTGGTAACGGCTCCAATCTCAAGATCAATGAACTGGCCTTTTCAAAATCGGGTTCGACCGTGACGGAGCAAAAGGCCCATCTGGAACTTACGTCCGGCGTGGTCAGTGCGCTCATCGATCATAATACGCCGAAAGTAACCGATTTTTCCATCCAGACTCCACAAGGCGCAGCTGCTGCGCGAGGCACGTTCTACGCGGTCTATGTCATCAATGGAAAGACCTACGTTGGCGTGAAAGATGGCAAGGTCGGGGCGGCTGCTTCCGGCGGCGGGATTTAAGTTCAAAGCCAAAGCCACTGTCATCCCGAGCTTGTCGAGGGATCAGCCTCCGGAAAGTGCACACATAGCCGGATAATCCATGGCTTACAGGGAGCTGATCCCTCGACAAGCTCGGGATGACGGATTGCTTACTTCGTTTCCATCACGATGCGTCCGTCCCAATCCGGCGGTGGCGGATTGATTAGAAATTCACGGCTGACTTCCAGATAACGCTTCACGCAATGATCTTCGGGATGATTTTTTCCACAGGCCAAAAAACCAGCCTCGGCTTCGGTGAAACGCCTCGCCAGGAAATCATCAAAGGCCTGCTCGTAGCGCGCGATGTCCTCTTCCGCCCATTTCGATTCGTGCGGTTTTGTCTTTTCCGCCAAAACTTCATAGACGACCGTGGCCTTTGTTTTGCCCTTGAGTTGAATCAAGCCCAGTCGCCGAACGAGGAAGCCGTCGCCGATGAGCAGGCGGACACTTTCACTGATGGCGAGGTCGGTATGAAACTCCTTGGTCATGCCTTCGAGCCGCGAAGCGACATTGACCGGATCTCCGATGACAGTGAATTCGGAGCGGATCGACGCGCCGATTTGCGCGGCGGCGACATCGCCGTGATTCAGTCCGATACCGATGCGGAGTGGAATTTGTCCCGCAGCCTGGCGCTCAATATTCAGTTCGCGCAATTTGAGGCGCATCATTAACGCGGAACGGACCGAGTTGCGCGCATCTTCCTCCACTCCGAGGCTCAGGGCGGGAATGTCACCCCATGCGGCCATGACGGCGTCACCGATGAATTTATGGAGAGTTCCCCGGCATTCCTCGACGCAGGCTACCATCCGTTCGAAGTAGATATTCAACTGCCTCACGAGTTCCGCCGTATCGATATTCTCACTAAACTTGGTGTAATCACGGATGTCGGAGAAAAGGATCGTCACCGGGCGCATGGAACCGCCGAGATTTAAATTTTCCGGATGATCCAGAAGATGACTCACCAGTCCGGAAGGAAGCATGCGTGAGAAAATTTGTTTAAGCTGCTGCTTGCCGCGTTGTTCTTCGCGCCAGCGCAGAATGACGGCGCCGAAGTTCACCACTCCATAGCTGAGGATGGGCCACGCCATCGCGATCTCCAGACTCCAGACCCAGAAAATGGCGAAGGCGAAAATCGTATAGAGTAGCGTCACCGACATGGGTATATAAACAAACCAGAAAATGGGCGCGTAGCGCAAACTGAGCAGCGTTCCCCACGTAAAAAATGCCCAGCCTATGACAACCCAGAACAAGGGAACAAAACCGAGATAGTCGTTATGCAGCACATTGTTGATGACGTTGAGGTGAGTGTAGACCAACGGACTATTGGATTGAAGCGGAGTGGGGCCTAAATCTGTCAGTCCCGTCTCGGTTTGACCAATCAGCAGAACCTTGTTTTGAATGTCAGCTTCTTTGGGAAGCGGGGTTCCATTTGCGGCATGATCTCCGAGATAACTCAGCAGTGTAATGAATGAAACACCTTGAAAACCATCCTCGCGACGATAGTTGATGGTGAACTCGCCTCGTTCGCTGATTGGTATTGACCAAATTTTTCCAGAAGCATTTTTTAACTTAACGATGCAATTCGGTAGATCGATTTCGACTTTGTCGGGATCGACGTTGAGCATCTGGCAAAGTATCTGGAGCGCGAAAGAAGGATAAACCTTGTCCTTCACATGAACTAGAAGTGGGATGCTGTGCCTGACATGGTCAATGGGTGAGGGCTCATCATTGACAAAGCCAAATAAACTTTGTTTGCGAAGGGAGCGAATGGGAAAAATGGCCACATTCGAGCCGACAATCTTGTTTATATTGCCCCGGACGCTTGGCAAAGGAACGGTAAGACTGGGTTCGGAAAGTTCGATTTGGGTCTCACTTTCAGCAAATAATTCATCTTTAAGCTTATGCTCAGGAGCCAAGCTAAGCGCACCAGTCACAACACTGGGTAACTGCCCCGCCGCATTTGCAAGAAGTTCATCATAATTATCACCTGACGTAGATTTGAGATTGTGAAATTTGTCATAATCATCCGTAAATAGGAGATCGAAGGCTACGGTATGCGGATTTGCGCCCGCATTCACGATTGTCTTCATGAAATCTGCTTCGATATTGCGCGGCCAGGGCCATGATCCCGTGTGATCCAATGATTTCTGATCAATCCCAACGAGCACAAGACGCGGATCGGCAGGAGGATCGAAGGGGGGCACGAACTTGAAAACGAAGATTGACCGTCAGGTATTCGAGTTTGTCAGCGAAGGGTGTTTGTTGGAAGAGCGCCACAAGACCAAGAGCCACCACGGGAGCGAGCAGGTGGTACATTCGCTCCTTTACCCAGTCGAAGAGGGAAGAGGATGTCTGCTTGGCCATGGCGATTACCTCCCGTAAAAACCGTCCGTAGGCAAGCTTTATAGAAAAAGGAAGTTTTCGGAACGGGTAGGGCTTCTTAAACCACTTAAGATTATTGGCTTGCTGGAACAATTTGCTCTCCTACCATTTTGAGTGGTTAGAAATCTCTATTTTTTAGAACCCATGCATAGCAAAATTTGCCAAAAAAAAGACATGCCATCGAAGCCATGGAAAGTGGTGTCGGCAGGCATTTTGTCGGCATTGCTTCTCTTTGGGCAAACCGCGCCTGTCTTGGGAAATCCGACCGGTGGGCAGGTGGTTGCGGGCAGCGCCAATATCACGAATGCGGGGAGCACCCTCACCATCAATCAGGGATCGGACAAGGCGATCATCACCTGGCAGAACTTTTCGATTAACAGTGGAGAGTTGACCAAGTTTCTCGTTCCCAACAGTTCCTCCGCCACGCTCAATCGCGTTCTCGGCGGAAATCCCTCCGCCATTTACGGAACGCTTCAATCCAACGGCCAACTTTTTCTGGTCAATCCCAACGGGATTGTGGTGGGTGCAGGCGGGCGTATCGATACGGCGGGTTTTCTCGGTTCGACTCTCGATGTCTCCAATAGCTCATTCCTCAATGGAGGCGATCTGCATTTTCTTGGGACATCCGGGGCGGGCATCAACAACCAGGGAGTTATTCATGCCGCAAGCGGCGATGTTTATCTGATCGCGAATCAAGTCAGTAACAGTGGAACGCTGAGTGCGCCGCAGGGGAATGTCGGACTGGCTGCCGGTTCGGATGTTCTTCTCCAGCAGGCGGGAGATCAGCATCTGTTTGTGCAGCCGATCCTTTCCGGAACAAGCGCGACAACTGGCATTACCAATACCGGTGCCATTCAAGCCGCCACCGCTGAACTTAAAGCCGCTGGGGGCAACGCCTATGCGCTGGCGATTAATAATACGGGCAATATCGCGGCTACAGGATTCAAGAAAGTGAACGGCCAGGTTTTTCTGACTGCGGATGGTGGAAATATTACGAATGCCGGTCAAATTTCGGCGCAAAATCCGAATGGTGATGGAGGCACGATTGTTTTGAATGGGCACGGGACTTCTTCCGCAGGAACGGTTCTTAACTCTGGAAAGCTTGTCGCTTCCGGTAAAACCAAGGGAGCCAAAGGCGGTACGGTGAACGTGCTGGGAAATAAGGTCGGCATCGTGGATCACGGCGTGGTTGATGTTTCGGGTGATGCGGGCGGCGGCACAGCATTAATCGGCGGCGATGAGCATGGAGCCAATCCATCCATTCCAAATGCGGAACAGACCTATGTCGGGCCGGACGCGCAAATTACGGCCGATGCGTTGACGTTTGGGAATGGTGGTAAGATCGTTCTCTGGGGCAATCAGACCACGCAGGCTTATGGCCAGTTGAGTGTTCGCGGTGGGGCTGCGAGTGGCAACGGCGGTTTTGTGGAAACGAGCGCGCCAACTCTTGATGTTCGAGGCGTGCCCAACACATCCGCATCACACGGCAAAGGTGGCACCTGGCTGCTCGATCCGTCGGACATCCTCATCAGTGATAATGTGACGACGACTTCCGGTTTTAATGCGCCTTTTACAATTAGCATTGGTAGCATATTCGATTTGGATCAGGCCGATCTGCTGGCCGCACTCGTCAACGGGGATGTGACACTTGATGCGAGCAACGGCTCTGGCGGAAACGGAACCATCACCTGGACACAACCCAACGGCACGGTATTCGATATCTCCAGTATTGTTCGCCCCAATGCGACGCTGACCCTGAATGCGCCAACGCAAATCTTGCTTAGCGGCATCACGATCGACCCGGTTGCATCTCTGCCTAACCTGAGCCTGGTACTTAATAGTTCCGGTTCCTCGGGCAACGTCCAGATTCTAAACAGCCTTTTTCAACTTAATGGCGGTAGCGTGACCATTTACGGTACTGGTTTTGCGAGCACCTCGTCCTCGACTTCCATGAACAACTCGGACGGCATCTACATCAGTAACAGTCTCATTGATGCGCAAGGCGGGAGCATCAACCTGACTGGCAACGCAGGCTATTACTTTAACAACGCTCCGACGTACAACGCGGTCACTGGCGGAGTCGGTGTGCATGTCGATCATTCAGTCATTCAGACAACTGGGGCTGGTTCGATCACCATGGTGGGTAACGGGGGCATCGACCCACTTATCACCAGCGTTGATTATCTGACAGGTGTCGAAATCGGCAATGCCAGCGCAGTCTCCGTGAGCTCTGGAAACATCTCCATTACGGGAACGGTCAACCAGGGAACGGCCACGGGAATCCTCTTCACCAACCCGGATTTGAGTCAAGGCGTACAAGGAGGAGACTCGGTCGGCGTCGCGGTGGTGGAGGGTTCGCTCGTTGAAGCGACTGGTTCCGGTTCCGTCGCGATCACTGGCAACACGAGCGGCTCGACTGCCATGATCGAAAACATCGGGGTTTACCTCGCCGGAGGAAATGGAAATTTGGGCCAATCGAACTTTAGTCCCAGTTCGCCCACGACCACTACCGTGTCTGCCGCTGGAGGCGCGGGTATTACCATTACCGGCACAGGTGGTACCCTCGCGAATAGCTTTGCCACGAGCGTGAACATTCAGACCCCGGAGGCGGATGGCGTTCGTCTCGATAACGGTGTCGCCATTACTGCCACCAGTTCTGCCCCAATTACATTGATGGGTACGGGCGGTACTGATACGAATAACAATCCCAATGTGACGGATGGGAATGCCGGAGGTATTGAAATCGATGCTTACGGTAGTTCGGGTAACAACGGCACCTCGAATGACAACATTTCATCAGCTAGCGGCACCATTTTGCTGACGGGCATCGGCGGCAGCAGCATGAACGGTGTGAATGGTATTTCCTTGGACAGCGACAATGGCGGCTTGAGTTCCATTACCTCGAGTTCCGGCAATATCACGCTTAACGGTTCTGTTCCCAATCAGACTGCGACCCAGCTAACCAGCCAAAACGGCGTCACGGGCGTGAACCTGGGCGGGCATCAATCAGCTGGCTCATTCAGTAGCATTACCGCTCTGGCAGGATCCATTAACATCACAGGTACGGTGAGTTCTGGAACGGACAACTCGGAAGAAGGGGGAGTCGTGATCACTAGCGGTTCCCAAGTCAGTGCCCAAGGGTCGGGTGGAGTTGGCGCACTGGCACGAGGAGATGTGACTCTTATTGGCGACACGACTGGATCGACTGCTTTGTCCCTTGACGGGGGTGTTTTCATTGAGGGATCGAGTACTCAGGTGAGCGCTACAGGAACCACAGCCAACGGTGCCGGGTACACGGGACTGACGATCCTGGGCACGTCGAGCACTTTGAACGGCACGACCGGGGCAACCATTAATCACAATTCCAATAACAACGTCATTACCAATCCCGGCATCTATTTAAATCCTGTAACCTCCGGTATTGCCGTGATCAACGGCGCCACCCTTAAAACCACGGGTTCCGCAGCGATGACGCTCACTGGCGTCGGTGGGACTGATAGTAATTCCGATCCTACTTCGGATTCCTATGGGGTGGCCTTTTTCAGCCCCACTATAGCTCAAACAACCGGAATCTCTGCGGGCACGGGTCTTGTTTCGATTACCGGTACGGGAGGTTCCAGCCCGAACACGGGTTACGGATTGCTCATGGGCGGGCCAAGCAATGTTGGCACCGTTTCCGTTGCCGCTGGAGGCACCCTCAACGCAACGGCTTTATCGAATACGGGCCTCTACCTTAATGCCACTATTACCGCCGCCAGCACCGCTCTTGGCAGCGGACCAGCGATTACATCGGGGACTTTGCAGATCGAGGGCGGAAGCATCATTCTATCGGGTGGAAATTTCACGGCTTATGGCCAAAGCACGGTGGCGAGCGTTAACGGTATCGATATTACCAATACGACGATAAACACCGGCGGTGGAAGTTTCACGGCTGACGGAATAATCACGGTGGCTGGCTTGAGCGGTGTGAGTGTTTCCCCCGGCTCCTCGATTATCACCGGGGGTGGAAACATGTCCTTTACCGGTCAAGGAACCGGTGGAGGCAGTTCCTACGGGATTAAAATCGGAGATTTCAGTGGAGGAGGTGCCACTCTTAATGCCGGAACCGGTTCACTTGTTATGTCGGGCGTATCCGGTTCGAATGTTTTCCTGGATGGAACCGTCACAGCCCATGATGCCACGCTTGGCAACGGCACAGGTGGAGATCCATCAACGGTGACGTCCGGGTCGTTGCAGATCGAGAAATCAACCGTTACCTTGAGCGGTGGAGATTTGATCGGCTACGGTGCGGGTACTTCAAATAGCGTTGATGGCGTCGATATTTTTACTTCCACCATCAACACCGAGGGCGGAAATATAGTTTTGGCCGGCAAGTCGGGCTTTCGCTTTGACGCCACCGCAGGAGGCAATATATCAGGTTGGGGAGTGTTTATCGGGGCCAACTCAGTGCTGGAAAATACAGCATCCAACCAGAACTTCACCAGTGGCAGCATCACGATTGATGGCGATGGTTCTCAAGCTCTCACGGTGCTCAACGATCTTACCGGCGTGGAGATATTCAACAGCAAGTTAAGCGTGGTAAATGGAGCTCTTTCTGTTATCGGGAATGTGAATAGCGGCACCACTGAAAACATAAATAGTTTATATGTTAGTTACACTTCGGGTTTCGGAGATGGAGCAGCGGGTGTTCTTATTGACGGCGGTTCGAGCCTTGCTTCCACGGGATCGGGCACTCTCAACATTTTGGGCGATGCGTCAGGTTCCATTTCGGATGCCTCAGGTTCAATCACCAGCGACCACGATAATAGCGGTGTTCATATCACAGGTTCCAACACCACGATTTCCTCGACCAATGGAGCGGGCATTATCATCACCGGCATCGGAGGTGCGATCATCAACAATCCGCTGATCGGCGCATCAAAGGCATTGGATGTTTCCATCGGGCCCTTTCAAGCCAGCGGGATACCGACTCTTAATGCAGGAACGGGTAGTCTCGTCATTGATCCTGTCGTCATCGTGAATGGGATATCCGTCGTGGCAAACATCACGGCAGGCACCACTTCGCTCGTGGATGCCGGGCAGGAAGTGGACTTGTTTAATAGCGGAGGCTCCAGCTTTGGTATCTTGAATCTCATTGCGGGTAGCGCAACGGTTTATCAATCATCGCCGATTATTTTAGGCGTTATTTCAGTAACCAATAATCTCACGATACTTTCGGGCGGCGATGTGACCCAGATTGGGCCAATCAGCACATCGCAACTTTCCGTCGCTTCGGGTGGAGCGATTAACCTGATTAATATCGGCAATAGCATTACCCAACTGGGGCAGATCAATCATGTGAATACGGTGGCCATCTCAAGCGGAGGCAGCCCCCTCCTTTCACTGCTGGATAATAGTTCTCAAACCTTCCCATTGAATGTGATGGGAACCCCCTATTCAATTGATGTCACCCAGGTCAATAATATCCCAGCCTTGGGTGTTACCATTCAGGCCATCGGAAATCAGATTCCGATTGGTGCGGGTAATCTTGGCGGCGGCACGACGACCGGTCAGCAAGTGGCGACCATCTTACCTGTCAACAATCAGATCGATCCAAATGCACCTTCCTCAGGCACGATTCTTGTCACGGATAGCTCATCGCTTGTCAGCGACGTCAGCTTCAATCCAAAGGGGGGAGGCAGTCCGATCTTCCAGAATTTATCGACGCTGAGCGGAGCATCAAGCGGCGATGCCGATGTCGGGCCCGGTGATGTCGTCCAGGTGGCTGGCGGCACCGTCGATAGCACGAAGGCAACGCCCGCCATCACCAGTACGCTGCAGGGCGCTCTAAATAATCAAGTACAGCAGGATCTCGTGAACGCCCTTCAGGGTTAGTCGGGGATATTTTTTTGGGAAATGAACATGCTCGCTTTTAACATCCGTATTATTATTTGCTGTGGGGTGATGGCTTTTATTTTGGGTGAAACGGCCAAGGCCCAGAATTTTGAGCAGGTCGCACCCAAACAGCCCGAAAAAACGGGAGAAGGTAACGTGAGCAATGACGCTTCCGCCATTGCCGCCGGTCACGGCAAAACGGTTATCATGGTTGATCGCCTGAAGGGGCTGTTTTTGCTCTCGGACATTCATCAATTGAAGCGTGGCGGCGTGAAAAGTTCGCGAACGCTTGAGGTGGGCGATGTCACGCTTGCCCAAAAGCCGGACTTTGCGCCCGTCGTGGAACCCTTCATCGGCAAGCCTGTGACGCTGAAATCCCTGGGCGAACTTTCCCGTGCGATAGTCGCCTACTACCGCGAACACGATCGCCCGGTCGTGAATGTCTTTGTGCCGGAGCAAAATATCACGAACGGATTCGT
>JABDGH010000028.1 GCA_013286145.1 Verrucomicrobiota bacterium
TTTTTAAAACGGGACGATTCTTTGTGTCGAGCACGAGAGCATAGCCCCGGTCGAGCGTGGCCTGCGGCCCCAACGCGCGAAGCCTTGCGGCAAGCTGGGTGAGGTGGCTGCGTCGGCGTTCGAGTTCCCGCGCGGGATGATGTGCTGCCAGTCGCGTCTTAAGAAGTTGCAGCGCATTTTGATGTTCCCGGATCGCATTCGAGGTTGCGGTATGGAGATTCCCCCGAAGATCGTCGATTCGCTGCGCCCATTGTCGAACCACGCGCCGGGGTTCACGCAAGGCGTAACTGGAGGCGAGTTGAGACAGATGACGGCGATGGCCTGCGAGAACTTGTCGTGTCGTTCGGTTTAGCCGGGTATGTAAATCGGTTACCGCTTCGCGCCATTCCGCCCAATCGCGTGTGAGTAGTTCTGCGGCGGCACTGGGTGTGGGCGCGCGCAAATCGGCGACGAAATCGCTGATGGTAAAATCAGTCTCATGGCCCACGGCGGAAATTGTCGGCAGGCTACAGGCGGCCAGCGCACGCGCCACGATTTCCTCATTGAAAGCCCATAAGTCTTCCAGGCTTCCGCCGCCCCGTGCGACCACAAGAAGATCGACATTTTTTTCCGCGTCAAAAGTCGCGATGGCCTTCGCGATTTCCTGCGCGGCCTCGGGACCCTGGACACGCACACCCCGTACGCGAATTCGGATGCCCGGTGCGCGTCGCTGGAGAATCTGGAGCATGTCCTGAAGCACCGCTCCCTGTAGCGATGTGACGATGCCGATGGTTTCCGGGAAAACGGGCAGGGGACGCTTGCGTTCGAGGGAGAACAGATTTTCGACCTGGAGCCGTCGCTTCAATTCCTCGAAGCGTTGTTGCAGGCTGCCCTGGCCACGAGATTGTATTTCAGCAACCTGAATTTGATACTGGCCGCGGGCCTCATAGACCGTGATCGTTCCCCGCACCAACACCGCCTGGCCATCCTGCAAAGCAAAACCGACCCGCATCGCATCGGGACGGAACATCACCGCTGACAGCGTGGAGGTTGCGTCCTTTAGCGTGAAATAGATATGTCCTGAGCCGGGCGAACGAAAATTGGAAATCTCACCTGCAACCCAGACTTCGCCAATGCCTGCCTCGAGCAAATCGCGGATCGTCGCGGTCAGATCCGAGATGGAAATGGGATTGCGCGCGGAACGACCCGGCGTTTCGATTTTGAGTCCGAGATCCGCAGTGTCTTTATCCGGTGCGATTTCCTTTTTTTTCATCCTGTTGTTTTTCGTTCCGTCATCCTGAGCTTGTCGAAGGATCAGCTTCCAGAAAGTGTACGCTTAACTCTACAAACGTATGCTTACCGGGGGCTGATCCTTCGACAAGCTCAGGATGACAGGTGGGAGACATCGGAACATCAGTGACTCGCTATCTCTCGGGATCATTTTGATGCTGCTGTTAATTAGGGCACTACCCAGAATGACGGAATGTTGTTTGAGACTGTAAAATCATGCCAAGATAACTTTTTCCTGGATGCGTTCAATGCGGATGGCGCGACCACTTGCCGGGTCGGCTTCGACGAAAACGCCATCGGCCTGAAGTCCTTCACGCGCGATGTAGAATTTATTTGGCAATAAGGTGCGATATTTTTGCAGGACGCTTCCGATGTCCCGTCCAATCACTGATTCATGTGGCCCGCAAAATCCGGCATCGGTCAGATAGGCGGTACCGCCTGGAAAAATTTGATCATCGGCTGTCTGCACGTGGGTATGAGTACCCACAACAAGCGTGGCTTTGCCATCGAGTGCGCGTCCAAAAGCGATTTTCTCCGAGGTGGCTTCGGCGTGAAAATCGACCAAAATACAGGATGTTTCCTGTTTCAACTTTTCGATTTCTGCGTCGATGAGGAGAAAGGGATTATCGACTTGAGGTCCCATGAATGTTCGACCCAGCATGTTGATGACGCCCAATTTCATGCCGTTGCCCCCAACGATGATGGAGCCTGCGCCCGGTGTGCCTGCCGGGAAATTGAGGGGCCGGATAAGACGCGGTTCCGTGGCGAAAAAAGGGACGACTTCGCGCTGATCCCACGCATGATCGCCGAGCGTGACGACATCAGCCCCGGCGCGCATCAGTTCGATGGCGAGCTTGGGTGTAATGCCATTTCCACCTGCGGCATTCTCGCCGTTGACGATAAAAAAATCGGGTTGGTAGCGTTCGCGTAAAAGAGGAATGGCGGCGCGAACCGTGTCCCGCCCCGGTTCTCCAACGACATCCCCAAGAAAGATGAATTTCATGAAGAAGCTAGCGTAAAGACTATTGAAAGATTTGTCATCCCGAGGTTGCCGGGCAGGTGCTGGAGGCCTTCCAGCAGAAATTCATCACCTGACGGCGGCTTCCGGGAGGATAACCATTTTTTATGTGGCGGCACTGGGGGATTTGTCTTCAAAGCTGGCGGGAGATGCCGTAGCTGGTTGCTTCAAGCTAGCCTGCCATTTATCGCGCAACTTCATAAAAGGTGACTCGACCAGCAGCAAGCTTAAGTAAGCAAGGAGTAGAACAGCGGCGAGAAAGACCGGCCCCAACACTGCATAATTGCGAATCGTCCCGGGTGCGACGTTAAACAGCAGGTAGAGAGCCAAGGCCATGGCAACGACGTGAGAGACGTAGATGGAATAGGAAAGCTTGCTCAAAAAAGAAATCCCGCGTCCCCAAAGTGAATCAGCCGCCTTCCAATTACTGAGAAAGGGAAGAATCAATGAAAATGAGAGGCAAACGATGGGGTAAAAAAGCACTTCCGCCCAGTGATTGGTGTAAAGCAAGGGATATCCCGTCATGTGATAGGCGGTAATGGCCGCAAACAAGGAAAGCACAATCCACGAATGGGTAAGCAGCCATGCCCAGACTTTTGGAAACTCTCGATGAACCACCGCCATGAGGACTCCCGCTACCGGCGCATCCAGGCGATAAATGACTATTTTCCGAATGATCGCCTCGAAGTCCACCGCACCCAATAACGGAATATAGATTACCCTGAGAAGAAGCGGTATGAGTGCAAAAAGGGAAAGGGAAATAAGAAAACTAAGCACTGACCGGTTGGTCAATTTGTAAAGGAAGAAAAGGCAAAGGATGAAAAAAACATGAAAAAATTCGAGGATCGCCAGCGTCCAGCTTTGGAAATAGAGATTCGGCATTTCCCAGGCAAAGTTTTGCAGAAAGAATAGATATTTGAGATTGGATGGAATTTGCCCGTAAAAGGGAGGAAATACGACGGCTGTAACGACGAAGAAAAAATAATAGGCTGGCATGATACGGAGCCAGCGGTTGAAAAAAATCGTGAAGACTTCCTTGCCGGTTGAGAACCGGTGATTGCGAAAGGCTTTCAACAGGGTGTGGCCTAAAAGATAACCACTGAGGACAAAGAATACCTCGACCCCCAGGTTTCCCAAATAGCCGAAAGGGAAGAGCCAAGCGGGTGGTTTTGAAAATAAAAACAGGTGATGAAAGACCACGCAGAGGATGGCTATCGCCCTGGCAAAATCCAACCCAAAGATACGTTTCTGATCAGAGGAAGAAAGCATGGGGTGGTTTTTGGGGAGGTGGTCTATCAGGAAGCTCTAAGCAGATTGAAGCGATCTTAAAATAAAGCCAAACACATTTAAGTTTTATGCGTATAAATGAAAACGTTCATCACTTGGAAGGTATTTTCAAGTTGCCAATTCTCAAACAGCTCGGTTTAATTGCCTTGGCTGAAGCTAAGGTCATACTTCAAATGATTAAAAAGATTTCAGACATCGCGAGAGGGTATCCCTTTTCCTGTCTTTTTGGCATGGCGATCCTCGTCAATGTCTATATTCAGGGGATGTACTGGTCCATTAATGGGATTCTCGATCCGATGGCGAGGCAGTTTGAGCAAAATATTTTTATCTGCCTCTTGTGTGCGGTTGTAGCGATTGCGGCCATCGCTTTTATCTTCATCTGCAAAATTCCCAGTCCGACGTTTAATCCTGCGGAGCTAACAGAAAAGGAAAGGGCTTTGCGCAACCTTCTGTTCAATGTCATTGTGCCCCTGCTGATGACAGCGGTTGTCATTGGTGATTTGGCTGTCGTTATCAGTTTGAAGTGGTAACGCTAATTTTTGTGCCTAGGCTTTCTTGTTATGGAACAGAAACCCAGGCAATCAGTCGGATGGTTGAGCATTATACTTATTGGCATTAGCCTTGGTGCACTCGCTGCCGCCTTGTATGAAAAAAACAAGGTCGAGGCTGAGCAGAAAGTGATTCAGCTAAATCTGGCTCATGCTGATTTTTTACAGGCTTTAAACCTTATCGAGCAGGGCAACAAGAAGCAGGCGCTCGTATTTCTGGCCCACAGTTTGCGGCAACAACCTCACAACAACCCTGCAAGTGGCGTAGCCTTTGAGTTGTTGCTGGGCACACGTTGGGGCAACCTCGTCACTCTTTTCGGCCATACCGATGGAATTACGTATGCCAGCTATAGTCCTGATGGAACCATGATGGCAACAGCTTCCAAGGATCATACTGCCCGGATATGGGATGCAAAAACGGGCCTGCCCATTTGTCCACCACTTCAACACGCTGATGATGTCCATACGGTGGTCTTTAGTCCCGATAGTACGCGGGTCGTAACAGCTTCAGAAGACGAGACGGCCCGGGTTTGGGATGCCCGAACCGGTCAGCCTATTTCGCCACCGCTTCAGCATAAGGAGAATGTCTTTTCCGCATTTTTTAGTCCGGACGGTACTCGCGTTGCTACGGGTTCGGAGGATGGCACAGGTCAAATTTGGGATGCTAAAACGGGTGTGCCTCTCGTCCCGCCGTTCAAATATCATGACATGGTTTTTTCAACGAGATTCAGCCCGGACGGGAAGCGTGCGCTTACGGCAACCAGTAATCAAAGTGCAGGGGTATGGGATGCGCAGACGGGCAAGCTTCTGGCTGGTCCACTCCCACACATGAGTGGAGTGCTTTCAGCTGTTTTCAGTCCGGACGGACGGCGTGTTGTAACGGCTTCGGTCGATCAAAGCGCTAAAATATGGGATGCCCAAACCGGCCAGGCTTTGGCAGTGCCCCTTCAACACGACAATTGGATTTGGACTGCGGTTTTTAGTCCGGATGGTTTGCGTATTGCCACGGCCTCTACCGATTTTTCTGCAATGATATGGGATGCCCAAACGGGCAAACCTCTCATGCTTCCGCTTATGCATGCGAATAGTGTCTTTACCGCTAATTTTGATTCGACAGGTCATCGCCTCGTCACAGCATCGGCAGATCATTCCGCCAGGGTGTGGGATGTCCAAACCGGTGAGCCGCTTACTCCGCCACTTCAACAGCGGGATGAAGTCCACTCGGCTGTCTTCAGTCCGGATGGTTGGCACGTGCTAGCCGTGTCGCTGGATCATACGGCTCGTGTTTGGGACTTGCCTCCCGAGACAGATGCACCAGTCTGGTTGGCTGACCTTGCGGAAACCATGGCCGAGAAGAGGTTAAATGAACAGGGTTTGATCGAAGCCAAGCCGGATGAAGATAAAATTAGATTTAATCAAATGAGCAAGGAACGTCTTGCCTCGACGTCATCGGATCGATGGGAAATATTTGGGCGGTGGTTTTTTTCAGATCCAACCATGCGTTCCGTTTCGCCTTGGAGCACCTACGGTCTTCAGGATTATGTGAGGGGTTTGATTGCCCAGGGTAGCAACGAGTCGATCGATTATGCGGAAAAGACTTTCTGGGATCATCCGGTGTGGGTGCTGGAGGCGGAGGCGAAAAAAACAGAGTTGAATAGTCACCCGCCCACGAAATAGGGCCGCTTTGTCTTAAAACTAAGTTGCAGCCTCAGTAATTTTCAGTGGATACAAGCACCTTCATGGAATCAAAGTACTTGGGATCGCCCGCTGTCGCGTATTTGGCGCATTCGATAAAGTGTCCTAACCAATTTCTCTGTGCACAGCTACAAGGTCCCTTTTCAAGTGCCTCGGCTTGCGGCAAGGCTTTCGCCCAGTATTCGCGATTTACCTCGGTGGAACCGGCGTCCATTTTTTTAAGTTGATCTTGAAAGCCTGGGGTTGAAGCAAGGTATTCCAAGTCGGAATCTTGAATGGTGGCCGCTACGTTCGCCTTGGGGTTGGCAGAATCACGGCCAACGGCATCACTCTCACTGCTTGTGCTTGTCTCCGTACTTTTAGTCAAACTTTGCCCGGATAAGTCGTTACCCGTGTTTTGGGCGATATTATCAGTTGGGGAAGCAAGTTGACCGCTCGTTGCGCTGATTCCCCCGGCCACGGCCAGAGCCAAAATAAGAATACAGAAGGCGGCAATTATTCCCCGTACGAGATTTTTATCCATGGCGAATCCTGTAAAACTCAACCTACGCCTTTGTGGCAAAGGTTGCAATAGTTTTTCTGCCTAAAAATCCAAGGAAATGCCTCCGTAAAAGCCACGGCGGTTTCCGTATCTCACAGCACCCTCCCCGATACCAGTGCCATCGTTAAGCACGTAAACTTGATCGAATACGTTGAGAACATCGAAGCGGACAGTCAAATCACCTGCGCCTCCCATTTGTTTGAATTTATGCTCAATGCCCAAATTGACCGGGTAATAAGCGGACAGCTTGTCCATGTTGACGAATCCGGCGCGAATGCCGTCAGCGTAAATGGCGTCGGCGTGGATCGTTGTGTCCATCCACGTATAGGAAGTGCCGGCTGAAACGGTATAAAACTGCTGCTGGTCAAAATTAACGTTACGGTTTGCAATGGAAGCCAACTCATCCGAATCGAATTCAAATTGGCTGGAAACGATATTTTTTGCCCATGAGTTCGCCGCGGCAAAATTTCCATAGGCGGAAAACCCGTCATGCGTGTAATCGACGGATAATTCCACGCCATACATGGAGGCGGAAGCGTAGTTATAGGGCGAACCAATATTTGCGGCGCCAAATTGGCCGTCGTCGATCTGGTTGGTTGCTATTTTATAATAGCCATCGACGCCAACCTCCAGCTCCGGAAGAAAATGATGGGTGACGCCGAGGTCAAAGTAATCGGAACGTTCACTTTTTACGGGATCGTCCGTGTCCTGATCGGCGGCATTCGTGGTGCCATCGAATGCACTGACGCTGGTGGGGGAGACGCTCTGGAGGGGCGGCGGATTGAAGTAGCGCGCATATCCCGCGTGAATCGCCGTATTCTTTGTGACTTGATAGACCGCATTAATGCGGGGGCTGACCTGGCTTTCCTGGGTGTAGGCCTTTACCTGCTCAAAACGCACCCCATAGTTGATGGTTAATTTATCGCACACTTTCCATTCGTCCTGGAGATAGAGGGCGTAGTCGTAGGCTCTCTTAAAATGGTCGTCCTCGATGGTTTCAGGCCCGCCGATGACATTTCCACCGGCATCGGTCGTGTAAACCTCAGAGGTGTTGCTGGCGCGCGCGCCATGCGTCTCCATAAGAACCCCTCCGCGAATGGTGTGCGCATCATTCACCCGATAAGTAAAATCTCCCTGGACGCCATTCGTCAGGATGTCCTGATGCACGCGAGCAGCGATCCCGTTGAAATAGAGATCCCCGTTTATATCGGGATTAAAGAGGATGCTGCTGAAGCGATTCACTTGAGAGACCTGGAAAGAAATGTCATCGACGGTTTGCTGATAGGCTGCGATCCCATAATAGGTTTGTTCGTTTTGCCTTTCATTCAAACTGGTCGAATCGACAGGAGTCGGAGGAACATCAGCCCCGCTGGCGTCGAGGCCAGGCGTTTGGCCCGGCGTATTTGGAATCTTAAAATCGGCATCTGAGCCGCTAAAAATAAAACTGAGGCGACCTGCATCGGGGAACGGGTGGGCGAGGTAAGCGAAACCCTTGTATTGATTGGTCTCGTCATGAATGGCGGAAGTGCTCGATGTTGGGTTTTCGAGACCGAGATTATTGTGAAGGTAACTTCCGGTAAAAAAGAAATCGGTGCCGCCGGAAGAGCCTCCATAGGAAAAGGCAGGGTGCAACGTATCGTAGCTGCCACCATAAAACGAGGCTGAGCCACCCTTGAGGGCATCTCCACTTTTAGTTTGAATATCGACGATCCCGTAGTTGCCTTCGGGATAGAGCGCGGGCAGTGCGCCAATTTTTAGCGTTATGCTGTCAATGAAACGGGTGTCGATATCCTGACCGAAGCCATTGATGCCGGCAGGCAGGAGGGTTCCGTTGATGTAATAGCGATAATAGGGGTCTTCCTGGCGAAAATGAACGGCTCCATAGCTGTTTCCGGAAATTCCGGGTGCATGAGTCAGGACTTGGTTAAAGCTGGTATTTTCTCCCTGGGAAATCGTGTTGATTTGATTTTGGTTCAAGGTGTAGGTGCTCGATCCCAAACTTAAATCGGTCTGTTGACGGCTCTGATCGACAAGGGTTGGAGCTGTGGCTGAAACAACAATGGGTGCCAGGGTTATCGAACCGTTTGATTGAGTTGCAGATGATGCGGATGGGAAAGTCTGTGGAGAAGTATCTGCTGCCGATGGATCGGCTTCCGTATGGGAAAAGAAAGACGACGAGGCAACAAAAAGACAAAAAAATATTTTACAGCCAGGTTTATGCATCAACTTTAAGCCCCCACTACTGTCATTATTGTAATTGCCACTTTATGGCAATAGCCTTCTTCAAGAAATTCCCGTGCAATTTCAAACCGACACGGTTCATTCAAGCAAATCAGAAAAACTCCGCTAACGATTGCTTGCTGTAAATAAGTTGTCATCCCGAGCGAAGTGAGTCCTAAAGCCTGTTTGAGCGCATCGTCAACCTGAACCGCAGTCGAGGGATATGGCTCGAATTTGGGCTGAGTCCGAGAGACGGCGAAAGATGTGTTGGTTCGTAAGGGATATCTTTTTCGCATGAGCGGCAAGCGGTAGCCCTTTTGGTATTTCTGAAATTTTGTGACGCCAGCTTCACCTTTGGTTTATCCAGCCATATCCTTCGACTACGCCTCGGGATAACCGTAAGCTCGACCAACACTTTTTGCTTCGGCTGCGCTCAGGATGACGAGGTGAGAGGTGTGTCTATTTAAATCGAAAACGCTTTAACTGGTTCCTCGTGAAAACTGCTTTTCAGATCAGCCACCACCAAATTGGTTGTGGATCGTGGTGACTTTCTGAACTTTTATCATGGAGGCATGGTTGCCATACTCTTGCCGGATGTAGGTAAGCACCGCTGCAATTTCTTCATCGGAGAGCTTGGACGAAAACGACGGCATGGTAGCCGAGAAATGTGGCCGATTCGCAGGGAGAACCTTGTTCGGCCCCTGGATAAGCATGCGGATAAGAGTTGTGGGATCTCCGGAAACCGAAGGACTGCCATCAAGCGCTGGTTGCATGTGGGGGACTCCGCCTCCATCGGCCATGTGGCAGGTCAGGCAGTTCTGCGTATAAACTTTTAAACCTTCAGCTAGAAATTCCGGCGTGGGTTCGGAGGACTCAATCGGTGCTTTGTCGCAACCGGTGAGCAGGGCGGTAAGAACCAAGGCACATACCACGGTTTTCATGCGGGTCACATCAACTGGAGGTTTTTGCCGGGATTGGAGGAGACGGTGGTGAACTGGTGTCTGTGCTTTCCCCGGTATAAATAATTCTCCAGACCCGGCCTTTTTCGGTATCGGTCACATAAAGAGAGCCATCGGGCCCTTGTGCGACGCCGCAGGGACGATAGCGTGCTCTACGCGGTGACATGAGAACCTGTTTTCCCGAAAAATTATCCGCGAAAGTTTCGTAAGTACCCAGGGGCATGCCTTTTTCATCAAAAGGCGCATAGGCAATCTTGTAGCCAGCTTGGGGAAGGGGGGCGCGGTTCCATGAACCATGGAAGGCGATAAAGGCTCCGTTGCGATATTTCTCCGGGAACTGCGTTCCCGTGTAAAATGTCATTTGGAGAGGCGCCCAATGCGCGGGAAATGCAACCAATGGATCGGGATACTTATGGGAGTCGTCGGTTTTTTTATTATCGCCGCCAAATTCCGGGGAAATCATGCGCGCCTTTTTTAGAGGATCCCAGTAGGTGAAAGGCCAACCGAAATTTGATCCTTTTTGAAGGAGGTGCATTTCTTCCGCAGGAATCTCGGCGTTATCCTCGTCGGTATAATCCTTGGGATCGACGCCGCTGAGTTGATCGCGCCCGTTCATCACAACAAAGAAAGACTTCGAAACCTCATTCCATGCGACAGATATGACGTGACGCAATCCGGTTGAAAAATGATAGCCGTTCGCTACCTGATCCTGGTTGGGCACGTCGGCCTTGAAACGCCAAAATCCGCCATGTTGCTTGAAGAGTTCCGTGGGATCGACGCCCTTGGCTCCATAGCCTCGATCCGGATCCCCGCTGCCATTGGAGGGACAACCAACCTCCACAAAGAGATTTCCACTTCCGTCGAAGGCAAAAGCCTTGGCTTCGTGTTCCTGCTGTCCGGGCGGCAAGCCGATGACAATCGGTTCGGGATCGCCCGTGGGGACAAGTTTGCCGGGGGTAAGCTTGTAGCGATAGACGGCGTCATTGGTGGAGAAATAGAGATAGCCGTTGTGAACGCAGCAGCCGGTGCCTCCGCCGGAAAACGGGCCGGACGAGCAAAAAGTCTGTACGACATCGGCCCGGCCATCACCCTTGCTGTCATGGAGCGCCACCAATCCCTGGTTTGATTTCGTGACGTCCTCCTCGTCCAATTTCTTGATATAAATATCGCCATTTGGGGCAACTGTGATGAAGCGCAATGGGCCGAGATTATCCGCCACCACGAGCGCATGGAAACCGGGGGGCAGCGTGAGTCCGCCATTGTCCGGGTCGGGTTGAGGCAAATCTGCGCGCGTAATCGTTGTTACGGCAAATAAACAAATTAAGAGAAGGAGAGATTTCATTTTTAATTACAAGACAGTCTTGGCTGGGCCGAACCGGACGGAACCTGAAGGTTCCATGTTACTTCGGTTTAAAAAGGATGCAAACAGGGCCGCCAACTTCTGCAACTTGATCCGTCGGGGTTAACTGACCCGTCGTTGGATCGATTTTAAAGACAGCGATTCGGTTATCTTTCTGGCCAGCAGCAATCAACCATCGTCCGGTTGGATCAAGGGCGAAATTACGGGGGAACCTGACCACTGAAGGAGTGCTCTGAATGAGGCTGAGACGGCCATCGTTGGCTATGGCAAAAACGGATAACGTGTCGCAAAGGCGATTGGAAACATAGAGCCATCGCCCGGATGGGTGGCAGACGATTTCGGCCACGGTGACGTCTTGAGGAGAAATATCCTTTGGCAAGGTGGGGACGGTCTCGATGGGAGTCAGGACTCCGCTTGCCGCATCCCGGGAAAATCCGGTTATGCTTACGCCCAATTCATTTGCGACATAAACGAATTTACCGTTGGGATGAAAGGCAAGATGCCGGGGGCCACCCCCGGGTGGAACCTTGCTGGAGGGAGGATCATTCGGCGTGAAAGCTCCATGAACCGCATCAAATTTAAAACTCCAGACGTTGTCGCTTCCGAGATCACACGAATAGACAAACTTGTTTGCCTCATCCGTATAGATGGAATGGGCGTAAGCTCCATTCTGGCGCACCCGGTTGGGACCCGATCCTGTGAAGGGAACAAAAGCTGTGCGTTCCCCGAGCGAGCCGTCGGGTTGAATCTTAAAACAGGCGATATAACCCTTGTCGTAATTCGCAATGAGGACATCGTGACCTGTTTTGTCCACAGACACATAACACGCCCCAGGAGCGCCCAGGGATTGTTCATTGAGTAACTTGAGTGTGCCGTCCGGGTTTACGATGTAAGCAGCCACGCCGCTATCTCCCGGCTTGCCCGTAACTGCGTATAAAAATTTGTGATTGGGAGTGAAGGCGAGAAAATTGGGGCTGGAAGCCTCTACGGCCACGGAGAGCGGCCCAAGTTTACCAGTGTCAGTCTCAATGCTGGAAAGATAAATGCCCTTGCTGGCCGAATGATCCGTAAAAGTGCCGATGTAAAAAGGCACTTCTCCCGCCGAGGCAAAATTTGAAAACATAACAAACGAAATGAGAAAGAGTAAAAAGATCATCCAGGGAGAAGCTACTACAAAAGAGGACGCACCGTTCCTCGTCAACTAGCGTTTGAAGGGACTTATGCTGTTTCTCATTTGAATTTAGTCTTAACCCACCTGTCATCCTGAGCTTGTCGAAGGATCAGCTTCCAGAAAGTGTACACTTTACTGTATAAATGTATGCTTACCGGGGGCTGATCCTTCGACAAGCTCAGGATGACGGAAGTCTAAAAACAAATTGGTATTAATAATCGAGGCGATCTCGTTTGGTTGAATCCGGGACTGGAATGTCACTTATAATAGGTGCTGGCATTCTGCGCGGTGATGAGGGTTGACGGCATAGTGTAGCTTTTCTCGGATACGAAGCCGGGTTCGTGCAGAATCCGCGCTCCTACTTCGACGGCTTTATCAACGCAGAGAGGGTAAATACAGGTGGCGGAAAGGATGCCTTCCTCGACCTGATGCACCCCGCCCGAATCTCCGGCAAGGCCATCGATGCTGACGAAAATCATTTCCTTTTCCCGGCCCCGTTCGCGGGCCGCCAGATAGGCGCCGACCGCCATCGGATCGTTGCGTCCATAGACCACATCGATTTTTGGAACGGCGCTGAGAATTTCGGTCATGCGATCCTTGGCGAGGCTCTGAGACCAGTTGGCGACCGCCTCCGTGACAATTTCAATCTTCGGGTACTTCTTCCAGAGATCATCGGCGCCGTTCTTGCGCTTAATCTCAGCCTCGACTCCCTTGAGGCCGGCGAGTTCGACGATCTGTCCGCGCGGTTCGCCATTCTTCTTGGTGAGATAATCGACGACATACTGGCCGAGAATCTGGCCGATGGCGTAGTTATCAACCTTGATCCAGGTGGTATAATAATCGGGATTAACGATGTCGCGCTCCAGGCAGATGACGGCAATGCCAGCGGCCTTGGCGCGCCCCATCACCTCAGTCAGCGGCACGCGTTCGTTGGGGGCGACAATGAGTAGTTGGGGCTTGAGGCGGATGGCGGTTTCGATCTGGGCGATCTGGCGAACGCTATCCTGCTGGGCGTCCATGACCACGAGCCGGACATCGGGTTGCGTGGCCCAAAGCCGTTTCATCTCCGCGTTCTGCGCCGCGCGGTAAGGCTCGGAGTTATTGCACTGGCTGAAGACGACCATGTAGCGGTAGGGCGAGGGCTGCGAGTCGGAGCAACTGACAGTAAAACCGCCAGCGACGAAGAGGAGAAGGATGCGAAGCCACATAAGCAGAGTTTCAGGTTGGGATATTAAAGCTCACCGTGAAGGCCGCTACCCCGGCGTTGAAGCCAGACGGCGGCGATGATAATGACAGCCTTGATCATGAGTTCCAAATTGCTATCGACCATGTGCAGTCGCAACACGTTAGTGAGCAAACCGAGGACAAGCGTACCGATTACCGTGCCGATAATGGAGCCGCGACCGCCCGCAAGCGCTGTGCCGCCGATGACGACCGCCGCAATGGCATCGAGTTCATAGCCAACGCCGTCATTGGGATTGCCCTGGTGGCTGCGTGCGGCGTGAATAAGTCCGGCGAGTGCTGCCATCAATCCGCATCCGATGTAAGCGGCAAGACGCACCTTGCGAACGGGCAGGCCGGTGTAGGCCGCCGCTTTTTCATTCTCGCCAATGGCGCGCAGATAACGGCCGTAAACGGTGCGCGTCAGGATAAGATGCGCCACCACGGCGAGGAGTACCCAAAGCGCGATGGCAAAGGGCTTGCTCGAAAAAAGTTCGGCGAAACGACCGGAAGGAGAGTCACCGAAAGCAAGATCGACATTGACGTTACCCGTCATCCATTTGGTGAAGCCGCGCACACCGATCATCGCGGCAAGGGTCATGACGAACGGCTGCAACCGAATGCGCGTGATGATAAAGCCGTTCAAAGCGCCGACGAGCGCGCCTGCCAGAAGCGCCGCGCCAATGGCGACGATAATAGGCTGATTCCATGTCGTCAGCATGAGTGCGCCGATGCAGGTTGAGAGGGCAAGGACGCTGCCGACTGAGAGATCAATCCCCGCGCCGATAATCACAAAGGTCATGGCCAGGGCAATGATGCCGATCTCGGTCTGTTGCAGCAGGACATCCGAGAGATTCCCGGATGAGAGGAACACAATGGTGCCATCGGTGGCATGCGGGCTTAGCAAGGTTCCGAGGATAAGGATGAGAACCAGTCCGATAAACGGCTGGCCGTGATGTTTGAGGTATTTCCAGAGGTTGGAGGTCATGAGAGTGGGGTGCGGTGGCCGGTGGCCAGGCGCATGATTTCTTCCTGGGTGGTTGTGGCGGCGTCGAGGATTTCCATGCAACGACCGTCGTGAAAAACGAGGATGCGGTGGGCATTGGCCAGAAGTTCCTGCAACTCGGAACTGACCCAGATGACGCCAAGTCCTTCGCCAGCAAGTTCAGCCACGAGCCGGTAAATATCGTCCTTGGCGCCGATGTCGATGCCGCGCGTCGGGTCGTCGAAGAAACAAACCTTGGGATTGGTGAGAAGCCATTTTCCAATCAGTACCTTTTGCTGATTCCCGCCGCTGAGACTGCTGACGGGAAGCTCCTCATCAGCCAGCTTGGTGCGGCAACGTGAAAGGATATTTTTGGATGCGATCTGTTCTTCATCCGTGCTGACCCAACTGCCATGGGAATATCTGGACAACGAAGCGAGCGTCGTATTTTGGCGAATGCTCATTCCTGAAACCAGTCCCTCTTTCTGGCGATCTTCTGGAACCAGGGCGACTCCGCTGGCAACGGCGTCGTGGGGTGTGGCTGGGCGGTAGGGACGATTTTCCAATTGCATAGAACCGGCAGTGACCGGCGATGTGCCAAAAAGCGCGCGTCCCAACTCGCTGCGTCCGGAAGCAACCAGCCCGGCAACGCCAAGGATTTCGCCCTTGTTCAGCGTAAAGGAGACGTCGCGAAGCTTGCGGGTGGAAAGACTCTCGATCTTAAGCAGTGGCAGTTTCAGTTCCGACGTTCGCTGGCCTCGGGTCATCGTCACTTCGCGTCCCACCATTTGCCGGATAACCTGGTCAATGGAGGTATTCGCGCATGTTTCAGTCGCGATCATCTCACCATCACGCATGACGGAAACGCGATCACAGATGCGAAAAATCTCGTTCATTTTGTGAGAGACATAAACGATGGCGACGCCACGTTCTTTCAGGCGGCGGATGAGACCGAAAAGGCGCTCCACGGCGTCGTCAGTCAGTGCGCTCGTCGGCTCGTCCATAAAGATGATTTTTGCATCGAGTCCGAGTACGCGGGCGATGGCGACCAGTTGCCATTGCGACACGCTGAGGTGGTCGAGCGGCAGGGCGGGATCAACATCCAGGCCGACATCGTGTAGAAGTGGACGCGCTGCGTCATGCAGGGCTGCGGGCGAAATCCATCCACTCGCTTCGAGTCGCGCATTGCCGATGGCGAGATTTTCCGCGACGGAGAGATTGGCGAAAAGATCGAGTTCCTGAAGGATGATGCCGATGCCCGCCCCTCTCGCCTCTTGCGGTCCCAACCAGGTCACGGGGCGGCCTTCCAAGGAAATATCGCCGGAATCGGGTACCGTGATGCCGCACAGGATACGTGCGAGAGTGCTCTTGCCCGCGCCATTTTCCCCGCAAAGCGCGTGAACTTCACCGGGCAGCAATTTCCAACTGACGCCATTCAGCGCGACGACACCGCCGTAATGCTTTTTAATGTTCCGGCATTCGAGCATAAGTCAATCAAGGTGTAGGAACAAACTTGAGGTAGTCGAGGCCAAAAGCCGTTCCTTTGCTGGCATCATTTTTTCCGGTGACGGTTATCTTCAGGATGTGTTTGCCATCGGTCACGACCACCGGCCCGAGATCCACCGGATCGTTGATAGATACGGCAGGCGCATAAAAATCAATCGGTGCGCCGAGATTGGTGTCGTCGAAAGCCATCTGGAAGATGCCGAAGTCGGGGCCGCTGGTGAAATGGGCTTTCAGCTTATATTTTCCGGCCTTGGGCGCGGGGATGTCGAGTTCGAGGGTCTGTCCCACCTGAAAGGCGGGCCAGAACAACTGGTGATTGTTGCTCCATTTTTTACCGAAACCCTCCATATTCTGGGAAGAGATTTTCTCAATCGGCTTGGTTGCCGCATGAAGGTTTTCGCCCTCGATGACATTGGCCTCAAGATACATTTCGGGGCGAACCCAATAGCCGATCCGATCCGTGATCGGAAGCGCCCCGTAGGGATCGGTGCCGCCGGAAGCCAGGTACCAGAAAACCTCAGTTGCATAGAGGGTGGGTCGGTTATTGCCAAAGTATTTCTCGATGGAAGCTTCGTATGATTTTTGGAACGGAACGGAATCGGAAATATGCCAGCGGTTATCATCAATGTGGCCGTTCCATTCGCTCAAAAGCTGATTGTGATAGGGACGTGAGAAGGTTGCGCCGGAACTCCAGGCGTAGCCGAAGTAATCCTCCGAACCCGTGCCGAAAGTGGAGGGGAACTTCTCGCCATCGACAAAGAACTTGTCGTCACCTTCACCCCACCAACTGCTTCTGGGATTCCAGACATGAAGATGCGTCCCCACGTAGCGACCCTGGCCCTGCGTCTTCAGGAGTGTCCAATCCAGGTCACGATCGGCCCGCTCAAGCGGTATATCGCGATGCCACTTGGCGTGAAAGCGGGCCAGCCCGGAGACAGAGTCCAGCGACGTGTGAGTAATCTCCCACTTCATACTGACGGTATCGGAACTATCGTTACCTACCTCAATGTGGGCTTTCCGGGCGTACGGCATGTACCAGTAACTGTAAAACGTGCCGTCTTCCATCAAACCAAGCGGCAGGGATTGATAATTCATTGCGCCACCGACGAAACCAAAGAAATCGCCCAAGGGTGACCAGACTGATGGTTCCTTGTCGTCGTCCCAAGTGATGCTGACGGTCAATTGGCGCAGAAGGACACGCTGTGTCTCCCTGTCTTTAGGCAAATCGAGTTTCACTTTCAACGCCGTAATGGCCCCGGTGCCAGTCAAGTCCGCCACAGTTGAAGTCTTGCCCGTGTCCACCGTGACGTCTTTGCTTTCCGTTTTTGTATCCGGCTGCGGGTCTGTCGGATTCTGGCCGCACTGGCCCAGAATTTGATTGGCGTGGTCAAGCGCGGCGGAATCGGCAGGTGAAAGATCCATCTTAAAGGTGGGGACAACAGTTCCCGGGGGAAACTGGGTATAGGTAAACTGGTAAAATTGACCCCAGCCTGCATCGGCGACGATCTTGCATGATTTCTGAAATGGCATCGGGGTGTAATTGTCGAAACCATGCGCATCGGGTGACGGTATATAGACAATATTGGGTCGGTTAAACGGCGCGGTCTTGCCATCAAAGTAACCCTTGAAGGGCAGATCGACTGCGGGCGTCTCCGCGCCATCGAGGTAGATCTTGACGTGGCCATCATTTGCGGTGGCGGACCATGTGCGCCAGATACAGCCGGGCCCGGTGATCTCTGCCAGGACGCTCTTGTCGCCCTCATGACGAACGAGACCGCTGCCATCCTGATTGGCGCTCCAATCGATATATTTATCATTGGCGGCGTCGTACTGGCTCTTGCGGTCATAGCTGGAGGCAAGCGAAGTCTTTTCGCCTTCGGGTGGCAACTTGGAGAGTTGCTTCAAGTCGATCATTCGCTCGACCAGATCGGGATAAGTCAAAGTTTCAGCCGGAGCGCTTAACACTGCAAAAAAAGATGAAAGCAAAAGGAAGAAGATCGTCCGCATCGTCATAACGGCGAACAGTAGGCATCAGATGTCATGATTGCAATATCTCTAACGGCTATCGGCGGTACACTCTGACTTTGGACTCTCGGAATGGCTGTTGCTCCGATCCGTGCAATCTGCGAGGCTCATTCCAGTCAAACAATAGGGGAGTGTTTTTTCATGAAAAATTTGAGTTACGTTCTCGTATTGGTTGTTGTTCTGGGGCTTGGTGTTGCCGCCGGTAGTTTCTTTGCGCCTGAGATACGAAGCATCGCGACACCTTTCAATTCGGCTCCTGCTGAGCCTTATTCATGGCCCAAACCGGGAAATGTTGCCAACACTGGACAAAATGGTTCCAGCCCGAATGCATCGAGCCAGCCTACGGTCGATTCCGGCGATCTACCCTCCATGATCAAGGAGACAAACCCCTATCGCCAGATAAGGGAGATCACGGCGTACGCGGACGGCATTCGCGCAGAAGATATCCCGGAGGTCGTCCGCCAGACGCAATTGCTGCCAAGCGGTAACAAATATCAGGCATTATCGATTTTAATCGGACGATGGGTGGAGGTCGATCCCAAGGGAGCCTTGGCCGAGACACGCAAAAAACAAAGTCCTGAGATCACGAGTATGATGATTCCCAGCGTCTATAGTTCCTTGGCTGCTCGCGACCCATCAGGAGCCATGAGCCAGGCCCAGGAATTACCTGCGGGACAACAACGCGATTCAGCCATCATGGCGGTGATTAACGGAATAGCTCAAAAAGATCCCAATCATGCCATGGAACTCGCTCAAGGCCTGAGCGGACAACAACACGACGGGGCAGTGATGTCTGTTGTCAATCAAATGGCCCAGCAGGATCCGGATCATGCCTTGGAATTCGCCAAGGGCATGAAGGGACTACAGCGTGACTCAGCCATCATGTCCATCGTGAATCAAATGGCCCAGCAGGATCCCGCGCGCGCGCTCGAACTTGCCAGTAGCGTGAAGAGTACAGGAGGTGTTCGTCAGAGTCAGATGGGTGGTTTTGGTGGTTTTTTTGGCGGAGATGGAATCTACCCCATCTTTTCACACTGGGCTGACAAGGATATTGACCAGGCCACGCAAGCGCTTCTTAAGCTTCCCAATGAACAACAGCGCATGAATGCCGCTTCAGCGATGGCCGTCACGCTGATCCAGAAAGACCAGAAAGCGGCCATGGCCTGGATGAATCAGTTGCCAGCGGGTAAAATGCGCGATCAAGCCCAGCAAAACATAATCAGCAATATGGCTTCCAGTGATACGAAAAGCGCCATCGATTACGTTACCGCTCAGCCGGCTGGTGAGCAGAAAAATAACTTGATGCGGAGTGTGGCAACCCAGTGGGGGCAAAGCGACGCCCCCGCCGCTTTGGCCTGGATACAAAACCTTCCCGCTTCCGAGTCCAAGAACCAGACCTTGCAGCAAATTACCATGCAATGGGCGGGGAACGATCCGAAAGCTGCCATCGATTACATCAACACACTTCCCACTAATTCCCAAAAAAATAACATGATTCAAAATGCAGCATTCCAGTGGGCACAACGGGATAGCATGGCTGCTTTAGCCTGGGTGCAAAATCTCCCACCCTCTCAAGCCAAGAATTCCGCCTTGCAGCAGATCATTTCCAACTTGGGACAGAGCGACCCGAAAGCAGCCGTGGCTTATGCGGATACCTTGCCGCCGGGGAACGCAAAGAACGACATCATGAATTCCGTCGCCCAGCAATTGGCCCGAACGGATATCAATGCGGCCTTGGATTTGGTGAATAAATCGGCTCCGGGCCGGACAAAGGATAACGCCATGCGATCCGTCGCCAATCAATGGATACAGACCGATCCGAAAGCGGCCGCAGTTTATGTGGAGAACATGCCGCCGGGGAATGCAAAGAATGAGATCATGGACTCCCTCGCCCAGCAATTGGCCAGAACCGATATCAATGCGGCCTTGGATTTGGTGAATAAATCAACGGGCCGGGCCAAGGAAAATGCCCAGCGAAATATTGTAAGTCAATGGTCCCAAACCGATCCGAAAGCGGCCACCGCCTATGCGGATACCTTGCCGCCGGGGAGGGCAAAGAATGAGATCATGGATTCCCTCGCCCAGCAATTGGCCCGAACCGATATCAATGCGGCTTTGGATATGGTGAATAAATCAACAGGTCAGGCCAGGGAAAATGCCCAGCGAAATGTTGTAGGTCAATGGGCCCAGACCGATCCGAAAGCGGCAGCAGCTTACGCGGAGAACTTGCCGCCGGGGAGGGCAAGGAACGACATCATGAGTTCCATTATCTCGCAATTGGCCCAAACCGATATCAATGCGGCCTTGGATTTGGTGAATAAATCAACAGGCCAGGCTAAGGATAATGCCCTGCAAAATATTGCAGGCCAATGGGCCCAAACCGATCCGAAAGCGGCTGCCACCTACGGAGAATCTCTCCCACCCGGCAATGGACGAAATAATTTTTTAGGAAATGTAACCGATCAGTGGTTTGGCAATGATTCTTCGGCTGCCGTGGATTGGGTGAAAAGTCTTCCTGACGATGCAGCCAAAAATCAGATTATTTCACGCATCGCTTCCAATTGGGCGAATAATGATATTACTTCGGCATCGGCTTACATTGCATCGATGCCACCCGGCCAGGGTCAAAATAGTCTCATCAATGCCGTTGCCGGCCAGATGGCTTCCCAGGATCCAGCTACTGCCATGAATTGGGCCAACCAACTCCCGAATGGAAGTGGCAGGAATGACGCCATTAACAATGTCATCTCCCAGTGGGCATCGAGTGATCCGACGAGCGCAGCCGGGTATATTCAATCGATGCCGGATGGGCCTGCACGGCAGAATGCGATGGGTTCTGTCGCGGCCAACTGGGCCAATAGTGATCCCGCAGCGGCAGCCCAGTGGATTGCAGGATTTCCCGATAACGAGCAGAAAAATAATGCCTATTCCAACATTGCCAGTAATTGGGCCAATAATGATCCTGTGCAAGCGGCCAACTGGCTGACGCAACTTCCTTCAGGTGGTTCTCGGGATGCGGCGGTCAGGTCGTTTAGTAACCAGATTTTTGAAGCCGATCCGGATCGTGCCGATCAGTGGGCGGAATCCATCACCGATCCCAATACACGCCAATCGCAGGTCAACTATATCCTAACGCGATGGATGCAAACAGATCCAGTCAACGGTGCGGCCGCAGTGCAGAAATCGGCCCTTTCTCCCGAGCAAAAAGCCCGGTTGTTACGCCGATATAATAAGTAAGATTACCTAGACAGGCATCTAGACAGCTTGTCCTGCGGCATGAGCGGATGACCAGGCCCATTGAAAATTATAGCCGCCGAGCCAGCCGGTGACATCGACAACCTCGCCGATGAAATAGAGTCCAGGAACCCGGCGCGCTTCCATCGTCTTGGATGAAAGTTCCGAGGTGGCAACCCCTCCCAGGGTAACTTCGGCCTTGGGATAGCCTTCCGTTCCGGCAAAGGGTATTTTCCAAGCGTTAAGCATCGCTCCGATTTCACTTTTTTTGGAGCCTGAAAGTTGCGCCAGCGGGCGGGAGGCCGATATGAGGTCAGACCATTTTTTGGCGAAGCGTTCCGGCCATTGGGTGCGGAGCGCCTGCTCCAGCGTATGGCCGGTTTGCTCATGATTCTGCAAAAAGGCCGTGCCGCTTTGGCCGGGAAGAAGATCAATTTCGAGCGTTTCCCCTTCGCGCCAATAAGATGAAATTTGGAGAATGGCCGGGCCGCTAAAACCGCGATGGGTAATAAGCAGATTTTCCGTGAAGGATTGTCCCCGATGCCGGATTGTGACCGGGATCGAAATGCCGCTCAGGTCTGCCAGGGCGGCCTGATATTCGGAGGTGAAGGTGAGGGGAACCAGTCCCGGACGAAGTTCCGTGACGGTCAGTCCAAATTGTTTCGCCACATTATAGCCGAAATCGGTTGCGCCAAGTTTTGCAAAGGAGAGACCGCCAGTGGCAATGACCAGCGAGGCGCACGCCCAACGGCCAAGATTCGATTCAATCTCAAATTGATCTGTCCGGCGAATGGACGAAACGCGGCAATCAGTTTGAAGAAGAACCTGCGCTTTCAGGCACTCGTCCAGCAGCATCCCGGTGATTTTGCTGGAATTAGTATTGCAGAATTGTTGCCCCAGTTTTTTTTCGTGATAAGCGATGCCGTGGCTTTCCACCAGGCGGATAAAATCATGCGGCGTGTAACGAGCGAGCGCCGATTTACAAAAATCGGGTTGGGCCGAAAGATAATTCCCAGCCTCGGTGTGGAGATTGGTGAAATTGCATCGGCCACCTCCCGAGATCTGGATTTTTTTACCCACACGCTCGTTGCGTTCCAAAAGAACGACCCGCTTCCCGCGCTGACCGGCAATAGCGGCGCACATCATTCCCGCCGCTCCACCTCCCACGACGACGACATCGACTTGTTGCGGCGTGGAGGGCGAACTCATTTCAAAAGCAGGGATGGATCGAGTAGCAGCGTGTCAAAGTAAGGGAGAATAGACAAGATCACCGCGATCCGTTGCCCGGAGATGAATGGCCGCCAACTGTACGCCGCAAGTGTGCGACGAACTTGTTCTCCGGGAGATTAAAATCTCGCTTTGAAGCCGCCTTCGACACTTTGGGCGAAATAATCCTGAACGCCCACGTTGGCGAGGTAATTGAGATACAGGGTCATCGAATTATTTAGTATCGCAGTCGAGCCAAACCCGATCAAGGCACTGTCGCGGGCGGGCGCGGCTGTCTGGATGGTAAAGGGGGTGCTTCCCGGGACGCTGAACTGGCTCGTGATGCCGGAGGAGCTGTCTAGATATTCGTGCTGCCAGGCGAGGGTAAAGTTGGGTTGAAAGAGAATGGAATGAGCCTGGGCCTGATAGACGACATGCGCGCCAAGACGGCTGCGGAAACTGTCCGCGCTTTGACTTTTAACGGAGAGGTCTGCAGCGCCAGCGCCAGTTTCGTCGAAGGAGGAAATATCCAGATGGGTGTAGGTGGCACCGAGGGTTGGTCCAAGAGCCCAGTTATGATCGGGGTGGAAATCGTAACCCACGTCGAGATTGCCGACGTATTGATTGCCGCTGGGTGAGCTTGTCGCGGTGCTTCCCAGGAAAGCGATGCTGCGGGTGTTGGAGTAGCTATTATAGCCATAGGACAAGAGGCCATTGGCGTAAAAACCACCCTGGAAAAAGGTGCCGAAAAGTCCGGGCGAAACGGTATCGACCTTGGTGCGGCTGCCGTTGGAATCGGTCTTGGCTTCGGTATGGTTATAATCGAGGAGAACACCGGCGGCCAGATTGTTGGTCATGCGGAAGCTGATACCCGCCGTTCCATCGACCGCGGTGTAACTGGCCTTTGAAGGAGGAGCGTAGGCTGCGCTCTGGTTTCGATTCATGTCGGCCAGGACGAGATCACCGCTGATAAACTCACTGAATCGGGCACCATTAACCGAGGGTTTGGAAGAGGAACGGGAGGCCCTACCCATTGGACTTGGGCTATCGGAGATAGTGCCGCTGTTCGCTCCTGAGTCTGAAATGCTGTCATCGTCGGAGGGATAATAATTAACGCCGTTGGGGGCAGGGGCGTTGTAGGCGAGAAGTGACTCCAGGGTGCGGCCAAGGCCGCTTTCAAAGCCGGGCATGACAAAGCCAAGTCCGTTCGTATCAAGGCCGGAATAACCGCTGCGAAGATCGGCCAAATGTCCATTGATGTGTTGAACAAGGAAGGTGGAGTTCTGGAATGCGATATTGCGCGCGTATTGCAGGCTTTCAGGGGAAAGTTGGTCGAGCGCGACGGGAAGCTGGGCGGCCGAGAGATTATTGAGCGCGACGCCAACAGGATTAAAACTGGGGGGCGGAGCGAGGAGAATGGAATCAATCGCTCCGGCAACGGCCATTTGATTGGGAGTAACGGCAAAACTTGCGAGAGGTGTTTGAACGGTCGTGAGTTCCAGGTCGTTGCCGACTTGTTGGATCGTTGCATTGAAGAGAAGATGAGAACCCCCGACAGAAAGAGTCAAACCGCTGGTGTCCATCGCGCCGGTGGAACTGACAATGACGTGGTTGGTAATGTTACCAGCACCAATCAGGGTAACCGTTCCGCTCAGGTTGCTCACGCCTCCGACTGTGTAGAGATCGGTGACGCTTCCATTGGTGCGGACGACGAAGGTATTCGTCGAATTAAAGTCGCTACCAATCGTAAACGTGGAAGATTGAGATCCCGGAAGTGAAAGATTTGAGCCGATGGTACCCGCATTGGCCACAGACCCGGAGAGATTGTTGGCCATCAGCGTGAACCCGGGATTGATCGTCGTGCTTCCCGTGAAGGAATTATTTCCGGTGAAATTAACCGTGCCGGGTATGGTGCCTCCGACAATAAAGTTACTTCCCGCTCCATTGATATCGCCGAAAGAGCCGTTGGCGGCCTCAAGGGTTCCCGTCGCGCCGATGCTCGTGGTTCCTGTGAAGTTTACCGTTTGTGTGAGGACGACCGTGTTGGCACCCGTGATGAAATTTCCTGAGCCAGAGATGGCTCCGCCAAAGGTGTCGATGGCGTTCACTGGAGTGAGATCAAATGTGCCGGAAGACCCGATGGCAATCGAATTGTTGTTGAGATTACCCACACCGGCTTGAAGCGTCCCACCGTTGACGTTGATTTGGCCCGTAAAGGTATTCGCACCATTGAGGGTAACGGTTTGATTTCCGATGAGGGTGAAGCCACCCGTGCCGCTTAAATTTCCATTGATCGTGATGTTATGTGCTGTGGTATCGAGTGTGGAGGTTCCGGTAACCGTGCCATCGAGGGGATCAACCAGATCTCCTCCCAACGGCTGTAAGGTGCCTCCTCCAAAATTCAGGGTTCCACCACCAGCGGTAATGAGTCCGGTAAAGATGCCATCACCATCTACATTTAGCGTACCGCCGTTCAGATTATAGACACTACCCGCAAAATTGAGATCAAGAGCTTGCCCCGTGGTGATGATCATGGTGCCGCCCGTCTGGGTGATGGTGCTCGCTGCTCCCACAAACCCACCACTATTAAAGGTGGCGGTTCCATTGCTGAGATTATAGGTTCCGGTTCCAGAACTACCAAGGATCACGATATTTTCTGCGGTAAGCGTGCCGCCAGTTTGATTAACGACACCCTGGGAACCCGACTGATTTCCAACCGTAAATCCGTTGGCAAAATCTGCGCTTCCAGCTGAAAGGTTATAAGTACCTGCGCCATTGTTGCCGACAAGGAACGTTGTGGAAGATCCTGCCGTAAAAGTTCCTCCTGTCTGGTTTAATGTGCCCGTCGCGCCGGTACTTCCTCCCAACTCGATGAGAGTGTTGGGATTGACGGCACTCAGGGTGCTGTTGCCAGTGATATTCAGTGTGCCTATGGTGCCGGCATCAGCGCCGATTTCGACCGTATAGGTGGCAGATTGAGGGGTGCCGGGCGTGCCGATATTGAGGATTGAGCTTGCCGTTAGCGAGTAGGTGCCGACTCCACCTGTGCTGCCATTGATCTCGTTGGCGCCAACGGTCAAAAATTGTCCGGTGGTGACGGTTGAACTGGTATTGGCGAGGGCATTGCCCTGGACGACGGTACCCGAGGTGGCAGCTGTATCCACGCCAACGATCAAGGAGGTATTTGCGCTATCGAGATTGAATGTGCCGGAGCTTATATTAAGTACGCCTGAACCTGTCACTTGACCCGGATCAAGGGAGCTGACATCAGAACCGATGACCAGAAGGCCAGATAACATTTGAAAGTTGCCCGCATAATTCAAGGTAGCTCCACCGAGGATTTCAGCGCCACTTGTTCCTACAGTCAGGGCGCTCCCCCCAGTAAAATTGAGATTTACGGTTCCGTTAAAGCTATTTTGCACAAAATCACTACTGATAATGAGGCCTTGAACGCTCTGGTTATTCGGTGTGCCGATGGTGATGTTTAATGACCCATTTGGAGCAAGAAAAATAGTTGGTATAGCTGGATCGGCTACGGCGGTAAATCCCGGGTAGATAAAAGCGGTGTTTGCGGCTCCGGGAACAGTTCCTGTAGCGAGAGCGGTCGTCCAATTAGAGCCTGTATCAAAAGTATTATCGGTAATTTGATTAGTCCATGCGTCAATCTGGGCGAAAGCGAGTGGTGTAAAACTGGTAATGCCGAAAAAGACAATACTTCTCAGGAAAAGTTTCATTTCCCGCGTAACCTACTGAAAATGCCCAACTAAGCCAATATAAATAACACTAAAAAATTAAATAGTCCAAAAGCTGATTTTTGAGTGTTTTAGTAAATGGTGGGCAGAGAAGCAGCCTCGATCTGCCTAGGCTTTGCTGTTAGCTTTGACCCAGGAGACGATTTCAGACTGGTTGCCTTTGGCGTTCCAGACTTTTTTTAGAAATTCAGAGGCATCAATCTGGTGGGTGTGGAAGAAATGACGGTCTCCACCGCAGCCAAACATCAACTCAGGCGGCATCTCGCCACGTAACTTGGCTTCGGCTTTCGGAATGATTCGGGGCAGCCAGCCAATGCCCTCGACGGCTGCGTCCTTGGAAGGCAACTTATCCACCGAAATGAGATGGGATGAGGTTTTCCCCTTTTGTTCCTGAAGAAAATAGTCGCGACGCACGGCGGCGATCTTGAGAGAGACCTCGGGGGTCGGATTGCCGCTTTTCACGTAATCTTCCACAAAATCGAAGAACTCCTGCTCGGTATGGCCGATCGATTTCAGGAACTCTAGACCCTTGGCATCGACGAAACCATCGACTTTTTCGTGGCCTTGGCGGTATTTCTCGGCGGACTGATTGAAAAGCTCGATAAACTGGCGTTCCCAGTCGGAGGATGTGTGGCTCATGGATGGATAATTATCATTCCCTGGCGAGTTGTGCAACTGCTGAGGAATCGAAGGGGAGCAAGGTCTATTTTTTTACCTCGAGAGTAAAATTGGGCATCACATAGCTATAGGCGTCATAACGGATTTCGCTCCAGGCGAGTTCTTTTTCGGCATAGCCTGAATAAAGGGGTATGTGAACCGGAGTGAATTTGATCCTGACTCGAATGGCGGAACGTCCTGTGGTCAGGTCTTTGGGCAGGAGGAATTCATCATCGCAAAAGGCGCGATTGTAAGTTCTGGCCTCATGTTTCGCCGGGCCCAGTTCTTTACTCGGGTCGGAATGCACCGACGTTGCTGATCCTGGCGTGTACCAGACGCCCGCCGGTTTCCAGGCCGATTCCGATACTGCTTTATCCGTATCCATGGCATCGGCGAGGAAGACTTCAGCTCGTTGATTGGCGAACGTGTAATCGAGTTTGCGGCGCAGCATGACGCCCAAATTCGACGGATCGAGCTTCAGGGTGAATTCCGAGGTACCCGTTGTCTTGCGACCGGTATCCGTGCTGAGCGGCGGAATGGAGGAATCGACCCCTCCCTCGTAGCACGAAGTAATTTTGTAAGGCTCGGAAGCCTCGGGAGAGGCGTAGCCATGGGATTTTTCGCTCTCGGAATCGCCAACCTTTAATTCATCCGTTTTGAGCAGGGAGGCCGCCGGTAAGCCGTACCAGTAGGTTACCGTGCTATAATGTTCCTGGGAATTGTCATATCCACCATGTTCAAGTTGGATGACGGCGTTTTTGCCAAAGGGCATCAGGTCGGCCAGCAAAAAGCGGTAAGCTGACTCGATTTTGTCGTCGTCGTTGACGGCTTGTTTGAGGCTATGGGCACCAACGGGATGTCCAACGAACGGAAGGGTCATGGTTGTCCCGCCCCAATAATCACCACCACCGCCCCATTCTTCGGTACCGGTTCCCTGGGCTTGCGGTGACAGGCTATCATCGAAGTAGAATCGGGGATCACCTTCCAAGGTCTCCAGGTTGCCGTTCTGGGAAAAGATAAGGGAAGTCCCGATAAAACTTCCCGACCAATCGGTGCTGCCCTCTGTTCCACGGGTATCGAGCAGAACCAAATCCTTGCCCCTTTCAGGCTGTCCGTGGTCTCGATAGGTGGCATGGAAATAGCCGACGTGATTCGGCGGATCACGATAAGCGGCATATCTTACGTTCCACTTCACTTCGTTGATCGGCGTTTCGCCGTTGCCGACCAATTCGATACGGGCCGATTTAAAAAAGGGCATTGGGAAATAACAGGCCAGTTCGACCCGGTCATTCGTGAAATGAATGTGAACCGGGAAAGCCTTTACCAAATATTCGCTTTTTTTCTGGTTAAAAAGAGTACCCGCGCCGAAAAAGAGGGCTATTGGCGCATTGACCGAAGGTTCTGTGCGATTGTCCCAGGTGATACGAAGCTGCGTCCGGCCAAAGGCGATGGCATCGGAAGCAGGCACGGAAAAACTGATCTCGCGCAGCATGGTCGGTCCTGAGGAAAGATCGGTGACGGAAACAGCACCATCTTTTGGGATGGAAACCTTGCCGTTGCCATCGGTTAAATCAGAGGCTTCCGTTGAGCCAGCCTTGGGAAGAAGATCCGTTCCAGAGCGATTGATGAGGTCGAGCACATCCTGATCGGGAGGCGTTTCGCCATCCCAAGCCTTGATCGGGCTGGAAAGCTTCGTTCCGGCCACAAATTGGTCGTAGATGAAATAGCCCGTGCCGTAATGAGTATGCCCGTAGGCCAGCCTCAACGATTTTTCGAACGGAATGGGAGTCCAGATCAGATCGGCCCCTTTAGTGGTATTCCAGGTGTAGGCCATGGGTTCAGGAAAAGCTTTTCCCGGAATAAATTCGCTCGGACCCCCCGGGATTCTTCCTTCTACTTTCGGGAAGCTTCCCTCCTGGATGATGTGATCGGTTTCGTCCACGATGTAATGCCAGGGGCTTCCATGCCAGTGGTTGTAACGGCAAAAATAGAGGATGCCCGATCCCTCGACATCCAGCGGAACACTCAAGTCGTCAGCCGTCTGGAAAAGATAATTGGCCGCGTCGCTATTTCCACCGCCACGGTCATATGTGCTTCGCATATAAGCCCGGACGCCAATGCGTTGATCGGCCCAATGATCCCACATCCGGTAGGAATCGAGGCCGACCGGAATAACCGGAGGTTCATCGGCACGCAGATGGGGTGACAGGAAAAAAAGAAAAGTGATTGCGGTTAAAGCAAGCGGCTTAAAATAATTTTTAGCCAACTTTGAAAGAGAGTGCGTAGTCATAGTTATAATCGTTAGGCTGTCTGCATCAGGCCACGCAGGTAGCCAGCGGCGAAGAGGCGTCCCAGCATTTCGTAACCGGGTGTTTCATTGGTCTCGCCAGCCATGGACGGGGCATGGTCGGGACGGAGTGTGCCGCGGTAACCGGCTGCCTTGAGCGCACGGAAGACCGCCGGCATATCGATCTCGCCGTTGTCGTGCCACGTCTCGACAAAATGTTCAGCTGTGCCGCGGACGTTGCGCGCATGGAAGAAGAAAATTTTATCGGCAAGCGAACGGATACCCGCCAACACATCGACACCGGCGGGGTGAAGCGAGCCGACACAATAGCAGATGCCATTTGAAGGACTTGGCACCAGGTCAACCACGCGACGCAGGGCCTCGTTCGAGATGATGATTCGCGGTTGGCCAAGCAGTTCAGGGAGTGGTGGATCGTCAGGATGAAGGGCGAGCTTGATCCCCGCTTCTTCGGCGACGGGTACGACTTCGTTGAGGAAATACTCGAGATTCTCCCACAACTTTGCCGCTGGTGTCGGCGTGGGGGGGCGGCCATCGGCATCGGTGACGTTACGTCCGACATGCGCCAGATTGAACTCCGTGACCAGCGCGCCGCCGCGTTCACGCACGGTGCAGCTTGTCCGTTGCCAGTCTTCGTCCGGCATCCAGTTGTAGCAGAGCACTTCCATCCCGGCTTCCGACATGTTGCGGATAAGTTTTTTGAAGTCGGCGATTTGTCCGTCGCGTCCGGGCAGGTTGTGGACAAATTTAAGATGAGGAATTTTTCGCTCAAGGTGAGTCAGGCGGAGTCCGCACGATTCGACCAGCTTCTTCGCTGCCAGTAGCGGCTCCAGGCCGGGGCCTGGATAGGTCAGGACAATGTCCGTCACGCCCACTTGGGCTGCGAGTTGGAGATTCCGCTCAGTGAACGGATTGACGATCATGGATAGTCTCATGGGATGTAATGGATTTGGTTTTTAAAAAAGTCGTGCCGGATGGTTCAAGGTGAGAGGCGCGATGCGTCTGACACTGGCGAGAATAATGAGGAAAGCCAGCGGGTGCAATACGCCCGCGATGATAAATGCCGGGCCGTAACCATGGTGGTGGATAAGCCAGCCGACCAGCAGACTGAAGAGCATGGCACCAAAAGAGCCCGCTGAGCCGAGCAGTCCTCCGACTGAACCAACGACCTTGGAGGGAAAAAGATCGGTGGGGAGTGTCTGCACGACGGATGCAAAAAATTGATGCCCAAACATGACCATGCTGAAGAAAACGATCACGAAATTCAACGGCGCCGCCACGATGAAGAGTGACATCGGCAACAACATGGCGCTGACGCCCAGTGCGATCTTGCGCGTCTGGTTTACACTGAAATTGCGGCGCAGTAAAAAACTGCTGAAAATGCCCGACATCAGGCTGCCCGCGCCGGCAAACGCATACGGAATCCAGGCAAAATAGCCGATATGCTTGATGTCGAGACCCCGCACATCGCCGAGATATTTGGGTAG
>JABDGH010000029.1 GCA_013286145.1 Verrucomicrobiota bacterium
GCCGGGGGATTCTTTGCCGGTTCCTGGGCGTGAGCCAGCGAGAGAGAAATGATGGCGAAAACGCCAATTACCCGACGAAAATATCCGAAACCAGTGGTCATCATGGGTTAGCTATATAACAAAGCTCCGAATAATAACAAGGAGAGGGGCGGGTATCCTTTTAAAGACCACCGAGTCGTCGCAACGTGGCTGCTTCCGCGTCGGTAAGCGGTAACACCGAAAGACGCGATTGGCGGATCAAGGGGAGATTTTTCAGATCACGATGCGCCTTGATTTCCTCCAGGGTAATGGGGCGAGGCAGAGCTTTGCCCGCTTTGAGTTCAACGCAGACCCAATCGCCTTTCTCATCCGCTTCCACCGTCGGATCGGGATAGGCTGTCTTAATTACCGTGGCAAGACCGACCACCGCCTTTTCAGTGACGCTATGGTAAAAGAAGACCTCGTCGCCCTTTTCCATCGCTCTCAGGAAAATGCGGGCCGCGAAACTTCGCACTCCCGTCCAAGCGGCCGTCTTGTCCTTGCGGAATTGCGCAAAGGAATAGGCTTCCGGCTCAGACTTGACCATCCAGTGTTTCACGCGCGGAAATTGGTGTAGTTCAACGCGACCGAAAATTCCTTGCCACGGAGCACGGTGATGACTTCCTGAAGGTCGTCGCGATTTTTGCCAGTGACGCGAATTTGCCGATCCTGAATTTGCGTCTGGACCTTTAATTTGGTATCGCGGATCGCCTGGCAGATGATTTTTGCGATGTCGGTCTCAAGGCCTTGTTTGAGTTTTAATTCCTGGCGGGCATGTCCGAGCGGGGAGATGTCGGCATCCTTGCGCTCGATGTTTTTCAGGCTCACGTTGCGCCGGGCCAGTTTGCCGAGGACGATTTCCTCCAGGGCGGTGATCTTGAATTGATCGATGGCGCTTAGTTGGATCGAATCTTTTTCGAGGATGATCTCGGCCTTCGCCTCGCGGAAATCGAAGCGGTTCGCCAATTCCTTGCGCGCCTGGTCCAGCGCGTTCTTTACTTCCATCATATCGACTTCGGAAACAACATCAAAAGAAGGCATGGAAGGACGATGCTCTATTATCCGGAAGCCCGCAAGACGAAGCAGCCGCTAAACAACGGCGCGGGGAGGATACGATTTGGAATCGAGACGATAAACGATACGCGCCTTGGTCAGGTCGTGGGGCGACATTTCCATTTTTACGCGGTCACCGGGGGTGAGGCGGATGAAACGCTTGCGCATCTTGCCCGAAATGTGGGCCAGCACAACGTGCTTGCTGTTATCCAGTTCCACCCGGAACATAGTGCCGGGCAGAATGACCATCACCTTGCCCTCCACCTCGATTGTATCAGTTGAATTCATGCGTTTGGTAAGCCATTTACACTACCCGCAAATCCGTCAGCGGCAATGTTTTTTCGTTGCAAGGTTATCCGCCGGAAATCGAAGGCACCACAATTTCGACCAGGTTTTTGTTTGAAGTGAGAGAGGCCAGCCGCTGATCGAAGGTCACGAATTTCGCATGATGATGGTGCGCCACATGCAGCAGGTAAGCGTCCGTCACTTTATTAGGACCTATGATTTTAGAAAATTCGGCACACTCGCTCGGAGTGGGGAGCGTCGAGAAAAAAGTATGATCCTTGCGGGAGATGTAATGGCCTAGGAGTAGTCTCGCCTGCTCTGGAGTTTTTGCCTGGGATCCAAAAATGGAAGGTTGGCTGGAAAGTCGAATAAAGCCGAGTTGCGTGATTGCGCAGGTAGCCCAACCCAGGCTTTCATGCTTTTCAAGCCAATGCGTGGCAGCGGGATGGAACTGATGTTGTTTCCACGCCAATGCGACTAGAAAATTAACATCCAAAAGAGCTTTCACTCTAGTCCAAGCTCTCTTCGTCCCAGATTTTTTGCGCCAAATTTCCAGGAATCATCGGAGTGCCGGGCGGAACATCGAAGGTTGGAAATCCGTTCTTTTTTATTTTAATTGGCTTGGGTTGGAGACTCCGTCGCGCCACTTCGGAAAGCACCTTGCCCAGGGAGAGTCCCGAGCTTCGCGATAAGGTGGAGACGGCTTGGTAAACATCATCGTCCAAGGTTACGGTCGTGCGCATGTGATACAGTGATACACCGATACGCTGATGTCAACTGCTTCCATATAATATCTGACAATGTCGTGCTGTCCGGTACATGCACCCGCAGGAACAACCTCAGGATGACAGGCTCCTAAATTATAGGTAGAGTGTCCCTCCCGTGACTAATCTTCTCGCTGAAAAACTCCAGGGCGTCTTCAAGACATTGCGCGGCTATGGCAAGCTGACTGAAAGCAACGTCGCCGACGCGGTGCGCGAGGTGCGCCTGGCGCTCCTGGCTGCCGACGTGAATTACCAGGTTGCGAAGGATTTCTGCGAAGAGGTGAAGACCAAATGTCTCGGGCAGGAAGTCCTGCGCAGCATTCGTCCCGGCGAGCAGTTCGTGAAAATTATTCACGATGAACTATTGGCCTGCTTTTCGAGCACGGAGACGGAACTGACCCCGAATCGCCCTCTTCGTATCCTGCTTTGCGGCTTGAACGGCGCGGGCAAGACCACCACGGCGGGCAAACTTGCCGAATGGTTTCGCAATCGGAAGCAGCACGTCGTTCTGGTGGCGGGCGATCTGGCCCGTCCAGCGGCCATCGAGCAGTTGCAGATTCTCGGCAAGCAGGTCGGTATCACGGTGCTGACCTATCCCGGGGAGAAGAGTCCCGAAAATGTGGCTCGCCTTGCCCGTGAGGAAGTCACACGCCTGCGTGCCGAAGTGGCGATTTTTGACGCCGCCGGTCGCCTCGATGTTGACGACTCGCTTTTGGCGGAATTGGAAATGGTCGGCAAGACATGGGAACCGCAGGAAACGCTGCTGGTCGCCGATGCCGCCACCGGCCAGACGGCGGTGAAAGTCGCGCAGGCTTTTCAAAGCCGCGTCCCACTTACCGGCCTGGTTCTTTCCAAATTTGATGCCGATACGCGAGGTGGCGCTGCGCTCTCGTTCCAACGCATCACCAAGATGCCCATTCGCTTTCTTGGAACCGGGGAGGGGATTGATGCCCTCGAACTTTTTCAACCCGAGCGTTTGGTGGGACGTCTTCTCGGCATGGGCGATGTGGTGGGCCTGGTCGAAAAGGCGCAGACCGAATTTGATGCCGCCTCGGTTGAGAAGCTTAGCGAAAAAATGGCAAAGAATTCCTTCGATCTGCAGGATTTCCTCGATCAGATCAAAATGGTGCGCAAGTTGGGTCCCCTGCAAAATGTGCTTGGCATGATTCCGGGAATGCCTAAGATGCCAGATTCGGTCGACGGTGAGAAATCGCTTCGCCGGGTTGAAGCGATGGTTCGCTCCATGACCCTCGAAGAGCGTTCTCGCCCGGGAATTCTGAACGCCCGCCGCCGCCAGCGTATTGCACGCGGCAGTGGCACCAGCGTCACGGAACTCAACGAACTTTTGCATCGGTTCGAAGAGATGAAGAAGATGATGCAGCGACTCACCCGCGGTGGAAGCCCGGACAAGATGTTGCGCAATTTAATGAGTAAGCGTTAGACAGAAAGAACTATAATTATGGCAGTGATCATCCGACTCCGCCGCGACGGCGCCAAGAACAGTCCCTACTACCGTATCGTGGTGGCGGACAAACATAGCCCGCGCGATGGCAAATTCCTCGAACTCATCGGCACCTACGACCCGAAAAAGAAAGGCGACAATTCGACCGTCAAGCTCGAACGCGCCGATCATTGGATCAAGCTGGGCGCCCGTCCTTCCGACACCGTCCGTAGCCTGCTTAAAAAGGCCCGGGCCAAGGTGACCAAGGAAGCTCAGGTAACGGCTTAACCTGGAAACTCGTGCGCACTCATGAAACACTTTCTCGATTTTGTAGTGCGCAGTCTTGTCGATAACCCGGACGACGTTCAGGTTATCGAAACGTCCGGCAGCCCCAAGCCTTCCTACCGCGTCAGCCTTCATCCCAGCGATGTCGGCCTGGTCATCGGCAAAGGGGGGCGTACCATCGGCTCCATTCGTTCCCTGATCAACACCGCCAATAAAAGCGGCGAGCATCTTGCCGTGGAAGTGGTGGAAAATCCTTGAGGCTCCAACTGTGCGCATTGATGTCATCACCCTTTTCCCTGAGATCCTCAGCGGTCCGCTCGATGCCTCAATCATGGGGCGTGCCCAACGCGCCGGTCAGGTCGAGATACAACTTCATCAATTACGCGACTATGCCCACGACAAGCATCACACCGTCGATGACAAGCCCTATGGCGGCGGGCCCGGCATGTTGCTCAAGTGTGAACCCATTTTTGATGCTCTTCAGGATGTTCAGGCGAAGGCTGCCAAGCCCGGACGGGTTATTCTTCTCAGTCCCGGTGGAGCAAGATTTGACCAGGCCAAGGCGCGCGAACTTGCCGGGCTGGATCGGATCGTTTTTTTTTGCGGCCATTACGAAGGCGTCGATGAGCGCGTACGCGAACATCTCGTCGATGAAGAACTTTGCATCGGTGATTTCGTTCTCACCAACGGTGCCCTGGCGGCGCTGGTCGTCATTGACGCCGTTGTGCGACTGCTGCCCAATGTCGTGGGTAATGAAGAAAGCACGCAATCGGAATCTTTCAGCGCCGAGCGTCCCTGGCTCGAAGGCCCGCAATATACCCGGCCCGAGGAATTTCGCGGCTGGCGCGTACCCGATATTCTCCTTTCCGGCCATCATGGTAAAATTGAGGAATGGAGCCATGAACAGAGCCGCCGCCGCACCGAGCAGGTGCGCCCCGACCTTTTAAACGAAGCTTAATCCCCCAATACAAAGACCCCTATGAAACTGATCGAAAAAATCGAAGGCGAACAACTGAAAAAACATGTGCCATTCCGCGTTGGCGATTCTGTCAAAGTCCACACGCGTGTGCGCGAAGGCGACAAGGAGCGCGTGCAGATCTTTGCCGGCGTTGTCATCGCCCAAAAAGGCCGTGGTCTGAATGAAAACTTCACCGTTCGCCGCATCAGTTATGGCGAAGGTGTCGAACGTATTTTCCCGATCAATTCCCCCCGCATTGAAAAAGTCGAAGTGGAACGCGAAGGCCAGGTGCGTCGCTCCAAGCTTTTTTATCTCCGTGGCCGCAAAGGCAAGGAAGCCCTCTTCGTGAAGGAACGCGTCAAGGCGACCGTCGCCAAGAAGGAAAAAGCTTCCGCAGCCCGCAAGGTCAAGGCTGACAAGGAAGCCGCCGCCAAGAGCTAAAACTCGGCCAGTCTTTTACTGGAACGGCGGTCTTATGACCGCCGGCGGGTTACTCTGTCAACCTTCGATAGGCTCTGGATGACGAATGGATCAATGCGGATTTTGCTGATAGATTCACAATGTCCATGGCAAAGCGGAGCAACTCTCTCAACTGGAAATTCGAGCGCACACTGCGTTTCCAAGGAATGGCTCTTATCGCCGGGATCGATGAAGTGGGGCGTGGTTGCTGGGCGGGGCCGGTCATGGCTGCTGCGGTGATCCTGCCGGATGGCCTCAAGCATCGCCATCTTAACGATTCCAAGAAGATCACTCCGGAATCCCGGACGGAATTGAACGATTTTTTGTGTACGCATGCCGAAGTCCAGTGGTCCATCGGTATAGCTTCACTGGAAGAAATCGAGCTTCACAATATCTTGCAGGCGAGCCTTCTGGCCATGCGTCGCGCTGTGGTGGGACTTCGTACCCAGCCGCAGTTGTGTCTGGTTGATGGAAACCAGAAAGCCGGTTTTGCCTGTGAAGAAGTGACGGTGATCGACGGCGACGCCCGGTGTCCTTCCATCGCGGCTGCCTCGGTTATTGCCAAGGTCGCGAGGGATCGGCTCATGCGGGATCTCGCCGTGCTTTACCCCGGCTACGGATTGGAGAATCATAAGGGCTACGGAACCCCGGAACACGCGCGTGCCCTTACCCTTCATGGCCCTTGTGCAATTCATCGGCAATCTTTTAAACCGGTGCGACACTACGCCCGCGCCCAAGCTGATCGCGACGCAGGAAATCGGCGCTTACGGTGAACGGGTGGCGGCGGCATTCCTAAGCCGCAAAGGGTATCGCGTACTTTACCGTAACTATCGCACCACGCGCGGTGAGATTGACCTGATTTGTCGCTGCAAGGACGTGCTTGTTTTTGTCGAAGTCCGCGCCCGCGCCAGTGATGCTCATGGGCGTCCGGTTGAAACCATCGGTGCCGATAAACGGGAAAGCCTCCGCTATGCCGCCCGGCGTTATCTGGAACTTCTGAATCGCGAGGATATTCATTACCGATTTGATGCGGTGGATATTATCCTCAATGCCGGACAGGTTCCGGTGTGTACTCTGTACCGCGACCTATTTTCATAAGCTCAGTCTCGTTTTTTCAGGGGTGTTCAAGACTCACGGTTAAGTTTGACGACAGCCCAAGGAGACGAAACACTAGGGTGCTTATTTATGGCCAAGCCAATTGTCATCATGGGAGCAGGACCTGCCGGATTAACGGCGGCATGGGAACTCGCGCGCGCGGGACATGAAGTCGTCGTGTGGGAAGCTGATCCGGTTTATGTCGGAGGACTCTCGCGAACGGTGCAGGCCGAGAATTTCCGATTCGATATCGGTGGCCATCGTTTTTTCAGTCAATCACCGGAAGTCAATGAAGTGTGGAGGCAAATCATGCCCGATGACTTCATTGATTGTCCGCGTCTTTCGCGAATTTATTATAAGGGGAAATATTTCAACTATCCCCTTGAAGCGATGGAAAGCTTCCTGAAGCTCGGTCTCTTCGAGACGATTCGTATTGTTCTCAGCTACATCCATGCCCGTCTTTTTCCCATCAAGCCTGAATTGACCTTTGCCCAGTGGGTCACCAACAGGTTTGGCAAGCGCCTGTTTCAGATTTTCTTCAAATCATATACCGAAAAAGTCTGGGGCATTTCGTGTGATGAAATCAGCGCTGATTGGGCCGCCCAGCGCATCAAGGGTCTCTCCCTGCGTGAGGCGATCATCAGCGCCTTCAAGGGAAAAAAAGCGGCCCCGACAGCCAAGACTCTCATCCGGAATTTTTTCTATCCCCGCTTGGGGCCGGGTCAAATGTGGGAGACTGCCACGGTCAAAATCACGGAGATGGGCAGCAAGGTGATTCTTGATCGAACCGTTCAAACCATTCATTGGGACGAAACCGGCGTCACGCATGTCACTGGTACCAATCTGCAGGGCGAATTTTTCCAGCAGGAAGGCACCCATTTTATTTCCTCGATCCCGCTGAAGGAACTGATGCTTTCGCTCGACCCACCTCCGCCGAAAGATGTTATCGCCGCAGCCAAGGCATTGCGTTACCGCGATTTTCTCACGGTCTGTCTCGTTGTTAATCGCGCCAAGGTTTTCCCCGATACCTGGATTTATATCCACGATCCGACGGTCAAGGTTGGCCGCGTCCAAAACTATAAGAATTGGAGCGCTGCCATGGTGCCAGATCCGAAACTGACCTCCCTCGGCATGGAATACTTCTGCTTCGAGGGCGACGGTTTATGGACCGCCAGTGATTACGACCTGGCGCAACTCGCCATCGGCGAGGCGGTGCAGATCGGCCTCATCGAGAAAGACGAAGTTAAAGACGCCTTTGTGGTGCGGATGCCCAAGGCTTATCCGATTTACGACCAGGAATATCAAAAACACCTCAAGGTCATTCGTTCCTGGGTCAGCCTGTTCAGCAACCTGCAACCAGTGGGTCGTAACGGCATGCATCATTACAATAACCAGGATCACTCGATGATGACGGCCATGCTCGCGGCACGTAATATTCAGGGTGAGCGTTACGATTGTTGGGAAGTGAACACCGAAGCGGAATACCACGAAGCGGGCGAAGTCGACTCGAAACATTAAGCAAGGCATGGCACCTGGTCCATTTCGCCCCGTCCGCCTTAACGCCGCTCCCCGGCGCAAATCGCGTCCAAGCCCCAAACGCCCCCGTAACTCAAAAGAAGGAGACGGAAATTCTCCCACCCTCTATTGGATAGCTGGGATACTTGTGGTGGTGTTGATCGCCCTCATCGCCTTGTGTGTTGAACTTCCCCGGGTGAAAACCTACCTGGCAAATTTTGAGCATCCCGCCGAACAACCCAAGCATGAGGTCAGTCATCCCATTCCAAAAATTTCACCCAAGGAAGACCGCCTGACCCGGTTGCAGAATAAGGTTGGGAAGGAAACGGGACAATTGGTTGAGCGAACAGCCCCGACGGTACCTCCACCTGTTCCGCCTCCGATTCCAAAACCAGCGCCTCCCGCCGTGGTTCAAATAGCGCCAGCGCCCGCGAAGCAAGATATTCCATCTCCATCACCGACGAACGAAACGCTACCGCCCGTCGCCCAGCCAGCCACGGCGGCTAATTCCAACGGCACGTCTTCCGTGCCGGCCCGTGCGTTGCCGCTTGATCCCAATAAGCTCGATACCGAGCGGATCGCCGCGTATCAAGTCGCGCTTGAACGTCTTCACTTCTCTTGCGGTTTTGTCGATGGCGACCAGGGGATGCGCACCCAGCGGATGTTGCGGGCATTTCAAGCCAGTCACGATCTATCCGTCACGGGATTTCTCGATCAACCGACACGCGAAGCCATCGGCGAACCCGGCGAACCTTTTCTCAATTACACCGTCACGGCAGAGGACGTTGCCTCGATCATGCCCAAGCCAGCCAGCTGGAAGGAAAAAAGCCACGCGACGCGCCTTGGCTACAACGAAATCTGGGAAATGTTGGCGGAGAAATTCCACTGTACACGCGGTTATCTGAAAACGTTGAATCATGGCGTAAAGGACTTGGTTGCCGGCACCGAGATCATCGGCCCAAAAGTTTTCCCCGCCGCGCGCATCCCCAAGGCTGCATCCCTCCGCATTCTCCTTTCGGAAACTTCCATCGAAGCGCTTGATGCCGATAACAAGGTCATCGCTTTTTTTCCATGCTCCATCGCCGCCGATAAAAACAAGCGGCCCAACGGTGTGCTCATGGTCAAGACCATCGTGCCCAATCCCGATTACACCTTTGACCCGGCGCTCTTCCCGGATGTTTCCGCACGTGAAGGTATCACGCAAAAAATGGTGATTCCCCCGGGGCCGCGCAATCCGGTCGGCACGGCGTGGGTTGGGCTAAGCCTGCCCGGCTATGGCATTCACGGAACACCCGAGCCTGAAAATATTTCCCGCACGCAGTCCCACGGTTGTTTTCGACTTGCCAATTGGAACGCTGAGAAGGTTCTCAAAATGGTCCGGATGGGCACCGTCGTCGATGTGGAACCGTGAGGGGTCTAGTAAATCTTGCGCGTCATGAACAGCGCAACCGCCACGACAAAGCAAATAATGTAGGACCAGGGGCGGGCATCGGCGCAAAAACCGATGGCTTGCACGACGTAAGGGCCGCCGAGGTCGGGCCACCGCCATTCATCGGGCTTGGCGAACATAAGGCTAAAACCGAATATGAGAAATGCCACTGCGAGTATGTGTCGAAACATGTTCATAGTTGGAAGAGATGATAGGTTCTAGTCACTTGTTCGTAAAAAAACAAGAGCAACGCTTATGCCCCGGCTTCCGCGAGCAAGCTTTTGGCCAGTGCCAGCGACGCTTCCGTCTGACTGCCGAGCATTCGCGCCAGTTCCCGCTGCCGGGCCGTGCCTTCCAGTTTGGTCAACTCGGTCAGGGTGCGATTCTGTTTCGTTTTTTTCTCCACCGCGAAATGATTTTGGCCCTGTGCGGCGACCTGTGGCAAATGGGTGATGCAGAGAACCTGATGCGAACGACCCAGGCCGCGCAGTTTCTTTCCCACCTGGGACGCCGTTTCACCGCCCACATTTGCGTCCACCTCATCGAAAATCAGGATTGGGATTTCATCCACTTCAGCCAGCGTCGTCTTGACGGCCAACATCACCCGCGCCATTTCGCCGCTTGAAGCAATCGCGCGCAGGGGGCGGGAGGCTTCGCCCGGATTCGGCGCGAAGATAAATTCGACGTGATCGGCGCCCGACGCGCCCGTCTGTGGTGCTGAGGAAATCTCAATCTGAAAAAGCGCCTTGTTAAAGCCGAGCGCGCGTAACTCCTGTGAAATTTTTTCGCCAAGCGGCCCGGCGATTTTACGACGAGCCTTGGAAAGTTCAGAGGCCACTTTATCGAGTGCGGCTTTTGCCGTTTTCTCCCGTTGATTTAAAGCCGCAAGAAATTCGGTGCGACCTTCCAGGGCTGCCAGTTGAGACGAAGCTTTCGCTCCAAAGGCCATCACATTCTCCACCGTCCCGCCATATTTGCGCTTGAGACTTTGCACGAGATTGAGCCGATCCTCCAACTGACGCAACTGGGCTGGATCGAGATCGACTCGCTCCGCACGCCCCTGCACGGTTTCAAGCAATTCCTGTAATTGCGCGATGGCCTGCCGATTGATTCCCTCGGCATCCGTGATGGAATCATCCATGCGTTGCCAGGCGGTAAGTGCGCGTTCGACTTGCGCGAGCTGTGAAAGTACGGCGTCCTCCGAATCGTTGAGCAAATTCGTAATGATGCCCGCCTGTTCCAGAATGTGCTGCGCATGGGAAGCCGCGCGATAATCATTTTCCACCCGCACGTCCTCGCCCGGTTGAAGATGGGCCGAGTCGATCTCCTGGACTTGATGTTGCAAAAGGGAGAGGCGTTGTTCGCGTTCGCTTTCACTTATCTCCAGGGATGCCCGTTCCTGCTCAATCTCGCGCAACGCGCGATAGGCCGTCGCACATGCCATGCGCGATGACTCCAATTTGCCGTAGGCATCGAGCAGTTCAGCCTGTTTTTCCGTCGCCAGGAGCGATTGATGATCATGCGGGCCATGAACATCGACAAGAATATCGCCCACGTTTTTAAGTCCCTGCAGCGTGATCGGGCTGCCATTGATGAATTGGCGATTCGCGCCCGTGGCCGAGAAAGTGCGCTTGAGTAGAAGAACCTGTCCCTCGCACGGTTCGGCGCCCATCTCCTCGAGAACGGCATCGATCTGCTTCAGGCGGGCCTTGCTTTGAAGATTGATCTCGGCTTCGACCGAGCAGACATCCGCACCGGTGCGAATGAGCGTCTTGTCGGCACGTTCGCCAAGCAACAGGCTTAGCGCATCGATCAGGATCGATTTTCCCGCGCCGGTTTCACCCGTCAGGATATTAAAACCGGGACCGAGTTCCCAGGTCAGGTCTTCGATCAGCGCCAGATTTCGGATTCGCAGCGAAACGAGCATGGGCAAAAAGTAGAGACAATTGGGCTGTCGCGAAAGCCTGATATTTACTCAATTTTTTGTCAAAAATTCACGGGTGGCCCGGGCTGCGCGGCTCGCGGTGGAAAAACAACCCTGCAATAGGTAACCGCCAGTCGGTGCGTCCCAGTCGATCATCTCTCCCGCGCAAAAGATTCCCGGCCACCGCTTCAGCATCAAATTCTCGTCGAGTTCATTCCAACTCACTCCGCCTGCGGTCGAGATGGCTTCCGCGATTGGACGTGGGCCGCGCAGGGTGAGGGGATAAGTTTTGGCCAGGCGCGCGAGTTCCTCCGCCGAGGCAAACGGCGCACGAAGTTGCAGCAAAGCCTGGGCGACCTTGCCGAGTCGCCATGCCCGAACAGCCTGCGGTAAAAGCTGCGCGCCTTTCGCGTCCCGTATTTTAGCCGCCAACTGCTCGACTGTGAGCGCAGGCTTCAGGTCGATCTCGATTTGAGGCTGCGCCATTCCGCGTAACGCACGTCCCAACTGGTAAATCGCGCCTCCCTCGAGACCATATTTCGTTACGAGAAGTTCACCCGCAACGAAATCACCCCCTGCGCTAACAGCTACATTTTTCAGCGGTAATCCTTCGGTTTGATTGAGAAATTCAACGGGCCAATCGACTTCATAACCACAATTCGCCGGGGCGAGGGGAGTCACCGCAACCTCGGCCTTTGCGAATAGCCTGATCCATTCTCCATCGGAGCCTGTCTGCGGCCACGACGCGCCGCCCAACGCGAGAATCATTGCCCGTGCCTGTTGGGTGATTGAACCTTGCGCCGTGGTAAACTCAGCTTCGAGGACGCCCGTTTCCAAGCGTCGAAACGCCGTCAAGCGATGTCGTGGTCGAAAGCTCACTCCCTGTTTCCGTAACCGCTCGACCCATCGGCGCAATAACGGTGCCGCCTGTTTGTTCACGGGAAAAATGCGTCCGCTTGTCCCGACAAAGGTCTCGATGCCCAATTGTTCAGCCCAGGCACGAAGATTATTCGGCGAAAATTCGGCCAGCAGGCTCGACCATCGCGTTGTTGAATCGCCATACCGCTGCGGAAAGTTTTCCACCGGCTCCGAGTGGGTTAAATTAAGGCCACCTCGTCCCGCGACCAGAAATTTGCGCCCGACCGATGGCATGTGATCGACCAGGACAGTTTTCAAACCGGCAGCGGAAGTCATTTCCGCCGCCCGAAGTCCCGCCGGGCCACCGCCCACGACCAACACATCGCACATGCGAATGACTATTGCTGCAATTTAACGAACCTGCGAGGCTGAAACCTGCTAAGGGATGGAGATACTCCATGAAACTTCCGGGCATTATTCTGATCGCGGTTCTTCTTTTAGGGATCGGTTTTGCCGCAGGCAGCTATTTTGCCCCCGAAGTCTGGCCCACGGGAACGTTTTCCAAGTCCGCTGCTGGCGATTCGTATTCATCCTCCGCAAGCAGCGACATTGCCAATAATGGGAAAGCCCAGGCGTCCGGTTCGGGGACATCGACTCACCTGGCGGGTAAAGTTCAAGACTTGTCATCCCTCATCAAAGAGACGGACGTCACTCAGATGTCTTACCGTCATATTAAGGATATGATGGCCTATGTCGATAGCCTCAGCCCGGAGGAGATACCCAAGGTTATGCATCAACTTGAATCGATCCACGATCAAAACAAGAAAATGGAAATATTATTTATATTAATGAGCAGATGGTCGGAGGTGGATCCCCAGGGTGCCTTGGCGTGGTCACAAAAAAATGGCACTGACAGATTCACCAATATGGTGAAATCGAGCATGGCTGGGACGATGGCCTATGCTGAGTTAGCCGAGCGCGATCCGGCCAGCGCTCTCAGTCAGGCCCAGCAATTACCAGCGGGACGAAAACGCACTCAGGCGTTGATAGCCGTTGCAAATAGAATGGCCCAGGATGACCCGGCCAAGGCACTGGAGTTGGTCAAAAACATTAAGAACGATACCGCTATGGGCTTTGGGGCGAATATATCTTCCATTTTCAACCAATGGGCTGAGAAAGATCCCAGCCAGGCAACGCAGGCGATGCTTCAGCTTTCCAACGAGCAACAACGCATGACTGCTCTTACTGGAATTGCCAATACTCTGATTCAGAGAGATCCCCAGGAGGCTCTCTCATGGCTGAGTCAACTCCCTGCGGGTAAAATACATGATAAAGCCCAGGAAAATATATTAACGCAATGGGGTGAGGCAGATCCCCAGGCTGCGCTGGCCTGGACGCAGAAGCTATCGCCTTCACCGGCGAAAAATTCCGCCCTGCAAGAAATCGCTTCGGCCCTGGCACAAATCGATGTTCCATCCGCCCTGGCCCTGGCCCAGACTATTCCCGGTACCCAGGAAAAGACCCGGGCCATGCAGGGCATTATATCGACCTGGGCTCAAAATGACCTCAAGGCGGCCGAGGCGTATGTGGAGACTTTGCCCGAGGGAAATATCAAAAATGGTGTGGTCGGTAATGTCATCACTCAATTGGTCAATACGGACGACATCAGTTCTGCTTTGGGTTTGCTCAATCAATTGGGTCCCGGTCAGGCGAAGAACAATGCCCAGCAATCGATCATCAATCAATGGAGCCAGGGCGATCCCCAGGCGGCACTGGCCTATGTGCAGGCGCTTCCGCCCAGCGATACCCGGAACAACCTTCTCCAGAATGCCGCCTCCCAAATGTTCAACCAGTATCCCGCAGCGGCGGCAGATTGGCTGGAAAAACTTCCCGACGATGCAACCAAAAATCAAATTCTAAACCGGATCTCTGGCGATTGGGTGCGCAATGATCCCACTTCAGCCGCAGCCTACGCGCTCTCGATACCTCCGGGGCAGGGTCAAAACAATCTCCTCAACGCCGTGGCCAGTCAAATGGCTTCCGAGGATCCGGCCAAGGCCATGAACTGGGTCAACCAACTCAAGGACGGCCCGGGCAAAAATCAATCGACCAATAGTGTCCTCTCGCAATGGTCGCAGAGTGATCCCGCAGCGGCAGCCTATTATATCCTGTCGATGCCCGAGGGGGTAGCGCGACAAAAAGCCATTCCATCGGTTGTGAACAATTGGGCCAACTCCGATCCACTCGCTGCCGCGCAATGGGTGGCTAATCTTCCCAACAGCGCGCAGAAGGACGCCGCTTATTCCACCATTGCCAATAGTTGGGGAAGCAGCGATCCGGTTCAAGCCGCCGCCTGGCTGACGCAATTGCCTGCGGGTTCTTCCCGCGATACGGCCGTCAGCACCTTCAGCAACCAGGTTTTTAGCTCCGATCCCGACCGCGCCTTGCAATGGGCCACGTCCATCAGCGATCCCAAGGCCCAGCAAGCACAAGTCACCAATCTCCTGAAAAAATGGATGGGAACCGATCCCACCAATGCCACGGTGGCCGTTCAAAAATCAGCGCTGCCGGACGACGTAAAAAACCAGCTTTTGCAACCAAAGCACTAAATCAACGAAAAGAATGACATGAAATTTTCTGGCATTCTTATGCTGGTCATAGGACTCGGCCTCGGTCTTGCCGTGGGGAGTTATTTCTCACCGCAGGTGCAGCCTGCGGAAGGGCTTCTCAAGCTGCCCGATGTGGGGAAGGCTCCTTTGTTTGCGAGTACTGAGACTGACAAGGGGCCACAGTCTCCAGCAGCAGAAGGAATCCCCAGCAAGACAGCGACCAGCAAGATCGATGTGTCTTCCATCTCCCAGGAAAGAGACAGCTATCGGCAGGCGAAGGAGATTAATGACTATGTGAACAGCCTTCGGCCAGAGGATCTCCCCCGGGCCGTTCATGAACTCGGTTTACGCTCGGATGCCGCCGCACATCCCACCCTGCTGGCCTTGATCGGAAGATGGGCGGAGGTCGATCCACAGGGCGCGCTGGCCCGGATGCACAAAAAAGGAAGCCGTGTAGAATTAGTTCTACTTGCCCTGGATGTCTATGGCCCTTTAGCGGCTCGCAACCCAGACGAAGCCCTCAGGCAAGCAAGGCAATTGCCCGCAGGACAACCGCGCGAGTATGCCATGATGGCCATTGTGAAACAAGTGACCAAGGATGATCCTGTGAAGGCCTTGGAGATTGTCGAAAAGGTGGGAAGCAACCAGTTACTTGCAGAATTCAGTCCTGCCATTTTCGCCCAATGGGGGGCAAAGGATATCGACAAGGCGACCCAGGCGGCGCTTCAGCTTCCCGATCCGAAGGAGCGCAACCAATATATCCAAACGATGGCCAATGCCCTGGCCCAGAAGGATCCCCAAGCTGCCGTGGCGTGGCTGAACCAGATTCCGGCCGGTCCGGCCCATGAGAGCGCGCAGAACGGAGTGATCTCCACCTGGGGCTATCTCGATCCCCAGGCCGCCATCGCCTGGGCGAAAAATTTACCCGATGCCACCACGAGGAATACCCTCCTGGCAGGTATGCTTTCGTCATGGAGCAATAAAGATTTGAAAGGTGCGCTGGCCGAAGCCCTCCAGTTCCCCAACGGGGAGCAGAAAAATGGTCTCATTCAGGGCATGGCTGTCAACCTGGCACAAACAGATATCCCGGGAGCCTTGGCAGCGATGGAGACCCTTCCTCCATCCAAAATAAAAAATGCGACCAGGGAAAGCATTATTTCCAGTTGGATCGGCAAGGATCCGAAGGCGGCGATGGACTATCTCAACAGTTCTGTTCCCAATGGTCCCGAGAAAGCCGCCATTCTTCAGCACATTTTAGAACCTTTGGTTCACATCGACCCCAAAGCCGCCCTGGTGGTGGTGCAAAGTCTTTCCAGTGCCCGAAAAAGAAATGATACCATGACGGAAATCCTGACCAACTGGACCCAACGTGACGTCAATGCGGCCAAGGCTTATATCGAGACGCTGCCGGAAGGAAGTGTCAAAAATCGGGTGATGTTCCCCCTCATTTCACACTTGGCAAGCAGCGGGGACATCTCATCGGCTGTAGATATGACAAGTAAACTGGGCCCGGGCCAAGTAAAAAACGACGCCCAAATATCCGTTGCCTTTGCATGGGCTCGAAAAGACCTTCCTGCGGCCACGGCTTACGGGATGGAGCTTCCTGCCGGAAATACTCGAAATAGTTTTTTGGCAAGTGTGGCCGATCAATTATCCAGGGCAAATCCTTCGGGGATGGATGAGTGGTTGAAGAAGCTTCCTGATGCTGAATCCCTCGATCAGGTCGTCACACATATCGCGCCTAGATGGGTAGCTGATAATATGGCTTCCGCCAAGGCTTATGCCATGTCGATGCCGCCCGGCCCGGCCCAGGACCATTTGTCCACCGAAGTGGCCCGGCAACTGGTAGGCCAGGACCCGGTCAAGGCCCTCGATTGGGTTAACCAACTACCGGACAGTGACGGCAGGAAGACTGCCCTCAACGCTGTCTTTGGGCAGTGGGCCTTGGGTAATCCCGCAACCGCATCGGCTTATCTTCAGGCGATGCCGGACGGGCCGACGAAGCAAAGCGCCATCCCGGTTGTGGTGAATAACTGGGCCAGGAAGGATCCGGCAGCGGCGGGGCAATGGCTGAACACTCTTCCCGACAGCCCACAAAAGGCCACTGCCGCCTCGAATATTATCACGAACTGGGACAAGAGCGATCCGATCCAGGCGGCAGCGTGGCTCACGCAATTACCAGCAGGTTCTCCCAAGGATGAGGCGATCAAGACTTTCAGCACGGACACCTTTAATGCCGATCCCGAGCGTGCCGTGCAATGGGCCGTGTCTATTGGCGATGCCAAGGCCCAGCAGGCGCAGGTCACCGATCTTTTAAAAAAGTGGTTGCAAAAGGATCCGACCAGCGGCACCACCGCCGTGCAGAACTCATCTTTGCCTGATGCCGTCAAAGCCAAGCTCCTCCAACCGAAGTAGCAAAATGAACCGGAAACTTTTCATGAAATTTTCAGGCATTTTGATGCTAGTCATAGGCTTGGGAATCGGTCTTGCCGCGGGCCGCTACTTCACTCCTGAAATCTGGCACCGGGAAACTGTGACCAAACTGGTTGCGGTCAAATCGCCTCCGCTGGTGCAGGTGACATCGCCCCAGCCGATGACCACCGATTTGGCTTTGATCTCCAAGGAAGAGAATTCCCATCTCCAATTCAATGAAGTCATGGCCTATGTGAACAGTCTCAAGCCGGAAGAAATACCGAATGTCGTTCATCAACTCGAGGCGAGATCGATTTTGATCGACCAGAAGGTTCTGACGGCTTTATTGGGACGTTGGGCGGAGATTGATCCGCAAGCCGCCCTGGCCGAGGTACGCAAGGATGGCGATCCCACGACGGCCAACACGCTCACAGCGGCCGCTTATGGTGCCATGGCGACCCGTGATCGGGATGACGCACTCAAGCAGATACAACAATTACCGGAGGGAGACCAGCGCAACCTGGCCATGGCGGCCATTGTGAACCGGGTGGCCGAGACCGATCCGGCCAAGGCGTTCGAAATTGCTCAAGGCATGAAAGGAGGGCCGGTCGATTACGAGTCTCTTTTCACCCAATGGGCAAAAAAAGACATCGCCCAGGCGACCCAGGCGGTACTTCATCTTCCCGATAGCCTGCGACGCGCTGGCTTTATTTATACGGCCAACACGCTGACCGAAAAAGATCCCAAGGCGGCCATGGCGTGGGTGAACCAACTTCCGAAAAGCCCGGAAAGGGATGAGGCTTGGGGCACGGTGATCCGTCAGTGGACTCTAATGGATCCTCAGGGTGTCTTGGCTTGGGTGCAAAATGTGCCCGATGTTCAGGAAAAAAATGCGGCTTGGGGAACTGCGGTCTCAAAATGGGGTGAAAGTGATCCGCAAGCAGCTCTGGATTATGTCCGCACACTTCCCGAGGGTGATCTGAAAAATGCCATGCTTAAAAGAACCATAGGGCAATTGGCGGAGACAGATACCGAAAGCGCCTTGACGGCTGCGCTCAATCTTCCTCCTTCTGTAGCGAATTCAACTTCCGGGGCAGTAATGGATGGGCCTAGGAGTTCTTTTCAGCAAGGAATTGTTAGCCGCTGGATACAAAACGAGCCGCAGGCAGTGTTGGATTATGTTAAGAATTCTGTTTCCGATGACCGCCAGAAAGCGGGTCTTCTTCAAGCCATTATTCCGCAGTTGACGGAAACGGACAGAAAAGCCACCGCCGAACTGTTGGCAAATCTTCCCGCTTCCCCCGAAAAAGACAGGGCCATGACTTCGATTGTTTATATCTGGGCTCAAACCAATCTCAAGGCCGCCATGGCTTATGTGGATTCATGGCCGGAGGGAACTGCCAAAAAACAGTCCATGCTCAGTCTTATCCCCCAATTGGCAGGCACAGGAGATGTTGATTCGGCCCTGGGGATGATCAGTAAACTCGATTCCGAGGCGGCGAAGAGCGCCCATGTCGCCATCGCCGCCGCCTGGGGCAAGAAGGATCTTTCCGCTGCCACCACCTATGGAGTAGCACTCCCCGTCGGCGATGCTCGAAATACTTTTTTACAGAACGTGGCAGGAGAATTATTTAAAACCGATCCTGCAGCAGGAGCGCAATGGTTAAGCACGCTCCCCACTCTTGGAGACAGAAATCAAATTATACCCTCGGTAGCTTCTTCATGGGCGGAGAAGGACGCGGCATCTGCCACAGCCTATGCCGCTACGCTTCTGCCCGGCCCGGGCCAGGACAGTCTTTATAGTGCCGCGGCCAATCAAATGTCTTCCACCGATCCAGCCAAGGCACTCGATGTGGCCAATGAAATCACAAACGACAAGGGGAAAAATGAGACCGTTACCGCTATTGTGACGCAGTGGATAAGCAACAATCCAGAGGCCGCCTCGGCTTACATCCAGTCGATGCCGGAGGGATCAGCGAAGCAAAAGGCGGTCCCTGCCATGGCGGACAGCCTGGCCAAGGACGACCCTGCTGCTGCCGCGCAATGGCTCGCTCCTTTCCCCGACAGCCCCCAGAAAGGCACTGCTGCCGCCAATATTATCAGGAATTGGGACAAGGACGATCCGGTCAAGGCCGAAGCATGGCTTTCGCAATTGCCAACCGGTTTTTCCAAGGATGCGGCGACCAAAACCTTCAGCAACGACACCTTTGATGCCGATCCCGCCCGAGCCGTACAACTAGCCACGTCCATCAGCGATCCCAAGGTCCAGCAAGCGCAGGTCTCCAATCTTTTGAAAAAATGGATGGGAACCGATTCCGCCAGCGCCACAGTGGCTGTGCAGAAATCAGCCCTGCCGGACGACGTAAAAAACCAGCTTTTGCAACCGAAGCATTAAATAGACAAGAGGTGGCTAAAGAATCTCGATTGGCAGGAATGCTCTTTTCGCGCATCCTAGCTTTTCTCCCATGAGCGCAAATGTCCTGATTGTTCAGCCCGACCCGGTGGTGGCGCAACGCCTTGGCAAATTGATCCTGGATGCGACAGCAGATGCCTCGGTTGGTTTTGTCCAGAGCCCGCAGGAGGGTATTGACGCCCTGGATCAATATGCCGATCTCGACCTGTTTGTCTGCGAGCTTTACTACACAACGGGTAACGGTCTTGCGCTCTTGTCGGCGGTTCGCGCCAAGTTTCGCAGTGCGCGGGTCATCATTGTCACCAATTATAATCTCCATTACTTTGGCGATCATATCCAGAGCTTGACGGTATTTCCGTTGCCGCTGGACGAGGCTCTTTTCATCTCCACCTGCCAGGACGCATTGGTCACGCTGGAGGGGCACCAATTCCCGCCCTTCCTTTTGGGTAAAAAACAGCCGCCGGATCGCTGGGGTGATTGTTACGCGGCTTACGATACGGGCGTTAAACGCGATGTTTTCATCACCATGACCCATGCATGGAATTCAGCGGCGGAAGCCGCCCAGTTCCGCAATTTTGCGACCTCAATGGCCCGGGCCTCGCATCCCAATGTGCAGGCCGTTTATCAGGGCGGGGAATGTGAAGGCCGCCATTTCTTTGCCCGCGAGAAATGGGATATGCCGAGTCTTGCCGAGATGGCGACGGCTGGACAACAAATCGATCCGCGCATGGTGGCGCGAATCATTCATACGGTCGGATCGGTCATCATTTTTTGGGATTCGCATCAATTTCCACACACGGCGGTCGGGCCTGCCGATGTATCGCTCTCGCTGCAGGGTGTCATCAAAATAGCCAATTGCGTCAACCCAACCCAGCCGGTAACGCCACCAGGGTTGACCGATCTCCGGATGCTGGCTCCCGCCTTGGACACCTTACTGCCGCCTTCGGAAGAACTTCCCGAACGGTTGACCAGTTTGTTGAGTGTTATCCGTAGCGGACCGGTTCCGCTGGCCAAGGTGGTAAGCGAAGCCCAGACCCTTGATACCGACCTGGCCCCTGAGCGCGAGATCGCGGTCACAGAAGAACATCAAATCGCACAACAGGAGATCGAAAAAGAGCGTCGCAAGCAGCAGATCATTCAATATCTTACTTTCGGTGTTTTCACCCTGATTGTCGTGGGGGCTGGGTACTTCATCTATGATCAGTTTTTTGCTGATCCCCCCTCGCATTCATTCAACGAGATGGTCGAGATTCCCGCTGGCAACTATATTTATCAGGATGGTTCCGCCACGATGGATCACACCTTCTACATCGATAAATACGAAGTCACCTGGGGGCAATATCTCAAATTTCTCCACGCCGTGGCCAAGGCCAAAACAGATGTGCCATGGCGTCATTCCTCGCAAAAACCCGATAAGGATATCTATCATCAGCCGCAGGACTGGGACAATATTTTCAAATGCATCCGGTATCAGAAACCCTACAATAAGGAGTTGCTGACCCTGGACGATCCCGTATTCAACATCGACTGGTACGATGCCCAAGCCTATGCCAAATGGGCGGGCAAGCGTCTGCCGAATGAAAATGAGTGGGAGAAGGCGGCCCGGGGCGCGCAGGGATATCTATTTCCGTGGGGCAATACTTTTGAAATGAAGGCCAACAATTCCGCCGTGAAGGCCGGAATGGATATCTACAGCCAGCCAGCCCACTTTCACATGATCGTGGATCAAATGCCCGAGGATAAAAGTCCCTATGGTGTTTACGGCATGGCGGGCAATGTCAGCGAATGGACCGACACGATGGTTCCGAGCTCCAAGATCAGCGCGGTGATGGTGGCGGTTATCCGCGGGGCCAATTTCAAAACCAATTCGGAAGGCCGCGTTATTCTCACGCATCGCACCACTGATTTGGTGCCGGGAACGCGGGATTTTTGGATCGGGTTCCGTTGCGTCAGCGATAAGCCATCCCCAGAGACGCCAAAATAAATAAGAGGCCGTTCCTTGGCATCCGTTGGATAACTCGTTAAAATCAAAAGACTCCATTATGCTGCGTCATATTTTAATATGAGTTCAACTGCTCCCGATATTTCCGAATCTACTCCGCCCGCCGTGCCCAAGGTAAAGGTGACACGCGAGACGCTCGGGCAGATGTTCAGCCTCTACAAATACCTGCATCCCCATCGGGGACGACTCTTTCTGGGACTGGGACTGTTGATTTGTTCAAGCCTTCTGGGCATCTCGTTCCCCAAGTTGGCCAGCATCCTGATCGACAGCCCCACCAAGACGGCGGCCTTCCATTTCATGTTCTTCATTCTTGGAGTTCTCCTTGTCCAGGCGGTTATGACCTATTTCCATTCGATGTGTTTTAACACCGTGGGCGAGTACGGCCTGGCCGATTTGCGCAAGGCGCTCTTTGCTCATTTGACCGAGATGTCGATGACTTTTTTCGGTCAGAAACAGGTGGGTGAATTGAGCAGCCGGATGTCCGCCGATCTCACCCAGCTTCAGGACGCATTTGTTTTCGCCATCCCCCAATTCCTGCGCCAAAGCATGATCATGATCGGCAGTATCGCGATGATCGCCTACACCTCGCCGAGGCTGACCGGCGTCATGTTGGCTTGTTTTCCCGTGACGATCATCGGCGCCATTTTGATCGGACGCCAGGTCGGGAAACGATCACGCAAGACCCAGGATGAACTCGCCCAAACGGCCAATGTGGTTCAGGAGACGCTTCAAGGCATTGCCAACGTCAAGGCGTTCTGTAATGAGCTTTTTGAGCAGAACCGTTACGAGTCACGCATCAACGTCTTTTTGAAGGCGGTGCTTCACGGGGCAAAAGCCCGCGCCGCCTTGATCGCCTTCATCATCTTTGGAATCTTCAGCGCGATTGTTATCGTTCTCTGGTACGGTACGATCCTACTGCTCGATGGCGAATTGAAGAACGGTGATCTTTTCGGTTTTACCATTTACACGGTTTTTATCGGAGGTTCCCTCGGCAGTTTCGCCGATCTCTACAGCAATCTTCAAAAGTCGATCGGCGCGACCCAGCGTGTGCGTGAATTATTGGCCGAACCTTCGGAGGGATTGACCCTCGCGGCTAGGCATAACGAACCGACTGTCATTGCTGGTCGTTTTCGCGGGGAGGTTGCTTTTGATCACGTGACCTTTGCCTATCCATCTCGCCCGGAAGTCAATGTGCTTAAAAGTCTGAGCTTTTCAGTACAGGCGGGAAACGTCATCGCCCTGGTGGGGCCAAGCGGTTCGGGTAAATCGACCATTGTCTCGTTGCTGCTCCGTTTCTACGACCCGCAACAGGGACGTATTCTTTTCGATGGACGCTCTGCGACGGACTATGGTCTGCATGAATTGCGCGGCCAGATGGCGCTTGTTCCCCAAGAGGTGCTTCTTTTCGGTGGATCAATTGCGGAAAATATCGCTTATGGAAAACCGGGTGCCTCGCAAGATGAAATCGAAGCGGCGGCACGGCGCGCCAATGCCCACGATTTTATCGTCCAGTTTCCAGAAGGATACGGAACGCTCGTTGGTGAGCGTGGCGTGAAAGTCTCTGGTGGCCAGCGTCAGCGCATCGCCATCGCACGCGCTTTGCTCAAGGATCCGTCGATTTTAATTTTGGACGAGGCAACCAGCGCGCTCGATACGGAAAGCGAGCTTCTCGTGCAGCAGGCGCTCGATGAACTGATGAAGGGACGCACCTGCTTTATCATCGCGCACCGTCTTTCCACGATACGGAACGCCCATGCCATCGTCATGCTTCGCGACGGGGCCGTTCGTGAAATGGGTTCGCATGAAGAGTTGATGAGCGTTTCCAATGGCGCCTATCGCCGGATGGTGGAACTTCAGAATGGCGCGAACTGGCTGACCGAGGAGGCAGAGGTCGCAGTGGCGCGGTAAATCGAAACCACCATGCCAAAAGTATTTGAAATAGAAGGCTATTGTGATTCTTGATCATTCGCTTTGTGTGCGGGCTGTTTTTACAAGAGAGGTTATCGGGTAGGCGTTAAAATTCATTTGGCCTGACAAAATGAGATGCAATGTTATCATTTGGACATGAGTTTTACGGAAGTTCTTAACGAATTGCCTGCGCTCACCGTTGAACAGCGTCAGCTTCTGCTCAGTCGGGTATTGGAATTGGATGAACTGCCGTTGCAGGCCGAAGACGAAGCCCTGATCGAAGAACGTCTTGCCGCCCATCGCCAAAATCCTGCCTCGGCCATATCCCTGGCCGAGATGAAGGATCGCTTGCACCGTCGTTTTCCCAAATGAGTTGGCGAGTGATGGTGCGTCCTGAGGTTGAGCAGGATGTAGCCGAGGCAGTTCTTTGGTATGAAGCGCAGCAATCCGGTTTGGGAGTGGAGTTTGTCGAGGAAATCGCCCGAGTGTGGGATAGCTTGGAAGAAAACCCGTTTCTCAATGCACGAAGACATGCCGACAAAAATATTCGCTGGCGTTATCCCCAACGTTTCCCGTATCGCATCATATACGAAATCATGGAAGCTGAGCGAGTTGTGGTGATAGCGGCGATATTACATGCCGCAAAACATGACCGTCATTGGCGACGACGCACAATCTAAAATGCTCGATTTTATAGGTCATCCTCGTACGTCAACAGGAGCGTGAAGCACTATCTTGTAACAGAAGAGATCACTTATTCGGCTGGCTTTCCCGTGCAAGGCGCGAAACAATTTTAAACATGGGAGATTTGCCCGCCATCTATCACCTGGCCAACTCAGGCGCGGGAAAATCGACTGCCCGTTGGATTGTCCCCCCGGAACCTTTTCTGGCTCCGACCGTTTTTGCTTTCCGCTTGAAGTTTAAGCTGGCCACCAAAACCCGGATTCGTTTTCACGTCACTGCCGACGAACGCTATATTCTTTTTCTTGATGGCCAACGCATTGGACGCGGCCCGGAACGAGGTGACGCACGCAATTGGTTTTATCACACGCATGACTTCGATCTTGCGGCAGGAGATCATGTTTTGGTGGCGCAGGTCTGGGCGATGGGATCACAGGCACCTTTGGCACAGGTCTCGGTACGACCCGGTTTTCTCCTCGTGGCGGAAGGGAAATTTGCAACTCAACTTTCGACCAACCTCGCGCCGTGGGAGGTCAAGCGTCTCGATGGATTCCGTTTTCAGGACAACGGCGGGCGTCTGGCCGAGTTTTACGCGGTAGGGGCCGACTTGGAAATCGATGGTGCCCTTGTTCCGTGGGGCTTTGAACGCGGAAACGGTTCGGGATGGAAACGCGCGGTGACGGGTGAAGCTTTGGTTCCCGCCATCGATCCTTACGGACATCCTGGCGCAGGGCATCGATTGAGGCCGGGTCTGCTTCCGCCTATGCTCGATCAGCCCATCCGTCCCGGAACGATAAGGCACACCGAACAACTCCATGTCTCCGCCGATCTAAAAAAGCCGGTGTTCTTGGCGCGAAACAATGTCGCTGCATCGCAGGCTTGGGAAAAATTACTTCGTCATTCCCGTCCTGTTCGATTACCAGCCCGAACGCATTGGCGGGTTGTCATTGATTTGCAGGATTACTATTGCGCTTATCCGCAACTCCGGGTCTCCGGAGGTAAAGGAAGCCGGATTACCCTTCGTTGGGCCGAATCGCTTTACGAAAATACGATGATCATCCGCAAGGGCAATCGGAACGAGATCGAGGGTAAATACTTTGCGGGTCCGGCGGATGTTTTTCTGAGCGATGGAGGAAAGAATCGTCTTTTCGAAACGCTTTGGTGGCGGGCAGGGCGGTATCTCCAACTGGAAATCGAAGTAGGATCCAGGCCGCTCAATATCGACGATTTTCATCTCCGTGAAACGCGCTATCCGCTCGAGACGCAGAGTTGTTTCGACTCGAACGAACCGCGCCTTGCTTCTGCCAATCGCATTGCTTTGCGCACGCTCCAGATGTGCACGCACGAAACGTACATGGATTGTCCCTATTATGAGCAATTGATGTATGTCGGCGACACGCGATTGGAACTGCTCGCTCATTATGTCACCAGCCGCGATGATCGTCTTCCGCGCAAGGCCCTCGAAATGTTTGACCTTTCCCGTGACGGAACGGGACTCACCGGAAGTCGGTATCCGGGTCGTGACCGACAGGTCATCCCGCCTTTTTCACTCTGGTGGATTGCCTGTCTCCACGATTATGCGCGCTGGCGTGGAGATCGCTCCTTTGTTCACGAGCGCATGGAGGGAGTCCGCGCGGTAATCAACGCATGGTTCGGTTTCCGTAATCGCCGGGGATTGATCGAAGCGCCTCCGGGTTGGAATTTTACCGATTGGGTTCCCCAGTGGGAACGGGGCATGGCTCCCACTGGGAGCGACGGAATCAGTTCACCGCTTAATTGGCAAATTGTTCTCGTGCTCGGTCTGGTGGCTGAACTGGAAGCCTGGTGTGGCGAGCCCGAACTGGGCCGCCTGGCGTTACGTCAAGCCTCGGAACTCGCACGAAAAACCTCGGCTCTTTTCTGGAATTCACGCCGCGGATTGTTCGCCGATGATTCGGAACATCGCCATTTTTCCGAACATGCCCAGTGTCTTGCCGTACTTGGCGGACAAATTACTTCGACACAAAGACGCGCATTGAAACAAAATCTGCCGAAGGCGAGGGGACTTGCGTCATGCACGATTTACTTCACCCATTACATGCTCGAAGCCTGTCGGGAACTCGGACTCGAAAAAATGTGGTTTAAGCGTCTTCAGCCCTGGTTTGAATTGGAGAAGCAGGGTTTCAAAACGGTTTATGAATCTCCTGATCCCTGTCGTTCCGATTGTCACGCCTGGGGTTCGCATCCGCTTTTTCACAGCCAGGCCTCGATTCTTGGCATTCGACCGGTAGGGCTTGGCTTCCACTCGGTTCATATCGCTCCCGCGCTTGGGCCGTTGCGCGAAGCCTCTGGCACTCTGGTTCATCAAAAAGGCACAATTCGTGCGCGCTTTATTCGCCAGGGAGATCAAATTCAGGCGGAAATTGAGCTTCCTCGTCGGGTGAGCGGACTCCTGACTTGGAACGGAAAAAAACGAAAATTAGCCGCAGGCACGAAAACGGTTTGCATGCTCTGATCTGGGCAAGTCGAAGGAATATCTCTTTTCAATGAAAACTTATCCTGAAAAATGGTCTGCGGAAAAGGCATGGAATTGGTACGACCGGCTTCCTTGGTTATGCGGATTCAATTACTTGCCGCGTACAGCCGTCAACTACGTCGAATTTTGGCAGGCTTCAACTTTCGATTACCCGACAATCCAGGGCGAGTTGGCGCTTGCCGCTTCGATTGGATTCAACACATGCCGGGTTAACCTCGTTTTTGAAGTTTGGGCCGCCGAACCAAAATCCTTGCTGGGAAATCTCGATAAATTTTTAGCGGCAGCTGATGCCAATGGAATTTCGACCATGATCTGTTTCTTTGACGATTGTGGCACAGACTACCAGCATCCGAAAGTGGGGCCCCAATTGCCGCCCATCCCCGGCATTCATAATAGCAGGCAGGTTCCCTGCCAGGCCAAGGCCCTTGTTTGCGATCCTGGAAGCTGGGGCGATCTGGAACGCTACGTGAGTGAAATCATGAGTTATTTCGCCGGGGATAAACGCATTCTCTGCTGGGATATTTATAACGAACCCGGTAATAGCGAGTTGCGAGACAAGAGTCTTCCGTTGTTGGAAGCCTCCTTTGCGTGGGCCCGAAAATGCCATCCGACTCAACCCCTGACGACCGGCATCTGGGTCGAGGAATTTATAGCGCTCAATGAAGCATCCTGCAATTTATCCGACATCATCAGCTTCCATAATTACGGCCCGCTTCCCGGGACGATTCGGATGATGGAGATGTTGACGAAATTTGGACGTCCGATCGTCTGCACCGAATGGATGGCCCGAACCATGGGCAGCCGAATCGAGACTCATTTGCCAGTTTTCAAGGAGAAGAAAGTAGGATGTTACTCGTGGGGTTTGGTCAACGGTAAGACCCAGACACATATTCCCTGGAGCTGTTTGAAAGCCGACACAAATGAGTGGTTTCATGATCTTTTTCACTCCAACGGGCAACCGTACGATGCAGCGGAGATCGAAATCATCCAAAAATTGACTCAAAAATAGGGTTTAACCGTCTCCCACCCTAGGCATCCGCTTTCTTCCGAGGCACGCATCAATTCCAGGCGGTTGACCCGTGGGTACTGGTTTTTACTCGGGCTGTCTTGCGTCAGCATTCAGGTCGCTGCGCGAAGCATCAGGTTGCTGGTTTATTCGGTGCCGAAAAGCACGAGGATTTTCACCGGTGTATTTTTTAAAACGCAGGGAGAAATAAAACAGATTTTCAAACCCCAGTTCCGAGGCGGTTTCGCTAATCGATAGGTGTGAATGGGTCAACAAATCCTTGGCCCGTCGTAGGCGCAACATTTCATGGAAACGACGGGGTGAATCCTTCATCTGTATTTGAAAAAGATGGCGCAGACGTGAAGCTGACATGCCTACGATATGAGCCATCTCTTCCTCCACATAAGGTTTCGTCAGATTCACAGACAGAAAGTCCATGGCCTTTTGTATGCGCGGATCAATTTGACGGGAGGCCTTCAAAGAATTGATCGAATCGCACCAGAGTAAAACCTCTTCGAGTGCATTCATGGCAAAGTTATCACTTTGTGGTTCAAATTTCCAAGCCAGCCGTATCACATCTTTAAATCGGTGAACTACATGGCGACGTATGGCCTTCTCATCGAGGGTAAGCTTCATCAAGCCAGGCGTAATTTCAGGCCAACGCAACCACGCCAACCAATCTGTTCTTGGAAGAAAATGGCACAATAACATATCCCATTTTCGCGTCGTGGGACTGATTTGATAATCATGAAAGGTTCTGGGGCGATAGAGGGTGATATCCCCGGTTCGGCTTTGATATTCACCCCCTTCAAACCTATAAAGTCCTGAACCGCTTACGGTATAAATCAGGAGCCAATCGTTGGTTCCGTTGGGGCGGAAGGTACGCGGGTAAGAGGAGCCACGAAAGTTATAAGTCGATAAAGGAAGCACCGGTGGACAAAAGGATGCGGCCCCGGCAGGAATTTTCATGTAGCCGAATCTTATAAGTTTTTAGCCGGCGAAGCAATTGCAATAGTGACCAATATTGGATACTTTCAGGCCATAGTCAGTTACCCACAGCTAAATAAACGTAGGTGTCAGTCGCCAGTAAATTTAAAAACTCAAAATATAAATTACCACATGACAACAAAAATCGCCCCTCCAACTCTTCAAGAGCAAATCGTTTCGATTTGTTCGTGGCTACCGAAATGTTTGTTACCCGTTATTCTGTTAATTCTCGCCCTGACGCCAGCTTCGGCCAAGACGGTCACCGTCGGAACGGGTAGTGGAACTATTTCAGTGACCTCCATGGGCAGTCTGAGCCTTAATTCAGGTGACACGCTCCAAATCGTCACAGGCACCTACACATCGGCCACGTTTAAAAGCTTAACCGGTATCACCATTGTTCCGGCTACGGGTGGAGTCACCTTTAGCGGTGGTGTCACCATTGGCGGCAATAACAATGTTGCCTTTGATGGAACGGTTTTGAGTGGTGTAACCTATGGCTACACTTTTTCTTCAGGCTATACTGGAGATGGATTTATAGCTTCGACAAGCATACCCAATAATCAAAGTGTAAGCATCAAGGGTGTTTCATTTGGTGGTGGTGGTGACCTGGTCGGTGGCACTGGCAATACCATCACTTATACGGGTACACCTGCCACGACTCTCTTTTATAACCTGACCATTGACACGATCAAATGTACCGGAGGAGGAGGCATTTATAATGGAACGTGGGAACCGGACATAACTTACCACAATATCAATACCGGCATGTCGATGAAGAATATTATCATTCAGAATATTGTGACTCAGGGCCCAATCCATGTATTCGGATTTTCTCTCTACCAATTTCTGGCCGATAATTGGGATATCTCGGGTGAGACCGATAGAACCAGTGGCGATTGCGGCTGTTTTTATCTTGAAGGTGGAAATGGAATCATCCGCAACCTTCACCGTGTTAATGGCTGGGGCTATATCACCCGGCTATGGAATGTCAGCCTGGGAAGCACTTCCAATGACAGCTACCTTTATAACATCATCGATTATAGCAGCTTCAAATACGGGACTTGTGATAATCGAATTGATACCACGCGTCTCGCGCTGACAGCAACCATTCCGTTGATCGGCAATAGTATTTTCTTATACAATATGACCTCTGGGGATAAGACAGATGATAGCACCAACGGTGCCTACGTCTCTCCCATGCTGGTTCTCGGTGGGATGTCGGATAATGCCTCGCCCACTCCCCATAAGTATGCCGTTACTCTTGTTAATTGCTTTGCCTTTAACAATGTTGACTTCGGCACCACCAGTCTTTTCCAGAATAATTCGTCAGGATCTGCCGTTATAACGCAAACCAACGAT
>JABDGH010000030.1 GCA_013286145.1 Verrucomicrobiota bacterium
CAGTGTTATCTTCCTCTTCAATGCTCCGCAATAGGCGACAGCCGTCGTCACGCAATCTTAACATTTAGATTTCCCTCAGCACCACCAAGTATGCTTCTTGCTTCGAGTACCGGCGAGGGGATCGATCAGTGCCTGATTGTTTTTAAAGGTTCGAGGCTTGCGCCGAGCCTCAGGAAGGTTGTTAGTTTTCAGACTGCGCTTTATCTGCTTGCCCCGAATTTTGAGTAGAGCGTAGTATTGCCCACTCGACGGGTTGCGGTAAAGGCACTCGACGACTTTTTTGAAGGAGATTTGTTCGATTATACGTGCAGGAAAGAACTCGGAAGTTGTGGAAATCGGCCTTTATCTGGCTGAGGGTTACAAAATCGGGTTACAAAGCCCTTTTTCAAAACTGTATACGCGTTGTAAGTTTTTGATTGTCAGTTTATTGCCGCTTTAGCTCAGTGGTAGAGCAGCTCATTCGTAATGAGCGGGTCAACGGTTCAAATCCGTTAAGCGGCTCTCCTCGTCATCCCGAGCGCAGCGTTAACTCGAACCGCAGTCGAGGGATATGGCTCAACCTTGGACTGAGTTCGGGAAGCAATAAGCGGGAGTCCCTTCTGGTGCCTGGGAATTTTGTGACGCCACCTTCACGCTGGGTTTATCAAGCCATGTCCTTCGACTTCACCTCGGGTAAACCATGTGCTCGACCCAGGCACCCAGGTTCGGTTCCGCTCAGGATGACAGGGAAAGAAAGATATCCGTCTAAATCGAAAATGTTGTAGGAGAAATAGGGGGCAGCATCTTTTCGGTTTCGGAACGGGAGTTCATTTGCCATCATGAAATGTGCCTGTTTTCTTTTTTTCACGGTGACTACTCCTGTCCACCGTGCGCTCGCAACAATTCAACAACGTCGTTCATCTCAACGTCATTCATCTTATATTCGACGGCCATGTGGAGTGGCGTCCCCTCTTTACCCTTTGCGTTGACATCGGCATGATTCGTCAGCAGCAATTCGATCATCTGCTTGTCGTGTTGATAAAACGCTGCACTCACCGCCAGGTGTAATGGCGTCGTTCCATCTTTATCTTTCGCATTTACATCGGCATGATTTGTCAGCAGCAATTTGGCCATGTCCCTATGGTGATTTATGACCGCGCCAAACAAGGGGGATTGTTGGAAACCGTCGCGGTCTCTGCCATTGATATCCGCGTGATTCGCGAGAAGCAATTCTATCATATTCTTATTCCCTGCGCCTGCCGCCATGTCCAGTGGAGTAGCTCCCAAATCCGTCTTGGCCTCCACATCGGCACCATTGGCCAGCAGGAGAGTGGCCGCCTTTATCTGGCCGTTGGATGCCGCATAGTGCAGAGGCGTTTGGCCGAAAGCGTCCCCGGTCGAGACTAGATGGTGGTTGCATGCGAGAAGCACCTTGATCACTCCCAGATTGCCAGAACTCGCAGCTTCACGAATCGCAAAACCCGGGACGAACCATGCGACGAGTCCAACACAGGTGAGCGCAATCAACCCCAGAATGACCACTATCGATCGGAAGATGCGTGAATGATACATCCTGCTTAGAGCGGAAGCGTTCATAATCAGGTGCCTATGAATAGAGGCGGTGTGGACATTGTCTTAGGGGTACTTGGTCAAGGTCTGATTTTGATAAATCGTCGAGGTTTATAGACTCTACGAATTACATCAGTTTGGGTTGCCCGTCTATCGTATACCAGAGCATGCGTGTGGAACCTACCTAACGGCAAAAGCTCAGGGCCGCTTGTCCAGAAACGATCTGGATTTACGGCAACGATGACTTTACCAGGGCAAACACTCCCGATTTGTAAAAAGAGACTTGATGGCGAAGTACACTCTGTGATTTTGCCGCTGGTTTCTTGATTTATGTCAAAAAAGTGACGAAAAAGAGCGAAAGCCTTTTCCTTAAGCGGGGATGGTGTATAAGTAGATTGGGCATGAATCCGTCTTTTCCGGCGAGCACCTCTTTTCAACACCGTCCAAAGGATGAGTGTGGCGTCTTCGCAGTCTTCGGGCATCCCCATGCGGCGGAGATTACCTTCTTCGGTCTCTATGCCCTGCAACATCGCGGACAGGAAAGCGCGGGCATCGTGGTCAACGGCGATAAGGATCGGAAATTCAAAAGCCATCACGGCATGGGATTGGTTCCCCAAATTTTCAATGAACATCAGTTGTCCAAGCTGCCGGGCACACGCTCGATCGGCCATGTCCGCTATTCCACGACAGGCTCCAGTACGCTGGAGAACGCCCAGCCCATCGTGGCCGATTGTTCGCGCGGCCAGATCGCTGTCGGGCATAACGGAAACCTGGTGAATGCCCATGTGCTGCGGGATGAACTCGAGGCCGAGGGTGCCATTTTCAAGACCACGGTCGATAGCGAAGTCATCCTGCACCTCATGGCCCAGCCCTCCAACAATTCGGGCGACAGCATCCTGGTCCAGGCTCTCTGCAAGGTGAAGGGCGCCTTCTCCCTCGTCCTTTTAAGCGAGCGCGAAATCATCGGTGTGCGCGATTCGCTTGGATTTCGCCCGCTCTGCATCGGCCAGGTTGATGGCGCATGGCTGCTCTCCAGCGAGAGTTGCGCCTTCGACATCATCCCCGGCGCGAAGTTTGTCCGGGATGTCGAACCGGGTGAAATCGTGATCATCGACGAGAACGGATTGCGCTCAATCAAGCCCTTTGTGCCGAAGGAACGGCTCGGTTTCTGCATTTTTGAATATGTCTATTTCGCCCGGCCCGACAGCACGCTCGAAGGCATCAACGTCAGCGCGGTGCGGACGAATATGGGTCGCGAACTGGCGCGCCAGCATCCGGTCGAGGCCGATCTCGTCATTCCCGTGCCCGACTCCGGCAACTATGCCGCGCTCGGTTTTAGCGAGGAATCGGGCATTCCCTACGATCACGCTTTCGTCCGCAACCATTATGTCGGGCGCACCTTTCTCAATCCTTCCCAGTTGGCGCGTGAATTCGGCGTGAAGGTGAAATTGAACATCATCAAGGAACGCGTCAAAGACAAGCGTGTCGTCGTCGTGGATGATTCCATCGTGCGCGGCACGACCGCCCGGGCGCGCGTGATGAACCTGCGCAACGCCGGTGCGAAGGAAGTCCATATCCGCATCAGTTGCCCGCCGCATCGTTTTCCCTGTCATTACGGGATCGACTTTCCCGATCCGAAACACCTGATCGCCAACCAGCTTTCCCACCAGGAAATCGCCAAGTATCTTGAGGCCGACTCCCTCGGCTACCTCGACGCGGAGGGAATGGTCCGCGCCACGGGACGCGATGAAAATAAATTCTGCATGGCCTGCTTCAATGGCAAATATCCCGTGGCGGTGAATCCTGAACTTGAGAAGCTGGTCTTCGAGCGGCGTCAAACGCGCGCGGAATCGCTCATCTTTGCCGAGGAAGCCGCACCCCGGTTATTCAACGGGAAGATTTGACGCGATAAGCGGCACGTCATCTTTCGGCGTGACCTGCGCCTGATTTTCGCACAGCCTCTGGAGGTAATGGCATCCGACCTCTTCTCGAATGCTTCGCTTTACACTCCGCCCGAACCGGAGGCGTTGGCCAAGCTCGACATCAATGAACATGTCATCGCGGGATTGATCCTGCGAATCATGCACATCAATAACACGATGGTGGCGCATGAACTCGCGGCGGAAATCTGCCTGCCATTTTTCAATGTCGTGGAGCCGATCCTGACCACCCTGCGTGACAGCCGCTTGATCGAGATTACACGCGGAGACATGGCGGCGGTCTCTTACGTCTATTCCATCACCGATGCGGGCCGCACGCGCGCACTCCAATACTTTGAGCAAACCACTTACGTCGGGCCGGCACCCGTTTCGGTTGAGGCCTACGTTCAGATCATCGCCGAGCAAAGTCTTAAACATGTCACGGTGCATGCCGAGCGGCTGCGCGACGCTTTTCGCGGATTGGTTTTCGATGAAAAAATCCTGGAACAGGTGGGCCCGGCGGTTAATTCCGGTCGGTCGATCTTCCTCTACGGCCCCCCGGGTAACGGCAAAACTTCGATTTGCGAGCGCATTGTCAAATCGTTCGGAGGCTCAATTTTCATTCCGTATGCCATCGAGGTCAAAGGCTCCATCATCAAGATATTCGATGAGTACAATCATAGTCCCATCGCGCCTACCGCCGATATGCGCCTGCAGGGCAAGTACGACCGGCGTTTTCGTCTGATCGAAAGGCCCATCATCATCGTCGGTGGCGAACTTACCATGGAATCGCTCGACCTCATCTGGAACGAGGAATCACGTTTTTACGAGGCGCCCTTCCAGATGAAAGCAAATGGCGGCGCGTTCATGGTGGACGACTTTGGCCGTCAGCGCATCGACCCAAAGACGCTCCTCAACCGCTGGATTGTCCCGTTGGAAAAGCGCATCGACTTCCTGACGCTCCATACCGGAACTAAAATCGAAATTCCGTTCGACGAACTCATCGTCTTCTCCACCAACTTGAATCCGCGCGACCTGGTCGATGACGCCTTCCTGCGCCGCATTCGTTACAAGATCCCGATCAACGATCCTTCGCACGAAAATTTCCGCGCGATCTGGCGCATCGTCAGCGAGGCGAAGGGTGTTCCCTACGCCGACGAAATCGTCGATTATTTTGTGGAAAAGCACATGCGGACGCATGGTCGGCCCCTGCGCGGTTGTCTGCCCCGCGACATTCTCGATAACATTCTCGATGTCTGCCGCTACAAACAGATTGAACCGACCGTCACCGCCGAGATGCTGGATGATGCCGCCGAAGCCTATTTCGTCAAATTCGACGACAAGAATTATTCGGCCTTGAAATAGACCGAACATCTTCCGGTAAAGAGACTTTCCTCTCCATTTTTTCCTTAACAGAAGGAAACGGTTTGTCGCTGTTGTTGGAGTGGTAACCGAATTTCTGAAATTCTTTCCGATGGATAGCGTCCAAGGAACAACGACAGTTTAATTCCACTATTGAATATACTTTATGAAAACACTCTTAAAATCCCTGGTCATTCTGACCGTTTTGGCCTTTTCCTTCGCTCCCAGCATGGTTCGGGCGCAAGACGATTCTGATAGCGGCGATCAGAATGTCTCCTTCCAAACTTTTTACGATCAATTGGGTGATCAAGGCTCCTGGATTCAAACCGATGATTACGGCTATGTCTTCCAGCCCAATGTGACCGATTCCGATTGGCAACCCTATTCGGATGGATCCTGGGTCGATAGCGACGCCGGATTCACATGGGTTTCCGATGAACCGTGGGGCTGGGCCACTTACCATTATGGCCGCTGGGCCAATATCGAGGGCATCGGCTGGGTCTGGGTGCCGGGCTATCGCTGGGCTCCCGCGTGGGTGAGCTGGCGCTACGGTGGAGGTTATTGCGGATGGGCTCCGTTACCTCCCGAGACTCTCTATGGTGCGGAATATGGCGAGCCGGGTGCGCAGTTCGGCTTTGGTTTCCACTTTGGTGGGGATGTCGATGTCAATTTTCACATCGGTGCGGGTTATTATAATTTCGTGCGTATCGGAGACATGGGCGAACGGAATTACCGTCATCACATCGTGAATCGTTCCAATAATTTCGCGATCATCAATCACACGACCAACATCACCAACCTCAACGTCACGAGTGGCAGCAACAGGGAGCCGCATCACTTCCGTGGTATTGCCGCTGGCGGCCCTCCCCTCAACGAGTTGAATGCGCAATCCAGGCAGCACATTCAAACCGTTCAACTCGCCACGACAAATCAACCGGGTAGAAGCAATCTTCAAGGCAATACGCTCTCCGTTTTTGCCCCGAAGGTGAATCCGAATAGCCTGCATCAAGGCAGACCGAAGGCAGTTGCCCAGGACATCAATCACCCGACATTCAACCGTGGAGATTCGATCACGAAACCTCTCGCGGTGACGCGCACCGTTCATGCACCCGCTCCGACCCCGGAAATAATCCAGGCTGCGGAACAGGCGCAGTCCCAAGCTCCGGCCACGGCCAAAATCGTCACACCGGGAACTCCGATGCGGACGCCGCCGACTCACCCGTTCAACTCATTTGCGCCCGTGACTCATGCCAATCCCGGCAATCCTGTTAATCCGGGTAATCCTGGGGCAGGGGATTTCAACCGTGGGAATGGAAATTCCAACGTGGAGCATCATGTGACCAATCCAAGTGGAGCGGTAAATGTGCCCGGAAATCAACCGAATGTGGACAAAACGCCGACATTCCATCAACAGCAACAGGCCCCTACGTTTAATCAACAGGAAAAGCCTCACACTGAGATCGTTAATCCCACGCCCACGCCTGCACCTGCCCCGACGTTCCACCCCAACAACCAGAATAACGGCGGTGGCCAGCAGCCAGCCAACACGCCTCCCGTCCATACGTTCCATTCTGACAACCAGAATAATGGCGGTAATCAGCAGCCAGCCAACACGCCCCCCGTCCATACGTTCCATTCCGAAAACCAGAATAACGGTGGTGGGCAGCAGCCAGCCAACACGCCTCCCGTCCATACGTTCCATTCCGAAAACCAGAATAACGGCGGTGGCCAGCAACCAGCGAACACGGCTCCCGTCCGTACCTTCCATTCTGACAACCAGAATAACGGCGGTGGGCAGGGAGGTAATCAACATCCTTCCGTTGCACCTGCGCCTGCAGTAGTTCATCAATCAAATCCCGGTGGCCAGGGTGGAAATCCTCCTTCCGGCGGTAACGGAAAGAAAGACGACAAAGACAAAAAGCCTTAAGCCCAGTAAATCGATTTGGCATCAACTGCCTTAAGAATAAGACCCCGGTGCGATAATATCGCCCTGGGGTTTTGTTTTTGTCGGGATTGTTGAAAAAACGCTTGTCCGTTTCCATTCGAGAGAAGAGCATTTGGAGTTATGGCTGATCCTGCGCCCATTTCCGAAAACATTGATGTCACTTATGTCGCCGATCTCGCGCGGCTCAGGCTCTCTCCCGAGGAAAGCGCCACGTTCCAAAAGCAGCTTGGCGATGTTCTTGGCTATGTGAGCTTGCTCAAGGAAGTCGATGTCGAACATGTCTCTCTGCTCGGTGAAGCCGATTTGAAAAACCGGCTTCGTGCGGACGAGGTGCAGCCCAGTCTGTCGGCCACCGAAGCGCTGGCCAATGCTCCCGCCCAGGACAACAACCTTTTCGTCGTTCCAAAGATTATCGAATAGAAAGTCGCAACCCAAGGCGGTCAAGATCGCCTGACCTTTAGATCATGGATATTACAAGCCTCACCATTCCCGAACTTCGGCAAAAACTAAAATCGGGCGCATTGCGTTCCCGCGATGTCGTCGATCAACTCGCGACCCGCGTTGAGGCCGTCGATTCAAAGTTGAAGGCCTATCTCCATCTCGACGTGGAAAAAGCCCGTGTCGCGGCGGATGCGGCCAATCCTGCTCTGCCGCTGGGTGGTGTTCCCATCGCCATCAAGGATGTCCTCAACGTGAAGGGCGATCCGTGTACCTGCGCTTCCAAAATTTTACAGGGTTACGTTGCGCCTTACGATGCGACGGTCATCACGAAGTTGCGCGAGGCGGGTGCGGTATTTTTTGGCCGAACCAACATGGACGAATTCGCCATGGGTTCCTCGACGGAAAATTCATCATGGGGCGCGACTCGCAACCCGTGGGATCTCGACCGCATTCCGGGCGGCAGCAGCGGCGGATCGGCGGCGGCGGTGGGGGGACACGAGGCTTTTGCCGCGCTCGGCACCGATACCGGCGGTTCGATTCGCCAACCGGCGGCGCTTTGCAGTTGCGTGGGACTCAAGCCGACCTATGGCCGGGTTTCCCGATTTGGTCTTGTCGCTTTTGCCTCGAGTCTCGATCAGGTCGGCACATTCACGAAAACCGTGGAGGAAGCGGCGCTGTTGCTGGAAATTATTGCGGGCCACGATCCGCGCGATAACACGAGCGTGGATCGTCCAGTCCCGAAATATACGCAATCTCTCAATCAGGGAGTGAAGGGACTCCGGCTTGGCGTGCCGAAGGAATATTTCATCAAGGGCATCGATCCCGAAGTCGAGAAAGCTGTCCGTGCCGCCATCGACGAATACCGCCGCCAGGGCGCGGAGATCGTTGAGGTCTCCCTGCCTCATACTTCCTACGCTGTTGCGGTCTACTACATCATCGCCACGGCGGAATGCTCGGCGAATCTCGCGCGCTTCGACGGCGTTCGTTACGGCAAACGCGCCCAGAATCCCAAGGACATTCTCGATATGTATGGCCGCACACGCGCCGAGGGTTTTGGAGCGGAAGTAAAACGTCGGATTATCCTGGGCACCTACGTGCTCAGTTCCGGTTATTACGACGCCTATTACAACCGCGCGCAAAAAGTCCGGCACATGATCGCCGAGGATTTCCGGCTCGCTTTCGAGAAGTGTGATGCGTTGCTGACTCCCACCTCGCCCACACCCGCATTCAAGCTCGGCGAGCGCACACAGGATCCGCTCCAGATGTACCTCGCCGATATTTTCACCATCGCGGTGAACCTGGCGGGTATTTGCGGCGTCTCGATTCCCTGCGGCTTCACCACAAACAAACTACCCATCGGCCTCCAGATCATCGGCCCGAAATGGGGCGAAGAAACCATGCTGCGCGTCGCCCACGCCTACGAGCAAGCCACGCCGTGGCACAAGGAGAAGCCGCCTTTATAAAATATGTCATCCTGAGCAAGCCGGGCTTGTCCCGGTGCTGTCGAAGGACCTCTAACTATTTTTTTCAAACTTAAATCATTTGCCATGAATGCCACCGCCCCTCTCACCGCCGCCGATTACGAAGTCGTGATCGGTCTCGAAGTTCACGTCCAGCTTAAGACGAACACGAAAATGTTCTGCGGCTGTAAAAACGAATTTGGCGGGCCGTCCAACTCACATGTCTGTCCCGTCTGCCTCGGGATGCCCGGCGTACTCCCGGTGCCGAACGAGGAGGCGATTGTGAAAACGATCCTGACGGGCGAAATGCTCGGGTGCCAGATCGCAACGCGCTGCAAGTTTGACCGGAAAAATTATTTCTATCCTGACATGCCGAAGAATTACCAGATTTCGCAATACGACGAACCGCTCTGCCAGGGCGGCACCGTGCTGCTCGATCTGCTTGCCTACCCCAAGGACGCTCAAAAAGATCCGAGTACCGTGGAGGACAAGCCGATCCGCCTCACCCGTATTCATCTCGAGGAAGACGTGGCCAAATCGTTTCACTTCGACGGTGGAACCAGCGGCATCGATTTCAACCGGGCCGGAACACCGCTGATGGAAATCGTCAGCGAAGCCGATATGTCAACGCCGGAGGAGGCCTTCGCCTATCTCTCCGCGCTCAAGCAAATTCTGATCTACGGCGGCGTCAGTGATGCCGACATGGAGAAGGGGCAGATGCGTTGTGACGTGAATATTTCGATCCGCCCGCGCGGCCAGAAGGAATACGGCACCAAGTGTGAGTTGAAAAATCTGAACAGTATCAGCGGCGTGCGACGTTCGCTCAAGTACGAGATCGCGCGGCAGATCGAGGTGGTCACTTCCGGCGGCAAGATCGAACAGCAGACCCGTCGCTGGGATGATGATCTCGGTGAAACGACGCTCATGCGCACGAAGGAAAAGGCGCACGATTATCGCTACTTTCCCCGACCCCGACATCCAGCCTCTCCGGACTGATCACGGCCTCTACGAGCGCGCACAGGCACGTATGCCTGAATTACCCGCCGCGAAAAAAGTGCGTTTGGTTGAGAAATTTGGTGTTAGCGCTTATCAGGCTGGTGTGCTTGCTGCCGATGCGGCCCTCGCCGATTATTTTGAAAAAGCTGCTGCGCCGAAACCAGCCAACGGGGCTGCTGTCGCCAATTTCCTGCTCAACGATTTTCTCGCCACCGCCACTGGTGATAACCTCCTCCCCAACGTCGCGGCTGAATTCTTCAGCGAACTGGCCGATCTCGCCGCTTCAGGCCAGATCAACAGCAAGCAGGCGAAGGAAGTCTTCGCGCAGATGATTGCCACCGGCAAATCGCCCGCCACGCTGGTGAAGGAACTCGGACTCGCGCAGGTCAGCGATGTGGGGCAACTCGAGGCCTTCTGCGACCAGGCCATCGCCGCCAATCCGAAGAGCGTTGCCGATTTCAAGGCGGGCAAACAGAACGCCGTCAACGCGCTCAAGGGTCAGGTGATGAAGCTCAGCAAAGGCACCGCCAATCCGCAACTCGTCGGCGATATTTTGGTGAAGAAGCTGAGTAATTAGTCATTGTTTAGACTATGTCTCATGATTTCCAGCCGGGAACCAAGGCAAGCTCCTCACAACATTTCCACTACAGAACTTTTCTTTGGATTGGACTTCCCCTTTGGTGTGGTTTCAGGCTGGCTACCTCTTTTCAAACATTAGGCCTCTACAGAATCGGTCTTTACTCTTTTCCATTTTTATATCTTCCCGCTATTTTCTTGCATGAACTCGCACATGCCGTAGCTGCAGCAATCGTCGGAACTCAAGTATCTCGCATCAAGCTGGGCTTGACCCAGAATCCCGAAGGAACTCATTTAAATTTTCGATTTCTCGGCTTTCCATGGGAGCTTTATTCAATACCGGTTGCTGGTTCGGTGCATACTTGCCCGATCAACCCGGATCATTATCGAACACGGGCCATTATCACGACTGCGGCTGGACCCGCGCTAAGCCTTGCAGCCGCCAGCACAGGGTTTCTCTATTTTATATTGGATTCAAATTCGATTCTTTCCGCCTTACTAATCACTTGGTCATTGATAAACGCCTATATTTTTTTGGTTACCATGATGTCTTCAAAAAAATCAGATGGAATGAATATTCGCAAATATTTAGCTCTGACGGATGAGGAAATTCGCGAAAAATGCTTAAACGCGAAGGCCGTGCTCGATTTAAAAACGGAAATAGACAAGGTCGGAAATTTATCCCTTGAAGCAGCCATTGCTCGGCACAACGCTGAACCCCAGAATGTGGCAATACTCGCTTACATAGTTGAAAAGATGTCCGAAGTCCACGATCCCCGTCAAAGCGAGTATGTTTACCGATTAGTTTCAAATTTTTCTGTTTTACCGAGTAACTTGGCTAATTTTTTGGATAATTACCTAACCGATCAATTAACCAAAGGCACCATTACCCCAGACGGTTATTTCGACCCACTTTCTCAAAAATTATTAGTGGCGAATAATAATTCGATCACTGCTCGCGGGACACGCGGCAGCGTTCTGATCGATCTTGGGCGCATTGAGGAAGGAAAGGCTCTGCTAAAGGAGGTGCTCGAAAAAACGGAGAGCACAATAGACAAAACGTTCTCGAATATCTTTCTAGCATTGGCAGAAAAGCAGCAAGATAATCTTGAAAAGGCTCGAGAGTACGCCAAAAAAGCCACAGAAATTGATCCGGATTGTCCGGCTTTGAAACGGGTTTCAGACCTTCTCAAGCCGTCCGCAACTTGAGGCCGCGTCTGATCCTTCGACTTCGCTGCGCTTCGCTCAGGATGACGGAGAGTGAAATGCGACGATTCCTTCGGCAGGCTCAGGACAGGCTCCGAGCGCTTAAGTATCGATCAGATGTGGCTCGGCCTGGTCGAGTAGGCCGACTTTTCTTAGGACGTGCCGCACCAGTTGGCTCCGCGTGTGATGCTGAAGAATGTACGCGCGACCCTGCTCGGCTATTTTTACCAACGTATCGCGATCCTTCAGGGCGCTTTCAACAGCTTCGCTCAGCCCTCCCGACTCGGGCCGATAGTAGAGACAATACTCGCCCTGTCGGAAGGGATGCAGGTGCTCGATCGTAGGTAGATTGATGAGAGGAACGGAATGGGCCATGAGTGCTTCGTAATGCCGGTAACAATCCCACCCCTGCCCCTCCGGGGACCAAATCAGCCATGATTGGGCACAGGCTTGAAAAAAATCGTCCTGGGACAGACGCGTCTCGGGAATATAGACACGGTATCCGGCGGCCTGGAGGGAACGTAGTTCCTCCATTCCCCTCTGACGCACGGTTGAGGTGTGATTGGCACCCGCGTAAAAAACATCGTATATTTTTTCGCCCGGCTCCCTTTTCTGGAGATGCAAAGTCTTATCCGGATTAAAACCAAGGCCGAAGGCTTCGATCTTGTCGAAGTTCCGGCGAAGAATCGGCTGCCTGTAAATATTGGTCACGTCACCACAACGGCTATCCATGTTCAGGAAAAGATTCAGGTGGTTGGGTGGTAACTCACGCATGAACCAGAAACGGGATCGATCAAGCCATCGCGATTCGGTCTTGCTCAGGCGCGGCACGTCCTGGGTATCGATGATGGCAAGGGGCGTGGAAACGCCGCAAAGAATCCAATGAAAATAGTGCCACCCCATTTTATGGAAGCGCAGAAAGGTGGATGCAATGACATCGACAAGGATCCTCCACCAGGGACGGTTGCGATGCCAGGGGGCCATGACCTTGGCGGTAATGTGATAGACCACCAAGTCGTAATGGGCGGCTTTCAATCGCTTTCTTAAGACAAGAAGCTGCCGGAAAGTCAGCCGTTCCCCGGATGAGGCCGTCTTGAAAATGCTGTAAAAATCAGAAATCGCGGGTGCGTACCTGGAAACATAACGGCATTCGCCAATTTCCAAAATTCGCATATAAACCAATATATCGTTTTTCAAAGAGGGTGAACATGCAACATTATTTACGGGCGCGCCGGAGTCGGGGCATAATTGCGCTTTGACTTTGGCCGTCGTTCTTTTTTACTAATCCATGCATTTCTCCTCGAAGCGGTTGACGGAAATCCTCGGCGCTTTCCAGCGCAGCCGGATTCTTGTCATTGGCGACCTCATGCTCGACGAATTTTTGTGGGGCAAAGTCACGCGCATCTCCCCGGAAGCGCCCGTGCCTGTTCTCGATGTTCAACGCCGTGCCACCTATCCGGGCGGAGCCGCCAATGTGGCGCGCAACCTGACCAGCCTGGGCGCTCACGCGGAAATCGCCGGTATTATCGGCAACGACGAACCGGGCCGGCAACTCGTACAGCTTCTTAATGCGGGGAAAATCGGTACCGGCAGCATCCGGGCCACTCCATTGCGTCCCACGACACACAAGACGCGCATCTGCGCGATCACCCGGCAGCTTCACGATCATCTCGACATCGAAGACCAGCAGCAAATCGTGCGCGTGGATGATGAATCGTGCGCCCCGCTCGATCCCGAAAACAAAAAGTGGCTTTTCGACCGGCTCCGCGAGGAGATTCGCACTCACGACGCCGTGATTCTCGAGGATTACGCCAAGGGCCTGATCGACCAGGAATTAGTCACGCTTGTCATCAACGAGGCAAAAAAGCACGGGAAAATTGTCGCGATTGATCCCAACCCGAACAATCCGTTCGACTGGTCGGGTGCCACGGCGCTCAAGCCGAATAGGCGCGAGGCTTTTCTTACCGCAGGCCTGCCCTACGCGCAGGATGAAAAAGCTGCGCTGGAAGCCGCGACGATTCTCCAGAAAAAGCATGGCATCCGCCACTTGCTCGTGACGCTCGGGGAGGCCGGGATGCTGTTGCTCGAAGAAGGGCAGAAGCCTTATCACACGCCGACGCGCGCGCAGGATGTCTTTGACGTTTCCGGCGCGGGCGACACGGCCATCGCCGCTTTCACACTCGCGCTTACAGCCGGAGCCAGCGGCGTTGAGGCGGCGGAGATCGCGAATTTCGCCGCAGGAGTTGTCGTGGGCAAGTTGGGCACAGCCACGCTGAGCCTTGATGAATTGCGTGAGATGTTCACTAAAAGCCAGGACAACGCATGAAGCATCGCGCCGTTTTTTTTGACCGGGACGACACGCTCATGGTCAATGTCCCCTACCTGGGGGATCCTTCCCTTGTTGAAATTTTTCCAGAGGCAGCGCTGGCCATGCACACCCTGCAAAGCGCCGATTTCTGGCTCTTCGTCGTCAGCAACCAATCGGGTGTGGGACGCGGTCTCATCACGCGCAACCAGGTTTTTGCCGTCAACGTGGAACTCGAACGGCAACTCGGCGGTGATTATATCCGCGCTTTTTACCATGCGTTTGCCGCGCCTGGAGACCCTCGTGCGACGGATCGCAAACCTTCACCCGTGTTGCTTTTCAAGGCTGCCGACATGCACAATCTCAATCTGTTCGAGTCTTTTTTCGTGGGAGATCGTCTGTCCGATATCGAATGCGGCCTCGCGGCGGGATGCCGTACCGTGTTGCTTACGCATGAGAAATCGAGCCGGAAAGACAGTCCCGATGAGGATGATGTCCTCGCCCGGGAAAAGGCGAATTACATTGCCACCAATCTGATGGAGGCGACCCAGTGGATTTTGCAGGTATCTTCCTCGGATCCCATCCCCAAGACCCATGAAGGATAAACTCTAGATGAAATCGGTCATTGTCATTCCCGCACGCTACGGTTCAACCCGGTTTCCGGGCAAGAGCCTCGCCCGTATCCAGGGACGCCCCATGATCCAGTGGGTTTGGGAAGCTGCAAGCCGCAGCCGTCTCACCGAACAAATAGTCATCGCCACCGACGATGATCGGATCGCGGATACGGCGGCCAAATTCGGCGCCGACGTCGTCATGACAAAAAAATCGCATCGTTCCGGCACGGATCGAATGGCCGAGGTCGCCGATAAAATTTCCGCCCAGCTTTACGTCAATGTCCAGGGAGACGAACCGCTTCTCTCCGCGCCCGCCGTGGATGATCTGATCCGAAGCATGATGGAAAATCCCCGCATCCCCATCGGCACACTGGCGCACCGCATCGAATCTGAGGCCGAATGGAGTAGCCCCGAAGTGGTCAAGGTAGTTTGTAACCGGCATCGTCAGGCTCTCTATTTTTCACGCTCGCCTCTCCCCTTTCAGCGCGCATTCGATCCGAAAACACGACTCTTGCGACATGTCGGCCTCTATGCGTTCCGCGCCCAGTCCCTGGCCACTTTCGTTTCTCTCAAACCCAGCGCATTGGAAATCGCGGAGAACCTGGAACAACTCCGGGCGCTCGAAAACGGACTTGTCATTCAGGTGATTGAAACCAAATATCGTTGCCTCGGCGTCGATACGCCCGCAGATTTGGCGCGTGTGGAAAAGGCCTTGCGTCAGCAGGCCCGGACATCGTCTCCACGAAAAAAACGGATCAGGAAAACATGAAATATATTTTTGTCACCGGCGGCGTGGTCAGTTCCCTCGGCAAGGGACTGACAGCGGCTTCCCTTGGCACACTCCTCGAACACCGAGGACTCAAGGTCGTCCTCCAGAAATTTGATCCCTACTTAAACGTTGATCCGGGAACGATGAGTCCCTACCAGCATGGCGAAGTCTATGTTCTGGAAGATGGCGCCGAGACCGATCTCGATCTTGGTCATTATGAGCGTTTCACCTCGGCCAAGCTTACCCGCAAAAATAATCTCACCACCGGCCAGATTTATGAGGCCGTGCTCGCCAAGGAACGGCGCGGCGATTATCTCGGCAAGACGGTGCAGGTCATTCCGCACGTCACGGATGAAATCAAGCAGCGCATCCGCCAGGTCGGGCAGTTCCAGGATTGTGATGTGGTTATCACTGAGATCGGTGGCACAACGGGCGACATCGAGGGTCTTCCCTTCCTCGAGGCGATCCGCCAATTTGCGCTTGAAGTCGGCCCGGACAACACGCTTTTCCTCCATGTGACGCTGGTTCCCTACATCAAGGCGGCAGGCGAATTGAAATCGAAACCGACGCAGCAAAGCGTCGCCAAGCTGCGCGAAATCGGTATTCAGCCCCATGTTCTCATCTGTCGCACGGAACATTCCATCGACCGGGAATTGCGCCTGAAACTTTCCATGTTCTGCAACGTCACGCCTGAAGCGGTGATCGAGGAGAAGGACGTCGCGAACACGATTTATGAAGTCCCTCTCATGTTGCAGCGTGAAAAACTCGACGAATTGGTGACCAGGCATCTCAAGCTTGACCTCCCCCCGGCTGACATGACCGCATGGCGTCACTTTGTGGATCGGATCATCACGCCCAAGCATCGCGTCAAAATCGGTGTGGTCGGCAAGTACATGGAAAATCAAGATGCCTACAAGAGCATCTACGAATCGCTCACTCATGCTGGCGCTGCGGCTGATGCAGGCATTGTCCTTGTGCCTGTTGATGCCGAGGAAATCGAAGAACATGGCGCGGCCAAATTCCTGACCGGGCTGGATGGCATTCTGGTGCCGGGCGGTTTCGGTGTCCGCGGCGTGGAAGGGAAAATTCTGGCCGCCCGTTTTGCGCGTACGCAAAAAATCCCTTACCTGGGACTGTGCCTGGGCCTGCAAATTGCCATCGTCGATTTTGCCCGCGACGTTCTCGGTCTCACCAAGGCCCACAGCACCGAATTCAACTCCGAAACGCCCGATCCGGTCATCTCGATGCTCGACGAGCAAAAACAGGTCGTAAAGATGGGTGGCACGATGCGCCTGGGAGCCTCCGTCTGTCATCTCGTTCCGGGCACCAAGGTTCAGCAAGCTTACGGTGCCGACCGCGCAACGGAACGGCATCGGCACCGCTACGAATTCAATAATCTTTATCGCGAAAAAATGGAGAAACACGGGCTCATTATCGCAGGCACGACACCCGACCAGAAGTTGGTCGAGTTGATCGAACTTGCTGACCATCCCTGGTTTGCCGCCTGTCAGTTCCATCCCGAATTTCAGTCCAAACCGAACCACCCCCACCCTCTTTTCAGCGGTTTCATCAACGCTGCCGTGGCTCGTCAGGAAAAGTAGTTTTTAGAAGATATTCCAAATAGGAGGGATTGGTGGGAGTGACAGGATGACGGACTTGAAATGTAAAAGCGGTTCGCTTCTGTCCGGGCTTTCCTATAGTCTTCCCCCTTACCCGTGAAAAAGAATCCGCGTTCTCCCTTGGCGAAGGGCTTCTTCCTGATTGCCGGCCCGTGCGTTATGGAATCGCAGGCACTTACTCTTTCCATTGCCAGGCATCTCGTCGAACTTACAGCCGATCTCGGGATACCGCTCATTTTCAAGGCCTCGTTCGACAAAGCCAACCGCACCAGCGGAAAGTCGTTTCGCGGCCCAGGCCTCGCACAGGGTCTCAAAATCCTGGCCGATATCAAAAAACGGTTCGGATGTCCTGTCCTGACCGACATCCATGAAGCGAGTCAGGTCAAGACTGCCGCCAAGGTCATCGACGTGCTGCAAATTCCTGCTTTTCTCTGCCGCCAGACCGATCTTCTCCTGGCTGCGGCAGCGAGCGGACGCGTTGTGAACGTCAAGAAGGGGCAATTTCTAGCACCCGATGATGTCGATAATATTTCCGCCAAGCTACGTTCCGGCGGTTGCAGGGACTATTACATCACAGAGCGGGGAACCAGTTTTGGTTATCACAACCTTGTCGTCGATATGCGCAGTCTCGCGATCATGCGGCAGGCTGGACATCGCGTTATTTTTGACGCGACCCATTCCGTGCAGCGTCCGGGCGGCAATGGTACCACCACTGGCGGGGATCGCCGCTTCGCCCCCGTGCTGGCCCGCGCTGCGGTCGCGGCAGGAATTGATGGCTTGTTTATCGAGACTCATCCGAAACCCGACCAGTCTCCCTCCGACGGGCCGAACATGATTCCACTTGCGCAGATGGAGGCCCTGCTGCGAACGTTAAAGGATATCCATGAGGCTTCTCGTTCTTAGCATCGGAACTCTTCTTACCCTGGTTTTGGGTATTGCCTGGGCGCAGACCCCAACGGGTAGTGGGACGACCGCCCAGATTCCCTATGGCCAGACCTTCAAAAATTTTCAATTTCCTCACTATCAGGACGGTGAGTTAAAAGCCACTCTCTCCGCAGTATCGGCCAAGGGTACAACCATCAACCGTGCGGAAGCCACGGAACTCAAAATAGAACTTTACGACCAAGGCAAGGTCACCACCACCGTCACCTCTCCCAAGGCCGATCTTTACCTGGCCGAACTACGGATGCGCACAAAGAATACAGTGCAAATCGAACGCGCCGACATGGAGGCCTCGGCTCAAACCTGTGATTTCGATTTGGTCACCAAAAAATATACCCTGCGCGAAAACGTGAAGGTCACACTCAAAAATTTTGATTCCAACTTCAAATCGCATTCGGGGAGTTTGTCTCCGACTTCCTCACCCGGTGCAATAACACCACCCACCCACACCGTGCCAACCCATGCTCCCTTGACGCTTACCCCCAATCCTTCACAGGATAATTCCCTGCTCGATACGCCGGGAGCCTATGCCAACACAAACCCAGCCCCGACATTCCCAAAAAATTCCGTCAACCCATGAAATTTTCACATCACATTTTACGCTTCTGCATTCTGGCCTTGGCCATTTGGATCACCCATGCGCAGGCTCAAAACACAGATGCCTCCACGCCATTACCGGGCACCACGGTGATCACTTCGGACGAACTCCGTTCCGACCAGGAAAACCACACAGCGGTCTTTACCGGTAATGTTGTCGCCGTGGGCACCAACTTCAACATGAAGTGCCAGGAAATGACCGTTACCTTCACCAAGGACGGCAAAATAGATAATATTATAGCCAAAGGTGAGGTTGTTATCGAGCAACCCGGGCGCATCGCACATTGCGGTCAGGCCCAATATTTCCATGAAGACGACAAGTTCGTCCTGACCGACCAACCTGTCATCGTCGATAATAAGAATCAAATCGAAGCGCCCAAGATCACCATTTACCGGACAAACCAACAAATGATCACGGATCGGCGCACCAAATCGACCATGAGAAGTGACATCGGCTCCGCCACTTCCTCCCCCGCTCCGGGTGCCACCACTAAATGAGGCATGAAACATCGCCTTCCACCCAAGGTTCGGTCATCATCAGGATCTAAAAACCAGTCCGGCACCAAGGTTGAATTGCTCAACCCTGGGAAAGAACGCCGGACTTTTTCAGAAAAGGAACCATCCAAGACCGTGAACAAAATTTCCCCGGAATCAGAAAGCATCACGGAAAATAAATCGGGACGCAGTACGCCGCCGCCGTTGCCCCTTGCCAAGCCGTCTCAAAAGCCTCCCGCTCTGCCAGTGAATGGAGAGATACCTTTTCTCATTCAGACCCGCGGTCTCGTGAAACAATATGGAGGTCGTCGTGTGGTTAATGGCGTCGATATTCATGTTCGTTCCGGGGAAGTCGTCGGGTTATTGGGCAAGAACGGCGCGGGCAAAACGACTACTTTTTACATGATCGTGGGACTGGTACCGCCCACGCTGGGCCAGGTTTATATGAGCGATGAAGACGTCACGCGCATGCCGATGTATCGCCGCGCACGCCGGGGTATTGGCTACCTGCCACAGGAAGAATCTATTTTTTCGAAAACTAACGGTTGAAGAAAACCTGCTCGCCATTCTTGAAACGCTCCCCATTACCGAGGAGGAACGCGAAGCCCGATGCGATGAACTGCTCAGGGATTTCGGACTGGAGCACGTCCGGGAGAATGTGGCCATTACGCTTTCGGGCGGTGAAAAACGGCGTGTCACCATCGCGCGCGCCCTGGTTACATCGCCCACTCTTCTTCTCCTCGACGAGCCATTCAGCGGCGTTGATCCCATGGCTGTCCACGACATCCAGGAAATCATTCTTCACCTGAAGGAACGCGGACTCGGCGTGCTTATCACGGATCACAATGTTCGCGAGACGCTTTCAGTAGTGGATCGCGCCTACATCATCGACGAAGGGCGCGTCCTCTCCGAAGGGTCGAGGGAATTCCTTTTGAACGATCCGGTTGCCCGGGAAATTTATCTCGGGCCCGGCTTTAGTATGTAATTTTTGATACTGTCATCCTTCGACTTCGCTCAGGGTGGCAGACTTTAAAAAGATGAGCACATTGAATTCGGCTTGGGATGCGCGCAAAACCGAACTGGAGCTTCCAGAGGAGATCGATCTCCAGCTCGAAGTCGCCAATGTCGGCAGTCGAACCCTGGCCATATTGATCGACTTGGCGCTGGGCGGAATGATTCTCTTCATCGTTTACAGTCTCATGCTCCTCCTGACCCGCGATGTGACAAGGGACTTGGTCACGCGATTCAGCACTCACGCCATACTGACCTTGCTTCTGCTGCTGATCTTTGGTTTCCAGTGGGGCTACTTCAATCTCTTCGAGTGGATTTGGAACGGCCAAACGCCGGGCAAGCGTTTGCTGCATCTGCGCGTTATCAAGGTGGATGGCACTCCTGTCAGTTGGATCGATATTTTATTGCGAAATTTGTCACGGCCCATCGACACTTTTGGCCCCATGGGGCTGATCGGGCTTCTGATGATCTTTGTCAGTCGCAAGGCGCAGCGGTTGGGCGATCTGATGGCACGCACCCTGGTCATTCATGAAACAACCATAGACTGGTCGATTTTCGATGAGATCAAAAGTCCACTGCCTTCGTCTCAAATTTCTAATGCGCCCGCCATTCGCCTCTCTTCGACTCAGTGGGAATTGCTGCACCGTTACCTCAATCGCCGGGAACACCTGCAGGCCGATGTGCGGCTACGCCTTTCCCTCTCTCTTTATGAAAACTTGAAACCGCTGGTCAAAGGCACCGACCTTGAACTTTCCCCTTTGCCGCCCGAAGACTGGTTGGTGGAATTGGCGCAGCGCACATAAATTTATGACTCTTGGTGTTTTTGTCCGAAAGAATAGGCCCCGCTGGCAACGGCTTGAAACGATGCTGGGGCTGATCGAAAGGGGTGGGCCGCGCCGGACGAACCGGTCTTTCCTTCAGGAACTAAGCACTTTTTATCGTGCCACGACAGCCGACTTGGCTTTTGCGCAGACACATTACCGTGGCACAACTCTCCTGCTTTTTTTGCATCAACTCGTGGCGCGGGCGCACAATCAAATTTATCGTCCAAATCGTTTTTCTCTTCGCGGGTGCCTGCGTTTTTTTCGCAACGAAATTCCCCAGGCTCTCCGGAAGCATCTTCAGGCGATCACCTGGTCGGCCATTGTTTTCCTGCTGGGGACTGCGCTTGGCCTGTCAGCCGTCCAATTCGATGAACGCGCCGCTTCAATCATTCTTCCCACCAATGTCCTGGATTCGATTTACTCCGGGCACATGTGGACGGGAGGCATCTTTAGCGTGGTTCCGGCACCGGTGGCTTCCACATTTTTGTTCACCAGTAACATTTCCGTGGCCTTGATGGCTTTTGCCGGAGGACTTTCCTTCGGCCTTATTACCGCATGGATTCTGTTTCAAAACGGATTCATGCTTGGGGTTGTTTTCAAACTTTGCGCGGATTATGGCTTGTTGGGAGCACTGCTGGAATTTATCACCGGTCATGGCTTGCTCGAAATCAGCGCAATAATCGTCTCAGGCGGAGCAGGCTTTGTCGTGGCGAATGCATTGCTTAATCCTGGATCCTATTCACGGAGCGATGCACTTGCGGAGCAGGGCCGTTCCGCCGTACGGATGGCCATCATCAGCGTACCGGCATTGATAACGGCCGGGTGCATCGAAGCATTTATCTCTCCTGCTCATTTCCCCGTCTGGTTCAAAATCGCGCTTGGATTGACGTTGGGCGGCGTGTTTTGGCTTTACCTATTTTTCACAGGGAAATCAGTTCAGGCGAATACGCCACGATAAAAAGTGTTAGAGCCGGGCCGATTCTTTGATTCGCAGATATTTGTTGATTGTTGCGGTGCTTAATTCCTGGGCGGGAACACTGACGGCGGCCACGCCACGGCTGCGCAGGCCGAGCAAAGTGCGTTGGTAATCATTCCAAATTTCCGTCGCGGCGACATGCCGATAAACCTCAAATTCAGTTTCCGGCATCTTACGCGTGAGAGTCAGAATTTCGGAATTGCTGACCGTGACGATGACGGGCAAGTGTCGCGGAGTAAGTGGAAGCACGGCCTGAAGTAAGCTTTTAGCCGAGTGTGCGTCGCTGAGATCGGTAAAACAAACGATCAGCGTTCGTCGTGAACAACGTTTGAGGACGTGATGAAAAACAGCGGCGTAATCAGATTCGAGGCGGGAAGGTTGAAGCGGTGTGAGGTTTCGCACGAGATGCGCCATTTGCTGTTGTCCCTTTTTAGGTTCGGCAAAGGCGCGCATTTCATCGTTAAAAATGACGTAACCGACGAGGTCTCCCTTGTGCAATGCCACTTGGGCAAGTTGAATGGAGGCATTAATGGCATAATCGAGTTTTCGATACGGGCCGATTTTTGGACTCATCAGGCGTCCGGTATCGAGCAGGATCATGAGGCGCTGATCGCGTTCTGTTTCGTATTGGCGGCTGATTAACTTTCCCCGCTTGGCGGAAGCCTTCCAGTCGATGTGACGAAAATCATCGTCGTGTTGATGCTCGCGCAACGATTCAAATTCTCTTCCTTCACCGCGACGAATCGATTTTCTTTGTCCCGCCTGGAAAGCGCCAGCCAGCGCAAGCTGTAAGTCCCGCGAGCCTTCACCGGTCATGTCGGGAAGAACCTGCACGACTTGCGGTAAGTCGATTTTGCCCTGGCGCTGAATCAAACCGAGGGGGCCCTTGACCCGGTAGAAGAGTGAGCCGAACTCAAAACTACCGCGATGGTAGCTCTTCAAGGTATAAGCTTGTGTAATCTCCTGGCGGGGTGCCAGTCGCAGGGTCGTTATTTTGTGCGAACCGGTAAAAGCGGCTGGAGGAGAATCGATCACTTGGAAATCGGCCGCCGTATCACTTTGATTGAGCAGGGTTAATTCGACTTCGAAAAACTGAGCCTGCCTTAGTACCGGTGGAACCTTGCGTTTCACTTTCAAGGCATCCCGGGGAATGAAAACGATGTCAGCCAGCACACTTCCCGTTAGCAACAGAGTGAGCAGGATGCTGGGCGCCAGGCTATCGGCCACGCCAGTTGACGCAAGTGCCAGCAGGATTGCCATCACCAGCGTGAAAAAGAAGCGGGGCAGGAAGACCATCAGGACAACAGGCTTTTATTTATTTTCAAAAATTCATCGCGGCACTTCGACCGAGGCAAGGAGTTGGTCGATGACTTGTTCCACGGTTGTGCCCTCGATTTCCGTTTCCGCTTTGCGTATCAGTCGATGACGCAAAATGGGGTAGGCGAGTTCCTTGATGTCATCGGGTGTGATGAAAGTGCGTTCCCGCAACGAGGCCAGCACACGGGCCGCTTTGATCCAGTTCCGTCCGGCGCGGGGGCTTGCTCCCAGGGCGAGGAGGGGACTTTGCCGGGAAGCGGTCAAGAGGCGCAGCGTGTAGTCATAAAGGGAAGGCTCAATCGTGATAAGCTCGATCTCCCGCCTGATTGCTGCGAAGTCCTCGGCAGAGGCCTGGGGCTTGATGATGTCCTCGACCTTGCCAGTGAACGGATTTTGCTGGAGCAGCGTCAACTCATCGGCAGGAGTGGGATAATCGACCTTGATCTTGAAAAGAAAGCGATCAGTCTGCGCCTCGGGCAAGGGGAAAGTCCCTTCGTATTCGATCGGATTTTGCGTGGCGATGACAAAAAAGTGTTGAGGCAAAGGGCGCGAGATGCCATCGACCGTGGCCTGATGCTCTTCCATCGCCTCGAGGAGAGCTGATTGGGTTTTCGGCGGGGTACGGTTGATTTCGTCCGCGAGCAGGATGTCGCAAAAAATAGGTCCCGACAAAAACTTGAAGGTTTGCGTATCGGGTTGAAAAACGTTGGTTCCGATCAAGTCGGAGGGCATGAGATCGGGAGTGAATTGAATGCGCTTGAAACTGACATGCAGACTCGCCGCCAGCGCGCGGGCAAAAAGCGTTTTCGCGAGACCGGGGACACCCTCAAGGATGACATGGCCACCGGCGAAAAGCGCAATGAGCGTATTTTCGATCAGAGTTTCCTGGCCAACGATGACTTTTTTTATTTCCTGCCGGATTTCAGCAGCACGAGTTGCGAGAGTGGAGTTCATGCCATGGCAGATTTGATTTCGATTAATTCACGGGTCACGCGAAGCCATCCTGTTGGCGGCAGACCGCCCACATAATCACGGGAATCAAAGCGCTGCGCCAGTTTTTTCCACTTGGGAAGATGAGGGTTGGCTTGTTCGAGGCGCGAGGCAATGAGCTCGTGCGAAGCCGTGGGAGGGAGATGGAGCCGATGGAGGATACTTTGATGAGTCTCGGCAAAAAGAGAACGGATCGTGTCATTGCGCAAATCGGCCCGCTGGTAGAGATCGGCAATGGAATCGATAAATTCCAGGGTGGATCGTCCCGTATCGCGCTGGAGCGGGAGGATGGGGCCGAACCGAAGCAGGGATGATCCCATGAAAGCCAGTATCCCGAGTAGGGCGAGCATTCCGGCGAAGCGTACGCCCGGATGATCGAGCAGTCGGGCCATGGCATAGACTGCGGAAAATCCGTGATGACTCTCCTCGAAGAAAAGATGTCGTGGCATTTTTCCGGCTGGATCGAGAAGTTGCAGGACGATGGCAAGATTATCGCCTTTACCGAGATAATTGTTGCTGAGCAGGGAAGATGAAGCGGCGCAGATGACGTGGCCGGCACCGCGCGAAATTTCAATGACGTAGGGTTGTCCCTGCTGCTGCCAGAGCACACGGGCACCCTTGGGAAACATAAAGGGCAATGGCGGTGTTTTAGGGAGGAGCATCGTACCCGTCTGGCCAACAGAGGGTTGAATTTCCATTTGCTTCTCGGAGGATGGCTCGAAAGGCTGAAATAGTGTCGATATGGAATTTGATGGGGTTTCTTCAGGCAACGTAAAACCGATTTGCCGCAGAAGTATCCGGGTATCCGGCCATTCATCCAACGCTCCGACCAAGAGAAGCGTGTTACCGTTTTGCACCCATTGATCCAGAAGGGCCGCCTCTTGTTCCGAAAAACCGACGCGCCAGTTCGTCTGTGAACGGGTGATAACCATGCTGTTGCCGATGCCGTAATCGGGCAAACGGCTGAAGGGTTCCCTCCAGCGTTCCACGGGCCAGTTCATTTCCTGCAAGGTTTCGAACAAGGCCATGTTGCCTTCGCCAACCGGATTGAAGCTCGAAGGAAGCCATGTGTCGTGCTGCACCCGATGGGGAGAGCGATTCACGAATGCCAGCAGCACTACAATGGCGATGACCACCAGAAGCACGCGGATATAAACAATGTTCCGGTTCACGCCGCACCTTGTTTTCCGTCGAGACGGGAATTTTTTTCGCGCAGATGAAGCAGCAGTGTTGCCTCATCTATCTGTTGATGAAAAAAATTCCAATCGGTTTCGCCAATGGGTTTGCGTCCATAAATAAACCGGTCATAGGCATCAACCATCCCGCTGAGCAGGGCAAACGCAGGCGATGGAATGGCTTGCAGGCGCAGTTGGGCCAGGTATTCCCGGTTGGTGCGGGTACGATCCGCTTCGACGAGATTGCGATTTTCCAGGCGGGAAAGAAATTGTCTCCATGTGATCATCCAGGCGTCATGCCAATCTTTAGCCGCAATTGCCCGGCGAATTTCTTCCTCGTAAAATTCCGGGGGGTGAAACATTTTTTGTCCGGAAATTCCGATGGATGGAAGTTCATCGCGGATTCCCCGTCGGCGCGAGAAACGCAGGGCGACATAAAGCAGACCGGTGAGAGTCATCACCAGGAGAATGGCCATGAGCAGCAGCGAGAAGCTGTGCATTTCCTGGGTAAATTGAAATTCGTTTAACTCCCTTCCAAGATGGATGAACCACTGTGAAAGCAAATCCTTGAAGTGTGCGTCCGCGTCGAGATCAGGTGTCGCTTGAAATTCCGGACGCTGCATGACTTCGTGGTAGTGTGCGCTTATCCGGGCGGGATCGGTCACGGGTGTCGCTGAAGTCGAAGTGGAATTGTCGTCCGAGGCGTGAACTGACAGCACGGAGAGGAGGCAGATTGCTGTAAAAACCAGCCAACAAATGCGCCCGTTCATTTTTGTCCCTCCATATTTCGGGCCATAAATTCCAAATCAAATCCTTCGCGTCTGATGCGAACGTCGTAATAAAACAAGGTGATGGCGATGAAATAGAGCGGCCAGATAAATGAGCTGGCCAGTAAAATAAGAATTTGGCTGAGGATCATGACCGAATCAGGAGGGAGAGAGGCCTGACCTCCGCCATGCTGAAAGAATTCGTTGATTTGGTGCAACGTCGTGGGCAGGGAAGCGATGGGAAACAGCATTAGTTCGATGACAAAAAGAGGTAAAAGCAAGAAGCTCAAGCGCATCTCGCCCCAGTAAAGAATACCCAGGCCGGGATCGTAACGAACCAGGGTGGAAGAGCGTTTGATGGCCTGCCAATCGGAAAGCCCCTCCAGTGCGACAGCCGGAGCCGTTACCATCAATCGCATAAAGACGATCAGGACAGGTGCCAGGGAAGCAACCAACAAAAATAACGATGCGCCGCCGAACAAAAGGAAGGTGAAGAATTGCGATGGAGGATAGAGGGCGAAATAGCAGGCAGCGGCGCCAATAGCTAAAATCGGAAAAATCATCGTCAAACTAATCAGGGTGAGATTTAACAGGCACGTTTTGATCGATGCGCCCAGGCAGGTCTTCAATTTACGCAGGCTCTCCCTTACCGAGGGAGTTTTCCCCAAATAGGCATCCGCGATGTAAAAAGTGATCACCACTTCAAACCCAAAGGTGATGATTTGAGTGGCCATGGCCACGACCAGCATCGCTCCCGTTTGCATCAGCGCAGTTCCCGGTTTTTCTAAAAACTCATTTGGCGTAAGATTAATCTTTGCGGTCACAATCAGCATCTGGCTCAACAGGAACGGCGCTCCCTGACAAAGTAACGCTATAAGCAAAAATCCGGCAAAATGGGCGCGATAGAGCGTGAAGCCGCGGTCGATCAATTCACTGGTCGTGAGCGGGCGCAAATCGACTGGCATGGCGGGAGCGGGACGATCTGCCGCAGGGAATGGAGCGCCAGTGGCCATGATGGAAATCTCCTATACCTGAATCAAGCTGTCGGAGTGGAAAATTCCTTTTCTGCGCGCTTCATTCGGCCAAGGACGCGATCTTTGCCCAGGACTTCGAGCAGATGATAAAGACTTGGACCCACGGAACGCCCGGAGACGGCCAGCCGTGCCGGGTGAACCAACGCGCCCACTTTTTGGCCGCTGCCTGCGGCCAGGAGCTTGAATTCGGCTTCCAGTTCTGCGGCGGTAAAGCTCTTGCCATCGAGCGCTGCCAGACGTTCGTGCAATTTGACAAGATTGGCCAACCCCTCGGGGGTGAATACTTTCTTGGCGGCTGCCGGATCGAACTCGAAATCTTCGCGGAAGAAATAGCCCATCCATTCGGGCAACTCGCGGCCCAGCTTGATCTTTTCCTTCACGATGCTCAACGCGGCCCGGAAATAAGCCGGGTCGTAATCATCCGGAATGAGATTGTGTTTGCGCAGGATGCCAAGGGCCAGGGGTTCGAGTGATTCGAGCGTGGCGGAACGAAAATATTCGCCATTGATCCAGAAGAGCTTGTCGATGTCGAAGCGGGCGTTGGCGCGGTTGACCTGGGGCAGATCGAACTTGGCGATGACTTCCTCAATGGGAACGATTTCGCGGTTATCCTTGGGTGACCAGCCGAGCAGGCAGAGGTAATTACGCACCGCCTCGGGCAGATAGCCCTGTTCCTTGTAATCGGCAATGGAAGCCCCGACATCGCGTTTGCTCATCTTGGATCCATTGGGATTGAGGATGAGCGGGATGTGCGCGTAGCGGGGAGGCTTGGCCCCGAAAGCTTCGATGAGTGCGAGATGCTTGTGCGTGTTGGAGAGATGATCCTCGCCCCGGATGACATGGGTAACTTCCATTTCAAGATCATCGACGACATTGACGAGATGGAAGACGGGAGAGCCGTCCTTGCGCTGAATGACCAGGTCAGGTTCGTTGGTGCGGTCGAATTGGATGTCACCGCAAATCAAATCGGGCACGGTGATCGGCGTTTTCGGCGTGCGAAACTTAATGGCACCCTCGAATTCGTAGGCTTTGTCTGCGGAGAGGAGTTGATCGACGTAACGCTTATAGATCGCGCCGCGCTGGCTTTGGCAGTAAGGCCCCTTGTCACCCTTGACCGTGCCGTCCGGCTGCGGGCCTTCGTTCCAATCGAGGCCAAGCCAGTTGAGCGCCTGGAAAATGACATCGACGTATTCAGGCTTGTTGCGCGCGGCATCGGTATCCTCGATGCGGAGAATGAAAGTGCCTCCGGTGTGCCGGGCATAGAGCCAGTTGAACAAGGCGGTGCGGGCACTGCCAATGTGAAACATTCCCGTGGGGGAGGGGGCGAAACGGACGCGAACGGATTCCATCCCCCAATTTAATCGTCTCTCCACTCGCATGACACGGATAATTTTGTCATCAGTCGATGAAAGCCCTACCATCGGTGCCATGTTGCGATACGTTCCTCTTCTCGCTTTGGCGTTAAATCTCTTTTTTTCCGGCCTGCTCTGCGCTGCGGATGAAGGGCCGATGATTTCCATTACCAGTCCCGACAAAGCCACGACGTTTGTTTACGGAAGCATCAAGGAACGCGCATTGGTCTGGAATAAAAAAGAGAAGGTGCTTATCGCGCGGGTGACCTTTACCGATGCCGAACAGAGCAGCGGTCAAGCCAACGACGACAGGCACGACTTCAGGCTGCCCGGGGTGAGTTTCGACGAAGCGAAGGGCTTCTTTTTTGCCACATCCGCGAAAGGTGTAACTGTCCCGGTGGCTCATATAAAAAAAGCTCTCTTCTTCAAGACCATCGAGGTGCTCCCCAATGCCGCTGTCCGCATTTTACGTGAGCGCGGCAATGTCACGGTTCTCTTGGAAGCGATCAGTCCAAATGATCCTGCGATGCATCCCTCACCGAAAAATTCCGATCCCGACGGCACGCACAAGGTGGATGCCGATAAAATCCTGCAGTAGGTTTTCGCATGGAAAGATTTTTCCATGAGGTG
>JABDGH010000031.1 GCA_013286145.1 Verrucomicrobiota bacterium
ACGTGCGAAGATTGGTGCGCCACGATCCGGTTATCTCGGGGAAAAGATCGAGCCATCGATGCACGGATCGGCCCGTGGAAAAAACCACCGCAATGGGAACAGCCATCGCCCACCATGCCCAGGGGAAGGGAGAAACATCCCACCCTCCCGGTGGAACGAAGAAGCAATAGAGTGAGATGCCAAGAAACACCTGGCCCGCAGCCGCGAGCGGCCAGACGCGCGTGAATGCCCCCCAAACCAAGAAGGCCAGCGAAAGCAAACTAGCATTGATCATCCAGCTCTGGGGGTTCGCATCAGGATGCGCTGCGTGGTAAGTGAGACCGACCAATGCCAGCGCATAGACAAAATTCAACGCGACGAGCCACGGCCCGCAGCGAGTGACGCGTTGGCGCGACCACCAGGTGATGATGAGAAGAGTGGCTGCAGCGACTGAGGCCGTGCTCCACCGGGGAAGCGATTCTCCCGTATCGGTAGGAAAAAGAACCATGGCCTGCGCGCCGACAAGAAATGTCTGGGCGATGGGCGGCAGTTCATAGAGCGGAAAGAGATAGATCGAGAAAGTGAGCGCCACTCCCACAAAAGCCAAAGCTGGCGGGAGCATGCTGTCGCTCAGATCCGTGCTCATGGCGGTAAAGATCAATCCCAGCGCGAGCGCACAATAATAAGAGGACGCGAGAACGATCTTCTGGCTCTCCTCCGGTGTGTGTCGCACCTCCCGCCGCGCCCACCACGCATTGGCAAACATGACCGCTGCGCCTCCCACGCCGAGCATCCAGGGATGATGCGCGAGGGCCGCAATCTCCCAAACCAGAAAGAGCGTGGCGAAGAAGGCTGCAAGATAAGCTGCGACGATCAAAATGATATTTCGCGAGGAAGCTCCCGCTGCGCCGAGGAAAAGAGTCTCCAGGCACAGAAGCACACCGCGCGAAATTCCGGTGTAAACCACCATGATGCCGCCGGTGAGCAGCGCCAAACCCTGCGCGAGATAAGCACCGGCAACTTCGCTTGCGTCATCCTCGGTTCGCGTCCGTCCCCAATTGACTAAACGCGAGGTGACCAGAAGCAGGATTCCCGTTGCCAAGAGGGTGCGCCCCATCGCTCCATAGCCAAAGCCTGAGATGTAGGCTGTCAAAACCAGAAGTCCGGCCAGACCGCCATTGTTCAAGCTTAGAAACGCGAATCGTTTGCCACCACGGAAACTTGGTGCGGTTGACAACAGCACTGCGGCGGTGAAGATAAGCCACGCGCCGAGCAAATAAATGGCATGAGGCCAAAAGGACAACGTGCGGCTCGTATCCAGAACCAGCTCGCCGTTTTCATCCATGATTAGCCGCCTGAGCAGCACCAGGTAAGTGCCCAACAAAGCGAGGTAGGAGAGCGTCGCCCAGCCATTACGCAGCAGAAAAACGACCGCCGTAACGGCGAGAAGCAAGTCCGCAGCCATGGTGAAGCCGCTCAACGGATTGATCGCCGAACTGAAATAGGCGAGCGTGATCGCAAAGAGCGAAAGGGTCTGAGATTTTTTCTTTTCGGCCAGACGAAGAACGTAAACCGACCAGAGCAGCAGCAAAGACCCGGCGATGAACGGATTTGGAATTACCGCCAGGTTTTCAACGTAATGCGCTGCATAAATGGTGAAGTAGAGACCGGCGAGGCCAGCCGCCATCAAGGTGCGTCCGTAAACCAGCAAATGAGTATTTTTGCGTTCCAGACGTTCTCCAAGAACGATCAGAACCACGCTGATCGCACCCATCAGGCCAAGCTTGCCCCAGGCTCCAAGTAAACTGTGCAGGTGGAAGAATTCATCAATTGAAATCAGTAAAAGCACAAAAAAGACCGCACCAATGCGGGTCAGCCACTTCCCCAACTGAAACTCAAGTGAAGGCCTAGGTATGACAGGCGGCGGCGGGAGAGGAGGCAATTCCGGAATGGTCGCCTCGGGAACGGCAGAAAAAATGGGAGGAGACGGGGGAATCTCGTCGAACGATTCGATGGGCGGAGGTGGAGGCTCAACGTGGATCGGAAGGGGTGGAAGTTCCTGAAGAGTTTCCGCTGGAAGAGTTGGCGTCTCCGCACGCGCTTCCAATTCGTTTAATTGCGCGTTCAGCTTCTCAAGCGATTGCTGAAATTCCTGTTGCTGGCGGCGCAAGGAAAGAAGGAGTTCGCGATCTTCGGAAGTCATGCTTCCGGCTACTATGTCGTCTCTTGGGGCTGGCACAAGCGCAGAGGGTTACCCACAGGAAAACAATTTCTGATTTGGACTCAGCCGTTATCGCGGGTTAAAGTAATGGAATGGCTCGTAAACCGGAAGAATCCACCTCACCTGTCCCCGTCTCTCCCGATCGTCTTTGGGCGGAACAATTGGCCATAGGGCTTGCGTTGTTGATCGGGCTATTGGTCTTCATGGCCTTTTTTCAACCCAAGCTTCTCTCGACAGGTGGGAAAGTTCTCGGGCCGAATTATATGGAGGCTTATGGCTGGTGGTCAGCGCTCGGTGTATTTTTGCACCTGGTCATACACGAGGCGAGTACACTCCTGGTTGCGCGAGGGTTGAAGCTTCCGCTGCGTTTTCGTTTATTCGCTTTCGGAGCCAATGCCACCGCAATTCTGGAAAACCAGCCACGGGAAACGTGGAGAGACGCCCTCGTTGGAATGGCGGGACCTCTGGCTGGCACCCTGGTTTCGGCTCTGTGCGCCTTGATTTATAACTTCACGGATAACCCGTTTTTCCTCGGCATGGCCTGCGTTGGTTATTTTTATAATCTCTTCACGCTTATCCCCATCTTGGACCTCGAGGGAGGATGGATTGCCCCGGCCATTATTCCCCAGGCTTGGCTTATCGGGTTGGTGGCGTGTATTTTCGAGTTGAGGCATGGCTTCAACCTGGTCTTGCTCTGCGTGGTTTCATTTGCCATACCCCGGTTCATTCTTCTTCTTCGCGCGCGCGCGCCGCGGATGGATTTGAATTGCACGAACCGGCAGCGCTTCATTGTCAGCATCGGCTATTTTCTTTTGGTGTTGGCTTTGGCGTGGTTTGCCAGCACCACCTTCGAGGCATTGAGGGTTCTCGTCCCCGAGGCAATGGGGGATTAGAGCTTGATCGTAAAAATCTTCCCGATATAAAGAGCATTACAATCTATTATCCCCTATTGCCTGTTTTCAATAGGGGATAATGTATTCAAGTAGATTTGATTAGAGAGGGCACGTCAGGATTTTTGCGCGCTGAATTTTTTTACCACCATGAGGTGTAATCTGTTCAGAAGGATTTGAGCAGGAAGGGCACGATAGAATTTTCGTGAGCGCTTAAATTTTTGCCACCACGAGTTATAATTTGTTCAGAAAGGTTTGAGCAGGAATGGCGCGATAGAATTTTTGTGAGCACTTAAATTTTTTGCTATCGCGAGTTATAATCTGTTCACAAGGATTTGAATAGTGGATGGAGGACTGGAATTTTCTCGCCAGGTAAAAAAAATTTGCTATCACGATGTATAATAAGTTTGGATTCCACAGGACTGCTGTTTTGAAGAGATTTAAGAGACTTTTAAAACAAGCCAGCCTTTGAGCATGATGGACTCGATGAATGTCAACCTGCTTGATCTCAAGGCTCAAAACGCCGTATTGGAACCGGAGTTACTTGAAGCCTTTCTGCGTGTGCTTCGTTCGGGGCACTTCATCCTGGGACCGGAAGTCGACCAGTTCGAACGTGCGCTGGCCGAATTCACCGGTGCAAAACATGCACTCGGGGTAAGTTCCGGCACGGATGCGATTCTTGTCGCGCTGATGGCCTTGGGAATTGGGCCGGGGGACGAAGTGCTTTGTCCGAGTTTTACCTTCTTTGCCACGGCAGGTTGCATTTCGCGCGTGGGAGCCAAACCGGTCTTTGTCGATTCCTGTCCTGTCTGTTTCAATCTCGATCTGCGCGATGCCGCCCGGCGCATCACTCCGCGTACCAAGGCGATTCTTCCGGTGCATCTTTTTGGGCAATCAGCCGAAATGGACGGCATACTCGACCTCGCCCGCCAACATGGCCTGCACGTGATTGAAGACGCAGCCCAGGCGATGGGCGCGACCTATCGCGGTAAACAGGTCGGCTCGCTGGGCGATTTTGGCACCATCAGTTTTTTCCCCACAAAAAATCTCGGTGCGCTGGGCGATGCAGGTGCTGTCCTGACCAATGACACCGCGCTTTTTGAACGCGCGCGCATCCTGCGCATGCACGGGATGGAACCCAAATATTATCATCAGGTCGTTGGTGGAAATTTCCGGCTCGATGCGCTTCAGGCCGCCATGCTCTCCGTGAAATTGCCTCACTTCGATGGTTACACGGCGCGACGTCGCCATAATGCCGCCCTTTATACGGAGAGACTTGCCAAGGCACCCGGCGTCTGCGTGGCCAAGCCCCAGGACTGTGGTTGCGCGCAATCCGCTGGTGTGGAGCAAACCGCCCGCATCGTTCTTCCCGTGGCCTATCCCCATAACGGTCACATCTGGAACCAATATACCATGCGCGTCATCGGTACGGGTCAGCGTGACGCTCTTCGCGCGCATCTTTCATCTCGAGGCGTAGGTTCGGAAATTTATTATCCCCTGCCCCTCCACGAACAAGCTTGTTTCGCGGGGCTTGGTTACAAAGCGGACGATTTTCCGGTGGCGCATCGCCTCGCGGGCGAAGTGCTCAGCCTCCCCATCTATCCGGAACTGCCAGCAGATCATCTCGAACAAGTCTGTGCCGTGATCGCCGAATTTCTTGCCCGCTAGCGCACAAAGAAATAGGCCGTCATCGTAACTCCGATCACGATTACCACGCGCCGGACGATTTCTGCCGACATGCGCTGTGCAATGATTGCGCCGCCATAACCGCCGATGATGGAACCGATGATCATGACCAATGCCTGCGGCCAATCGACCATCCCCGAGCCAACAAACACGATCACAGCGACGCCATTGATCGTGGTGGCAAGAACAACCTTCAACGCTGTCATGGTGTGAATTTTTTCGTAACCAAGCAGGGTAAGCAGGGCGAGCATCAGAATGCCGATGCCGCCGCCAAAAAATCCCCCATACACCGCAATGACCAGTTGAAAGAGGCAACCCACCACAAAGGGCACGATGTTCTGTGGGGCATTAATATCGAGGTGAACAATCCGGCGCAACCATGCCGTCAGGTATTTGCCGAAGATAAAGATTGATGTGGCAGTCAGCATCAACCAGGGCAGCAGAAACTTGAATGTCGCATCGGGTGTCTTCAACAAAAGGAACGCCCCCACCAATCCCCCGATCAGGCTTGTGATCAGTAAAGTCAACAAGGCGCGCCGATGGCCACCCAACTGATTTCGATACGCACCCATGCTTGCCAGGGAGCCGAACCAGATCGCAACCGTATTCGTCGTATTGGCTCGCAAGGGCGTGACCCCGCAAAAAATCAACGCAGGAAAAGTGAGAAAACTCCCTCCGCCTGCCACCGAATTAATGGCACCCGCGATAACCGCCACCAACCCAAGCCCGAGTATGCTACCCAACGTAAGCGCCGGTGCCGTGGATCCAGCATGGGGTACCGTCAGCGGAGAGGAAACGTGCGCCGCTCCGGTCATTAATAAAGCGACTCCCCTTGCGAAAGATTCCCCTACATTAGCCATAGGCGATCATGCCTTCGGCGCTTTGGTAAAGCAAAACTAATGGCTGGTTTGCGCCTGGGATAACTGACTGCTGATCGTTGTGAAGACCCCTTTGATCTTGTTACCCAAGGCAATCAAAACGGAGATGGCCACCACGGAGATAAAGGCAAGGATCAGGGCATACTCCACAAGAGTCTGTCCCCGTTTATGCTTCATCGAACGAAAAGAGGATTTTTTCATATTAATCGCAGTCCTATTTAATTTTCAAACCTACAGGATCGTACACTGTTGAAGATATTAAGTTTGTCGAGGAAAAAAAGTATGAATTCTAATTCTCCACGGTGGGAGTAAGGCTGCTCCAGTCGGTTGGCGGCAAGAGACCAGTCCGGAAAAAAAGAAAGTATCGCAGCTTTCCAATCCTATCGAGTTCGTCATATTGGCCCATCTTCAGATGGGAAACACCATTCATGTAATTCACGATGGAAGTTTCCTTTTGCTCGGCCTGCGCAGGCCCGCTAAAATAATCCTGGAAAGAACCCTCCCGCTTGTTCAGCGCCTTTATCTCCGAAGTGGAAAAAATTCCAGTGTTTAGCAATGCCTGTGCTTTCTGCCCGTTGCCGTAATGACTCAGATAAAGATAGGTGCGAATGGCATCACCCTTATGGTACGCATAGAGAAACGGATCCATGAAATAGAGCCAGAGCAGGGAGCAGATCGCAATGAAGAGAATCAGCCGTGGCACGAACAATTTTTCTCCTGCTTGGTGGCGGCTCGACCCCGATTTTTTGAGGTGGCCAATTTCCTTTTCGAGCCGTTCTGGCGCGTAAGGCGGTAGCGGAGGACGCGCCGTTGGATCTTTGCTGAAAAGAGACGACATCACAGAAATGATAACCTCAAATCCCTCAGATTCAAGGAGGTAACGTTAAATCTCATTTTTTGGAAAATCTATTTTTCCAGAGATGAATGGATTTCAGGCGCCCAAACTTTAATTATTCTGCATTTACGGAGATGTAATCGCTTGCTAATAGATTTAAGACTACTGTCTCGTCTTTATCATGTTATCGATTCTCCGTTTTCTCGCGACCAGATCCCGCAAATCATTGCCAAGGTTCCTTGTCCTGTTGGTGATTTTCAGCGTGAATTACTCCCTCGGTGCCACGGATGATGAAGGCACCGGCCCCAATTTGTTTAAGGGAGATTTTGAGTCGGGCAAGGAAGGTTATAATCCCTGGGGGGGCGTGGATGGTTCGGGAACCTTCCAGGTATGGCCGGGCACCCAACTTGCTATTGACGATGCGGGCAAGGTGGACAAGAAATCCTTTAGTCCCAGCGTCGCTGTCGGTGATCTGAATGGCGATGGCCTGCCTGATTTGGTCATAGCGGATCCGAGGGGCTTCTTTTGGTATTACCCCAACTCCGGCAAGCCTAAGGCTCCGGTCTTCACCCATGGCGAGGTTATCCCGGTTTGGGTTGGTGGCGAAACGGTCATGGGAAAGTATCTCAAGGAAGACATTGTGCCTCGGATTCAACTGATCGATTACGATGGCGACGGTAAACTCGATCTCGTGATCGGCAACTACTTGGGGCAACTCTTTTTTGTTCACAACACCGGCTCACCAACCGAACCCCATTTTTCCACGGTTCCGAATCGTACCGGAATTACGATTGACACACATACTCAGAATCTTCTGTGGTGCAACTATCTGGTGCCATTTCTCTACGATTGGAGTGGGAAAGGCCGCCTTGATCTCATCATGGGGGATGGCACCTACAGTGCGAACAGCATTTATCTTTTCACGAATCAAGGTGGCAATATCCGTCCTGTTTTCATCGAAAAATACAGGCAGAAAATAATTCCAGGCATGGGTCGGGAACATTTGACGCCGCAGGTAGTCGATTGGAACAACGACGGCAAGCCCGATATCATCACCGGGGAAAGACAAGGCTATATCGATCTTTATCTCAATCAAGCCACAGGAAAAGGAACTCCTCCGGTTTTTGACCAGAATAATCCACAACACATCCAGTTTGGGAGTGTGGACAAAATCGGGTTATTCACGACGGTTTGTGCGGCGGATCTTAATAATGATCATCTTTTTGATTTGATTGTCGCTTCCGCAGATGGGCGCATCGCCTATTCCTACAACATAGGAACTCCCGGCGATCCGAAATTTGGACCACTTTTTCCGTTGAAAGGAACCTATACCTTCCCGAAAATTTATCTGCCTGCCGTGTGGAGGATTGATAAGTATCGTCCCTATGGCGTCCCTTACGGATTGCTGGAATGTACAAATGCAAAATTGGAGCCGGGATTTACTCCCCCGCCCAATACCAAATTGACCGGGGCTGCCAAGTATTCCGTTGTTGAAACACATCCCACCTATTTTAAGGACGTGTATGTACCGGACTCGAACGGTACCCAGGATGATACGTCCGCCATCGCTTATACAGGCACTTTTTCAGTTCAAACAAATACACGATACACCCTGAGTTTGTGGGTACGTTCCGTGGGTGCCATTTCCACCATGACCTGGTCTTCTGCAGGGCCTGTTGTTTTCGAGGGTGGCCAGCGTGACTGGATAAAAGCGGAACCAACCACCTTTGCCGTAGGCCCTGAATGGACCAGGATACACACGACATACATGATCTCCAATACTTCAGGCAGGACTGGCGGCACGGTTGATGCCGGGTTCGATCTTTCCTGGTCGGGTCGTGGGACTCTCTACCTCGATGACATCACCCTGAAAAAAGCGAATTAAAAAATCAGGAGCAGCCGATTTTACGTGAAGGAAACCTTCGGTACATCGCGATCGCCCGGATCAGAAATTTCAAACAGGGTCGCCGGTGCGAAATTAAAAATGCCGGCAAGAAGCGAGTTGGGAAAAATTTCCCGTTGCGTATTGAAATTACGCACCGCTTCGTTGTAAGCCTGCCGGGAAAAGGAGATGCGGTTTTCGGTATCGGTCAGCTCATTTTGAAGCTGCAGCATGTTCTGGTTCGCTTTCAAATCGGGATAAGCTTCCGCCACGGCGAAAAGCCGTCCCAGGGATTGACTCAGGACGCCTTCCGCAGCCACGACCTGTTGCACCGCGCCAGGATCGGCAGGGTTCGTCATCGCTTTTTGTCGTGCTGCCGACGCACCATTTCGTGCGGCCACGACTTCATCGAGCGTTCCACGTTCATGCGCCATGTAACCCTTCGCGGTCTCGATTAAATTCGGAATCAGGTCATGCCGCCGCTTGAGCTGCACATCGATCTGCGAAAATTGATTCTTATATTCGTTCCGCAAGGCGACCAGGCGATTATAAATGCCAACGCCCATGCCGCCCACCACGAGCACAATCAACAATACAATTCCGAGGACAACGACAAGGCCGATCAAGAAAATACCCATAAAATTAGTGGTAGAAATTAACGCTAGCTGCCCATAGCTTCGCCGTTGAAAGTCCAAAAGCAAGTCGATAGCTCCCTGATGCTTGATATGGTACAGCTGTTATCGTAGCCAAAATAATCAGCCATTTCCTATCTTGAAGAAGATTCTACTCATTCGCGGAGGCGCTCTCGGGGATTTTATCGTCACTCTTCCGACGATGCGTCTGCTGCGCGAACAATGGCCCGAGGCGCATATCGAAGTCCTCGGCCATCCGCGTCTCGCTGAAATCGCCCTCCAACGCTATTACCTGAACGCCGTCCGTTCGGTGAATCATGGCCCGCTCAGTGCTTTCTTTACCCCCCGTGCCGTGCTCGATCCGGCCTGGATGGATTACATCGGCGGATTCGACCTGGTTCTTTCCTACTTCTATGATCCCGACGGTCTCTTCGGTACTAATCTCAAACGATGCGACCCCGGTCGCATTCTAACCTACCCACCCCGCGTACCGGATGAATTTGACCAGCCAGCAGCCCATTATTTTGCGCGCATCCTTAAACCTCTTGGATTGGAATTGACTGGTGATGCAGCCAGCGAACTTTTCCCTTCGACAGAAGATGAAAATGCAGCTGCCGCCTTTTTGACCGGTTTGAATCCCGGAACCCGACTTGTGGCGATTCATCCCGGCAGTGGCGGAGAAAGCAAAAATTGGCCGGTCGAATCATGGGCGGAACTGGGCCGGAGCCTCACGAACTCAGCAGCCGATCTCGTTCTCCTTCTCATCGAAGGCGAAGCCGACACGGAGAACGCTCAATTTCTGATGGAAGCCTGGAAAGATTTGCCTTTATTGCGCGCGCGCTGGTTGCCGCTGCCCATCCTGACGGCTCTTTTGAAAAAAACGATTTTCTATCTCGGTCACGATTCGGGCATTACGCATCTTGCGGCGGCCTCCCGCTCCGATTTACCAATCATCGCCTTGTTTGGTCCCACCAATCCCGCTGTGTGGGCACCTCCCCGCGCAAACGTGCGGGTGCTGAAAGGCCGGGAAACATTAAATGATCTGCCCGTCGCGACCGTTTTAAAAACAGCCGCTTCCCTCTTGGAAATTATCCCGTAACGGAAAGCGAACTGCGCAATTCCCGCAAGCCGAGGGTGGAACGACCCAGGTTTTCGATCCGTTGACGCAACGCTTCCGTGCGAACTTTTCCCTGCACGGAGACAATGCCGCGAGTGGCCTTGACCCGCACGGGCAAATGTTCCGTTTCGCGTACCAGTCTCAAGCGCAGAAGAACAAGGGCTTGCAGCGATTCATCGTCCAGATCGGGAGAATGGGTTTCCGTTTGGGTGCCAATGGGCGATGTTGGGACAATTTTCAGCTTGGAATTAATCTCTCCACCGACGGAAGCCGCGAGTTGTTCCGCCCAATTTTTCTGGGCTGGGGAACTAACCTGGCCTTCCAGCGTGAGAATTCCCTCGTAAACATTTATCTGTACGCCCGCCCGCAAGGTTTGATCTGTGGCAAATAAAAGCTGAACAGTTTCCAGGGTAGCATTAGCCTCGCGTAGCTTGGCTGCTTTCGAGGCACCCGCCGCGCTTTTTTCAACATCGGTTTCATTCTTCACCTGTGTGATGCCTTCGATTTGCCTGGCCAGAATTTCAGCCAAAGTGACGAGCGAGGGACTTTTCACCGCACCTGTGAGTATGGCGGTTTGCTTTTGCACCTGAACCCGCATGCCGCCCGGCTGGAGAAAATGGCGGTTAACGAACGACAGTTTAAAAAGAGCCTGTCGTGAAAGAGCCGCATCCTGGGGAGCCAGCGAAAAGCCGCCGAAATAAATCGCCGCCATTCCGATCGGACCCACCCGTTCGATAAACTCATCCTTGGTATCGAAGAGAGAGTGACGAAGGTGTGACGTGTCGCCTACGGACGATGCACCGCCTTCCAGGGAAGGATGATAATGAAGGGAGAGTTTCGACATAAAATAAAGATGCTTTACTGGCTAAGGATAATTGTACGCAGGGCGCATACCGTTCTTGATCGCGTGATATTTACTAAGTAACTGCGTCTGGCGTTTCCGTGTGGTTTCTAAAAATGTTCGAATGAATAACAACTGTGTCGTGATCTGCCATGTCCTGAATCTGTCACCTTGCAAAAAGCATCAGGCCATTTCACTTAGGGTTTAGGCATATTCTGTGCCGAACCTGTCCATTCGATTTGAATGGCTTGCCCATTATGTTGAAGAAGATCCTGCAACCTTTGCGTGACTTGTTTCTCGGCATCCATTTTCAATGATGAATTTTCCGCCTCGTTATGTGCGGTGGCATTGAGATCATTTAAAATAGTCGTGCGCTCGTCATCGGTAATCCGGTTCAACCAGGCATTTGCCCCATGATAGGTCAGATCGCCGATCTGTTCGACCGAAAGAATTTTGGCATGAGGCATGGTCGCATGAATCTGGTGGTTTGCCGGATCGATTTCGACTGAGAAAGGTTCCTTTAAATCGAAGCCCGCCTTGAGCCGGTAAGTAGCCTCTGCTGCCAGATTTTTTTCCGTCAACGGTATTTGAAAAGATAAAACTTCAAGGTGCTCGGTGAAATGGAGAGTCACGAGTTCTTCCTTCGTCACCACGGCAAATTCGGCGATGGGGGCCGTTTGCGATAGCACCACGCGCTGGTTGACTATGATCTGCGGTTGGACGCGGAGTACCTCGGAAAAAGCGTTCCGGACACTCTCAATCGTATGATCGACCGCTCCCACGCAACTGTGCAAAGCGAAAAAAATAATGCCTGCCAGCGTGATCAGGATTAGGCAAATACCAAGATAATGCTTCATGAATTTCTTTTTACTGAACTGGCTTTCATCGACCATGATTTTGGCCAAGTATCTGTTGCCCAAAGTATGGACATCATCAATAAAGGCTGTAGCGGCAATCGCGCCCACCCCATCCACGGTTCAGAGGGAAAACCATGTACGCGGATATGAGCAACCGCCATGTAAATATTTGCCGGGAAAACCGCCAACAAAAGAAGGATCAATCCCCAGCCGGTAACGAATTGTACCCGACGCTCGGGAATCAATAGCCCGATTCCGCCGAGCAGCTCGAAGACACCGCTGATTTCAATACAAAGAAGATGGAGAGGAATCCATGGCGGCATGACCGGAAGAAAGAGCGCCGGATCCATCAGGTGCACAGCTCCTGCGAAGAGAAAAAGCGCAGCGAGAAGCAGACGAAAAACAAAGCGAATCATGGAATGGCAAACGATAGCATACTTCCCTCATTAACGTGCGAGTAGGATGCGCGACCACCAAAGTCCCCTGCCCGCTTGTCGCTTGTCGCTGCTTGCGATAAAGTCCTCTGAGTCATGTTTGAATATCCCAAAGCTTACGACGTCATCGTCATCGGCGCCGGCCACGCCGGGGTCGAGGCCGCTCTTGCCTCGGCGCGCATGGGATGCGAGACGCTGCTCTTGACCATGAATCTCGACACGATTGGCCAGATGTCGTGCAACCCCGCCATTGGTGGCTTGGCCAAGGGACAGATCGTCCGGGAAATCGATGCGCTCGGTGGTGAAATGGGAATGAACACCGATGCCACGGGAATCCAGTTCCGGATGTTGAATGCCTCGAAGGGAGCGAGTGTTCGTGGACCGCGCGCCCAGTGCGATAAAAAGGCTTATCAATTTCGGCTCAAAGCAATCTGTGAGAGGCAGGAGCGGCTCGATGTGAAGCAGGGCCATATCGCAGAAATAATTGTTGAAAATGGCAATAAGGTTAGTGGTGTGAGCACACAGCTAGGCATAATTTACCTAGCCAAGTGTATAATAGTAACCACAGGCACCTTTTTACAGGGCTTAATGCATGTCGGATTACGGAACACACCGGGCGGTCGGATGGGCGATAGTGCGAGCGGCCTCTCTGCTTCGCTTCTCGCCCTCGGGTTTGAGTTAAAGCGGCTTAAAACGGGCACTCCCCCTCGCCTGCTCAAGAAGAGTATCGATTTCAGCCGGATGGAATTGCAGGAGGGAGACCGCCCACCGAAGCCGTTCAGCTATCTCGTCGAGACGCTCAGGAAGGATCCCAACGACATCTTCACGCTTAACGAATGGCGGGACGGAATGTTCCACGTGGAACAATTGGCCTGCGCCATCACTTACACGACCGCCCAGACGCACGAGATTGTTCGCTCCAATCTCGACAAATCGCCCCTCTACTGCGGTCGCATCGAAGGCGTCGGCCCGCGCTACTGCCCTTCCCTTGAGGACAAGGTCGTCCGCTTCGCCGACAAGGAGCGGCACCAGCTTTTCCTCGAACCTGAGGGCCGTCATACCGACGAATATTATATCAACGGTTGCTCAACCAGTCTGCCGTTCGAAGTGCAGTACTCCTTCATCCGCTCGATCCCTGGCTTGGAAAAAGCTGAGATCATGCGGGCGGGATACGCCGTTGAGTACGATTTCAGCCCGCCGACCCAACTCCAGCCGTCACTCGAAACCAAGCGCATAAGCGGTCTCTTCTTTGCCGGGCAACTCAATGGAACGTCGGGCTACGAGGAAGCCGCCGGGCAGGGGCTTATCGCCGGGATCAACGCCGCACGGCAGGTGCAGGGCAGGTCGCCTTTGATTCTTCGCCGTGACCAGGCTTACCTTGGCGTCCTCATCGACGACCTCGTGACCAAGGGAACCGAGGAGCCTTACCGGATGTTCACGTCGCGGGCCGAACATCGGCTTTCACTGCGCCACGACAACGCCGATCTGCGCCTGACCGAGATTGGCCACGAAGTGGGCCTCGCTTCACCCGAGCGAATTTCCAAGCTGCGCGCGAAACAGGAAGCTCTTGCGGAAACACGGCAGTTGCTCGCTACTTTAAAACACGATGGCCAGCCTTGGGCGCACCTGCTCAAACGCCCCGATGTCTCCTGGGCCGAATTGCCCGAGCCTTTCCGGGCAGTCGATGCGGAGATCGCCTTGCAACTTGAGACCGAGATCAAATACGAGGGTTACCTGCGTCGTGAACAGGCCCACATCGAACGGAATCGCGCCGACGAAGACCGTACCATTCCCGACTGGATCGACTTCGATTCAGTGCCTGGCCTCAAAGCCGAAGCTCGCGCCAAGCTCAAGAAAATCCAGCCCCGCACCTTCGGCCAGGCTTCGCGCATCTCGGGCATCAACCCCACCGATGTCGCGTTGCTCCAGATCCACACCAAGCGCGGCAAGACTGCGGCGACGGCGCATTGATCGGTTATTATGAGCGCGATGACCCCAGCCCATTGGGAAGCGCTCAAGGCCCGGGCGCAGCGCGTCATTGAACGCACCCTCGCCGAGTTACCGCCGGATCTTCGCGACGCAGCGCAAAAAGTTCCCTGCCTCTTCGAATCGCAATCCGAGGAAGATCCCGAAATCCTCGGTCTCTATGCTGGCGACTTTATACCCGGCGAAGTTTCCGCCGCGAACGGACCGATCATTCTTTATCTGGCGACGATTGAGGAACTCTGTCTTGATGAACTTGAGGATTTTGCCGATGAAGTCCGGCTCACCTATCTCCACGAACTCGGCCATCACTTTGGCTGGGACGAAGGCGATCTCGAGGAGAGGGGACTCGATTAAGCTTAGTTGTTGGCCGCAGGCCAACGGTAGCCACTCCGATGTCCTTGACACAAATCGGTTAAGTGGGATAATCCCACCATGATCGTTACGCTCGACAGCAAGCGCCGCCTTACGGTGCCCAAGGCCCTGATCAAGACGCATCCCGGCGAACATTTCGAGGCGCGATTCGATGAGGACGAAGACACGCTCGTCTTTCGCCGGATCAAGCGCAAACTCGACTGGCTTGAAGTGCTCAAACAATGCCCGGTGCCGATGGACGACATTCCGCCACGCAGCCGAGAATTGCCCAAGAAGCTTAAGTTGTGAGCTGGTTGATCGATACAGATGTGATCAGTCAGCCAGCCAAAAAAAGAGGCGAGCCGCAAGTCATCGCCTGGCTTGAGACCCACATGCAGGACTGTTACACCAGCACGGTGGTCATTGCGCAACTCGCTTACTGGGTTCGCACACGGGAAGGCCGCCAACGGTCTTTGCTCCAAGCCTGGCTGACCCGTTTGCAGGATGCCTTGGAAGGGCGCGTCCTTGCCTTCAACAGCACAACCGCTCACGTATGGGCTGAACAAAAACAGTTAATGAAGCAGCGAGGTCATTCTATGCCGGTGGAAGACAGTTACATTGCCGCGACTGCCCGCCGCCACGGCCTCACGATCGTGACTGGCAACGACAAGGATTTCCGCCACTGCGGCGTGAAGGTCTTCAATCCGTTCAAAGAGGTGGATTGATAAGCGATCATTATTGGAAATAAAGAACCCCGCTGCTTGCAGCGGGGTATTGGGGAACAATGTCAGATTATGATGAGAACGCCGCAAGCGGCGGGGGAATTAACCCGCACGAGATTAAATTTAGGCTGGCTGTATTATGTAAAAGCTTCCAAGCGCACGCTTCATGCTGTTGTTGGCAACAGCTTTTGCTTTTTGAAACCAGAGAACTGTAACACCAAAAACAAAAAGAGGTGATGCCAATACCAAGATGCCGGGTGAGTTGGCGCAAGCTGCCCCAAGCACGGCTACAGTCATCTGAAAAAATAAATTTCGAAGTTGAACCGGAGATTCCATGATTATTACAATGTCACGCTCCACTTCGAGCTGAACGCGCCTGTCCGGCTTTGTTGCCATAAGTGAAGGCAAGTCAATTTTTTCTATTTTGCAGATAGCCAAATTGCAAAATCTTTCGATCAAAGGATATGCCTTACCCTCCTTTCCGAGTGCTCCAGATATTAAGAGTAATCGGATCTCATCCCTGCACTTGAAGAGACGATATTTCAATCTTTGAAGGAGGACGGGGCGAAACAAATTCCAATACAGCATGTACAAAGGAGCGGCGATCAGCCCAGTCAGTAAACAGTCAATAAGAAGAGATTTCATTTTTGATCGTTTTGCTTCGTTTGAGATGAGGCCATTGGTAATTCTAACTTACCCTGCATAAGAGTATTTCGCACATCCGAAATTCTGGTCATTTCCTGATTGTAAAACTTCTCTCGCCAATTCAAAATTCTAATCGAAACGAAGATTGTTATTCCGGCCACAGGATAGCCCAGCCACCCGTACGTGACAAGTACCTGTAGAAAAACTTCTTTTAAATCTTGCGAATCAAGTTTCCAGATTGCCGCAATACCTAGAGCGAGCAATACGAACCATGCGAAATTTCCGGTGGATAAAGATTTTAGAGCAATTTTCTCCACAGTTGCCAGCGCTCTCGTTTGAATGCTTGGAGATGCAGGATCGGCCATTAATCGGAGTTTCACTACCTATGGTGAGTCTTGCAACCGTTTTCTAGCCATTGTTTTTTGCCAAAAATCTTCGATTATCTCAGTATTACTTAGGCTCATCTAGGCTTTCAAAAGTTTCTTCAAGTGAAACCCAGAAAATAACCGTAAGTGGGAAGAGAATCAACTTGCAAAGCTATTATACTTTAGTATAATAGCAACATGCAGCTACTGGGAAAAATCAGAACCGGGCGTGGAGCGGTGCGCGATTTGCCGAATCGGTTTGAGAAGCTGGCGATGGATCTCGATCCCGATGTGGTGCAGGCCGATCCTGATGCGGAAGGCGAGGCATTGCCGAATCCGAAGACCACATTTCTCAATGACAGTACGGAGACGATCATCACGCGCAACAACAGCCCGGATGTCGGCTTTAATGCCGGACTCAATCCCTATCGCGGATGCGAACATGGCTGTGCCTATTGCTACGCGCGGCCTTATCACGAGTATCTCGGATTTTCGGCAGGACTAGAGTTCGAGACGAAGATCATGGTGAAGCAACGTGCGGCAGAATTGCTGCGCAAGGAGCTTTCGCATCCGAAATGGCAACCGCAGGAACTGGCGATGAGCGGTGTGACCGATTGTTACCAGCCCGCCGAGCGTCATTTTCGGATTACTCGTTCTTGCCTCGAAGTGCTGGTCGAATTTCGCAATCCCGTTTCGATCATCACGAAGAATTTTTTAGTAACGCGCGATCTCGATGTGCTGAAGGAGCTCGCGAGTTTCGATGCGGTTCAGGTTTTCATTTCGATCACGACATTGAATGCCGATTTGGCCGCGAAGATGGAACCGCGCGCGAGTCGTCCCGCACATCGGCTGCGGGCCGTGGAGATGCTGGCGAAGGCGGGAGTGCCGGTGGGCGTGATGGTCGCGCCGATCATTCCCGGCCTGAATGACCGCGAAATTCCGGCAGTGCTCGAAGGGGCCAGGGCGGCGGGTGCCAGTTATGCGGGCTACACGGTTTTGCGGCTGCCTTACGGCGTGAAGGATGTTTTTCAGGAATGGTTGAAGCTGAATTTTCCGGAAAAGCTCGACCGCATTTTGGGAACGGTGCGCGAGGTGCGTGGGGGAAAACTCAACGTGAGTGAATTCGGCGCGAGGATGCGGGGCGAGGGGCCTTATGCGGAGCAGATACAGCAGATGTTCCACGTTTTTCGCGAGCGACTTGGCTTTACCGCGAAGCTGCGCGAGTTGCGCACGGAACATTTTCGTCGTCCGGGTGAGACGCAGCTTTCCTTTGGGATTTAAAGCTATAATGGCGGTTTCCGGGGGATGACAAACCGCGAAAAGTGTTTCTGGTCGAGGGCAAAATCTGCTTTTAGGAAAATCAAAAGGGTTCATCCTAGCCGCCAAGACCGCATGGCAAAAGGATCAAGGAAAAGGAAAGCGAAGGATCGTGGAGATGATTCCACGAGAATTCCCGTTGGCGGAGGGGCTGCCCAAGGGCAATCGCCTTGGTATAAGCGCGACTGGTTTATTGGGTTGATGCTGCTTGTAGCCGTCTTTCTGGTTTATCAACCGGCATGGCACGGAACATTTGTCTGGGATGATGACGCCCATATCACGCATCCCGCGCTGCGTTCATGGGAAGGACTGGGGCGAATCTGGTGGGATCCTCACGCGACGCAGCAATACTATCCACTGTCCGAGAGTCTGTTTTGGGTGGAGTACAAGCTTTGGGGCGATTTGCCGCTGGGCTACCATCTCGTTAATATTTTCGTGCATGCTCTTTCGGCATTTCTACTCCTCAAGATTCTCCGAAGGCTGGAAATTCCGGGGGCGTGGCTGGCGGCGGGCATCTTCGCGTTGCATCCGGTGCAGGTGGAATCGGTGGCGTGGGTAACGGAACTCAAGAACGTGCTTTCAGGGATGTTTTATCTCGGTGCGGCGCTGGCTTACCTGGAATTTGACCAGACGCGAAAGACAAAGACCCATGTCATCGCGCTGGTTCTTTTCATACTGGGATTGATGTCGAAAACCGTCATTGCGCCGCTTCCAGCGGCGTTGCTGGTGGTATTCTGGTGGAAACGTGGAAAATTATCATGGAAACAGGATGTATTGCCTTTGATCCCGTTTTTCATCGTGGGAATTTTCAGCGGTTTCTTCACCTCCTGGCTGGAACGACGATTTCTCGGGGCGGAAGGCTCGAATTTTAATTTCACCATCATCGAGCGTGTCCTGATGGCGGGGCGGGCGACCTGCTTTTATTTGGGCAAACTTTTCTGGCCGACGGATCTGATATTTATTAATCCCCGCTGGCAGGTCAGCGAGACGGTTGGGTGGCAGTATCTTTTCCCTGTCGCCATATTACTTTTGGTCTTGAGCTTGGGAATGGTGTGTCGGCACTGGCGCGGACCGCTGGCTGGATTTCTTTTTTTCGTCGGGACATTGTTTCCGGCGTTGGGCTTTTTCAATGTCTATTTTTTCCGCTATTCGCTCGTGACGGATCATTTTCAATACCTGGCCTGCCTCGGAATCATCGTCCCCTTTGCGGCGGGACTGGTGCTGTTATCGGATTTCGCGATTCCAAAGAAACCGTGGTTGCAATCAGGACTTGGGATCGGATTGCTTTTGGTTCTCGGGACATTGAGTTGGCAACGGGCATGGGCTTTTACCAGCGAGGAGACGCTTTGGAACGACACGCTCGCCAAAAATCCAGATTGTTGGATGGCCCGCAATAACCTGGGCAATCTCTTATTAAAAAAGGGGCACCTGGACGAGGCGAGATCCCAGTACCTAACAGTGTTGGAAATCAACCCGAATGATGCCAAAGCCCACGATAATCTCGGCAATCTCCTTTCACAAAAAGGACAAGTAGAGGCAGCAAAAGCCGAGTTCGAAAAGGCCTTGGAAATAGAGCCCAATTTTGCCGATGCCCACAATAACCTTGGCGTTATTCTTTTTCAAAATGGGCAGCTCGACGAAGCGATGGCTCATTACAAAAGAGCCATGGAACTGCGCCCAGACTATGCTGAGGCCCATAATAACGTTGGTAATTTTTTGGTTCGAAAAGGACAGATAGACGAGGCGATGGCTGAGTACCAGAAAGCCCTGGAAATCGATCCCACCCTGATTGATGCCCATAACAATCTCGGCAATATCCTGGGGCAAAAAAATGAAATGGACGAAGCCATCGTCCAGTATCAGGACGTTTTAAAAATTAATCCCAACCATGCTGAAGCCCACAATAATCTCGGGATTGTTCTTTTCCAAAAAGGGCGGACGGACGAGGCGATGGCTGAGTTTGAGGAGGCCATGCGACTGAAGCCCGGCTATAAAGAGGCGCAAGATAATCTGAATAAAGCAAAAACCATGATAAGACAAAAAGCGGTCGGTAAGTGAGAGAACCTTCGGGGCTTGAATTAAAGAGACGATAAGGCGAGCAGGCGTCCGCTTGAAAAAGTGACTGCGCTGGCATCGCGTTCGGTGAACCACTGTTCGTAGAAGGTGCGTTGGATGGAGAATTTTCCGGCTCCGGCAGCAAGAAACAGTGCGAGCGCACCTACGCCGTCGAAGTAGCGGTCGTTGCCCTCATTGCGAAACCAATCGAGAAAAGTACGTGCGTTGCCTTGCGCGGCACAGGCCCAAAGTTTTTCCTCCCAACCGGCGGTCGCCTTCAACAAAGCGGGCGTCACCCGAAAGGGATGGTGGAAGCGCGGCCCGAGATGACAGCCGTCGATGCTCACGATGATCCGCACTTTTTCTCGGTCGGAAGTTTTTTGAAGAATGGTCGCGAGGGCGCGGGTCAATCGGTGGAAATCGTGCAAGTCATCCCATTCCGAGACACCTTCGATATGGGAATGGAGTCCGCTGCAAAGGAGCGGCACAAAGCGAAACTCCTTCGTGGTTTTGGAAGGGTGCAGGCGATGAAGCGCCTGGAGCCAGAGGAGTGCAAACTCGATGGAATGTTCACCCGTGTGCGCCTCGGGAGCAAAATGGCGCACGGGTTCCACCTCGGCAGCAAGGTTGTCCACGAGTTCCTTGGCGCAAACCACATGACCAAGCGGTGTGATGTAATCGCGCCGATCGAAATTCCATTCGAGTGGTGAGCGATGACCCACGCCGAGAATAATGTAGGTATCCGCCAGCGGTTCTTCGAGGAGCGGACGAAAAGCGGTCGCATAAGCGCGCAGACTGACACGAAAATCGATATGCGGTGTGATGATGCCAAGCAAAGAGGTGCCCGGCGGTGCGGAGGGCAATTCGCTATCTGGTGACAATGCAAAAGCTTTTCGAAAAAAAGCGAGCGCTTCGGCAGGCTCCGAAGGGTAGCAATCGGGATGATGTTCGGCTGATAACGGAGTCACTGGGCAACACTAATATAAATCTTTCAAAGCGAAAATTAATAGTTGGCAATATTCACTGACTCTACATATCTTATTAAATAGGGTAGAAAATGCCGATGAAAAAGTGCACATCATGCACTTTCTACCGTACAAAATTGACAGGTTTCCATGAGAATAGATCGAATCCTCATTGTTGATGATGATGACGAATTGCGGCGCATGCTGGTCGATTATCTGACATCGCAAGGATACACCGCGTTGGGGATGCGTTCGGTTCAGCAAGCACAGGAAGCATTGCATACGGATTCGTTCGACTTGGTGCTGTCCGATTTGCGTTTGCAGGATGGGAACGGTCTCGATTTTTTGCGGCAAGTCAAACAGGTCGCACCAAAAACCTACGGCATCTTGATGACCGGTTATGCGACCATGGACACGGCGGTCGAGGCGATCCGCATCGGGCTGTTCGATTATCTGATCAAGCCGATTTTGCCCGCGCAACTCGACTTGGTTTTGCAGCGGCTGGAATCAATACGACAACTCCAGAGCGAGAATTCCTATTTGCGCCAGCAACAGCATACGGACAGCGGCGGTGGTGGCGTCGTTTGGGGGCGCAGCGGGTTGATGCAGGATATTCTCGAGATGGTCAAAAAAGTCGCGCAAACCCACGCGACGGTTTTGATCCAGGGTGAAAGCGGCACAGGCAAGGAAGTTGTCGCGCACGCGATTATGCGGCACAGCGCGCGTCACCACATGCCTTTTGTGAAGGTGAATTGCGCGGCGGTGCCCGACACGCTTTTGGAAAGCGAGTTTTTCGGCCATGAGAAGGGCGCATTCACCGGTGCGGTGCAGCGGCGCGAAGGACGTTTCGAGACCGCGAACGGCGGCACATTGCTGCTGGATGAAATCGCGGAAATTCCGCTGAGCTTGCAGGTGAAATTATTGCGCGTGTTGCAGGAACGGGAATTTGAGCGCGTGGGCGGAAACAAAACGATCCGGGTCGATGTGCGGCTCATCGCCAGCACGAACCGGGATTTACAGGAGGCTGTCCGGCAAGGGCAGTTCCGCGAAGATTTATTTTATCGGCTCAATGTGATCCCGATTAATCTGCCGCCATTGCGCTTGCGGGGCACGGATTTGGATGACCTGGTCGAATTTTTTGTCGCTCACTTTGCGCGCAAACACGGCAAGGTCATTCAAGGTGTCACGCCGCGTGGAATGGATCGGTTGCGCGCTTATCGCTGGCCGGGCAACGTCCGCGAATTACAGAATACGCTGGAGCGGGCGGTGATCATGACGGGGCAGGAGGGGCCGGTGGAGGTGCCGGAATTTGCGTTGCCGGAGAAGAACGGTTTTGGCGCATTGAATGTGGCCGATACCTTGCCGACGGTGGATGAGATGGAGCGGAAGCTTATCGGCTGTATGCTGCTGCAAACGAATCACAACAAGACCCGCGCCGCGCAAAAGCTGGGGATCAGTCTGCGTACCTTGCGCAACAAGCTTCGCATCTACCGCTCCGACGGCTTGGACACGACCCGGCCCGAGATGTGGGTGGGATGACGATGCGCTATATGTGTATCAAATTCATCGGAACCAATTGATTTTACACCGGCAAGCCAGCGCGGAGCGTCTGGAGCGTGAGCCGGATGCCGAAGCCGGTGGCGCCGCCCTCAAGATAAGCGGGAGGTTTGATGACCCAGGCCGTGCCGGCGATGTCCATGTGGACAAAAGGAATTTCTTCGGCCCAGATTTTGATGAAGCTCGCGCTGGTGCAGGAACTCCCTTCGCGTCCGGCGGTATTCTTGGCCGTGGCGACCTCGGAGAGGACAGCTTCCTTGAATTCGTCATCAATGGGCATGGGCCAGACCAGTTCGCCGGTAATTTTTCCGGCGGCGACAAGAGCGTCGCGTAATTTTATTTCCGAGGTGAAGAGACCCGCGCGTTGATGGCCGAGCGCCACGATGCAAGCCCCGGTCAGTGTGGAATATTCGATGATGGCGGAGGGTTTGTAAGTGAGACGGGCGTGGGCGATGGCATCGGCGAGGATGATGCGTCCTTCCGCGTCGGTGTTGAGCACCTCAATGGTTTTTCCGTCGAGCGTGGTGACGATGTCGCCGGGGCGATAGGCTTCGGGCCCAGGCATATTTTCGGCGGCGGGAATGAGGCCGACCAGGTTCAAGGGCAGCTTCAACTCAGCGGCGGCGAGCATGATGCCGAGAACGGCGAGGCCACCCATTTTGTCCCACTTCATTTCGTCCATCTGTGCGCCGGGCTTGATCGAGATGCCGCCGGTATCGAAGGTGACGGCCTTGCCCACGAGAGCGACGGGCGCTTCGCGTTTGGCACCGCCGCGATATTCGAGAACGATGAAACGCGGGGGATTAACCGAGCCTTGCCCGACAGCGAGGATGCCGCCGAAGTTGTCGCGCTTGAGCTGGCGTTCGTTCCAAATTTTAACGGTGAGGTTGTGACCGTGCGCGAGTTCCTGCGTCTTTTCGGCAAGGCTTATCGGGGTAAACAGATTGCCGGGGAGGTTGCCAAGGCCGCGGATCGTATTGGTGATGGACGCGATGATCTCGGCGTCGCGGGCTTGTGCGCGGGCCTGGGTCAATTCCTGTTCACCGACCAGAATTTGCAATCGGGAGAGCACACCGCGGGTAGATTTCTTGGCGGGGGTGCCGAAGCCGGTGAATTTGTAGCTGGCGAGGATGGCACCTTCCACGGCGGGAGCGACATGATTGGCATGGGCGGCCAGATCAAGTGCGATTTCCTTGCTGCCGAGTTTCAGCAGATGTTTTACGGCTACTCCGGCGGCGCGACGCAACGTGTCGGGTTCGATTTTATTTTTTTCACCCAGGCCGACAACGAGTGTGCGCTGGTTCTTGTCGCGGAGAAGAACCGTGCTGAAAGGCGCTCCCTCAAATTCCTCCGACGGGATGCCGGGAGGAAGAGGGCTGCCTTTGACAAAAAAGCTGACGAGGTCGGGAGAACCGAAGGGAGAAGTGCGGACGTCGATTTTTAGAGAGGGCATGTGATGTCCTGAAATAAAAGCCTGTCATCCCATACTTGTCGAGGGATCAGATAAATCCGATTTGTTCATGGGACGCGAAGGGACTCGCATCCCTACCCTTTAATGATGTGCGGCGGAGGTATCTATTGCAGGGGCGAGGCCCACGATCTCGCGATAATCGGCGGGTAAGAGCTTTTCCACATTGACGCCGCGAAACTCGTAGAGGCGGTGAATGGTTTCCTCGAGAAGATTGTTCGGGCACGAGGCGCCCGCCGTGATGCCGACCACGACGTTGCCTTCGGGGAGCCAGTCGTGGCTGATGACTTCCTGCTGGCGATGTTGGTCGTAGTGGGAAATTTCCTTGGCGGAAATGAGCTTTTCCGAGTTCTTGATGAAGTAGGTGGGTAGCATCGCTTCGCCCATTTCGGCGAGATGCGAGGTGTTGCTGCTGTTGTAACCGCCCACGACGAGCAGGAGATTCATTTTCTCGACGCCGAGCATCTCGGAAAGCGCGTCCTGCCGTTCCTGGGTCGCGCCGCAAATCGTATCGGCTTTGCGGAAATGTTTGTCGAGGTTTTCAGGGCCGAAGCGGTCAGCCATGGCTTTTTCAAAGCGACGCTGCACTTCTTCCGTTTCGTTTTTCATCATCGTGGTCTGGTTGGCCACGCCGACGGAAACCAGATGCTGGTCGGGATCGAAACCGGGAGAATAGGCACCCTCGAATTTGCTCAGGAAGGCATTCTTGTCGCCGCCCTTGCGGATGTAGTCGCAGACGTAATCGGTTTCATCGAGCGTGAAGACGACGAGATAATGGGTGCCACCGCTTTCGCTGATGGCCTGCGAGACGGTGGCCTTGGTCTCCTCGTGCCAGGCCTTGCCGTGAATGATGGAAGTGGTGCCCTGGTTACGGTATTGGCGCACACGTTTCCAGACGCTCATCACGTCGCCGCAAGTCGTATCGACTTGGTAACAGCCGATTTCCTTGAGGCGTTGGAGCACTTTCACTTCGGCTCCGAAGGCCGGGACGATGACGACGTCTTCCTCGGTCAGGCCATCGAGATCATAGACGCCGCGTGTTTCCTTGAGTTGCTTGATGCCCATGTCGCGGATCTGGTCGTTGACTTCGGGGTTGTGGATGATTTCGCCAAGCAGGTAAATGTTGTGGCCGGCGAAAACTTTGGCCGAGGCGTAGGCAAGGTTGATGGCGCGTTCAACGCCGTAACAAAAGCCGAAAACCTTCGCGAGCTTGACCGTGAGGCCGTTGGCAGAGAGATATTTCTTGGTGTGATGCAGGTATTCGACGACCGGGCTGCGGTAATGATCCTCCACCTGTTCCTGGACGAGCTTCATGACCTCCGGGGTGCGGAGGTTCATACGCTTTTTAGGTGGCAGGCCGTTGCCTTGGGGCTGGGAATCGTCGGACATCCCTTCAACTAACCGCCAGAGGGGCGGGTGAGTCAAGTGAATGTGCTGGAGCAGCGGTCTATAACCGTTACGGATTTTTTGACGGAATTAACGTGGGGAAACCGAAACGTCATCCCGAGCTTGTCGAGGGATCAGACGCGTAACCGCACAGGTATATGATTTAAAACCGATGGATAATTTGACTTTTCATGCTCATCCAGCCAGATGAATAGAAAGCGTGTCTGATCCCTCGACAAGCTCGGGATGACGGATCCCTTTGGAGTTTTACTTCGTTGGCTTTTCCAATACCCGAATCTTTTTTAACCCGCGATATCGTCCATCGTAATCGAGGCCGTAGCCGACGACAAATTCATCGGCGATCTTGAAGCCGACCCAATCGGCTTTTACCGGGATTTCGTGTTTGCGGCGTTTTTCGAGAAGGACGCAGATTTTCACGTCCGTAGCGCCGAGTTTTTTCAGGTGTCGCGTGAGGGCGGAGAGGGTGCGGCCCGTGTCGAGGATGTCATCGACGATGAGGACGTGGCGTCCGGCAAAGGAGTCACCGAGAGCATCGAGGCCGTTGACGATGCCGCTGCTTTGTTTCCCTGCGTAACTGGCGAGCCGCACACAGGAGACTTCGGTGTCGAGATCGACGGCGCGGAGGAGATCGGCGAGGAAAAAGAGAGCGCCATTCATGACGCCAAGAAAAAGGGGAGACTTGCCGCGATAATGATGCGTGATGCTGCGGCCCAGCTGACGGACACGGGTGCGGATTTGGGTCTGTGATAGAAGAACGGAACCGGGGCGCATCAAATAGAAAAGGCAGGATACCGATTCCTCGACAAGCTCGGAATGACGGGCAGATTCATGTCCATATCGACAAGCAGCCGCAAATAGTTATGCTGAAAAATTAGAATATGTCGAAGCGCAAACCTGTTTACAAACGGATCATTCTCAAATTAAGCGGGGAAGTTCTCGCGGGTGAAGAAGAGGTTATCGATCCGAAACTGACGGAAAAAATCGCACGGGAAGTGGCGGAGATCCATGCGCTGGGCGTCCAGGTCGCGGTGGTTATCGGCGGCGGCAACATCTGGCGCGGCATCACCTCGGCGAACCGGGGGATGGATCGCAGTACCGCCGATTACATGGGCATGCTGGCGACGATCATCAATGGCATGGCGTTGCAGGAAGCACTGGAGAAAGTCGGCGTAAACACGCGGGTGCAAACGGCCATCGAGGTTAAAAATGTGGCCGAGCCGTTCATTCGCCGTCGTGCGGTGCGGCATCTTGAAAAAGGGCGCGTGGTGATTTTCGTGGCGGGTACGGGCAATCCCTTTTTCTCGACCGACACGGCGGCAGCCTTGCGCGCGAGTGAAATGGGCGCCGAAATTTTACTCAAGGCGACGAAGGTTGATGGCGTGTATGACAGCGATCCGCGCAAGAATCCGAAGGCAAAACGCTTCGAGCGCGTCAGCTATGCCGATGCCCTGGGGAAGCGATTGAAGGTGATGGATTCAACGGCGTTTTCGCTCTGCATGGATAACCATGTGCCGATCGTGGTCTTCGATATGTTCAAGCCGGGTAATCTTCGCTCGGTGGTTCTGGGTGAAAAAATCGGCACGCTTGTGTCGGCTTAAAATTCAAGTCATTCCGAGTTCGTAGAGGGAGCGGTTTTATGCGGAGACGTATCCATAGCCGACACGACATCAAATGAAACGTGAGTATGATCGGATGAAACGATAATTTTTCCCTCAAAAGATCCTTTGGCTTCTAACGTGTATTGAGTCGAATGATCCGGGAGTATTTTCATTAACCCTTCGCGGACGCCGGGAGATTGCTTTAACCAGTCGGCGATAATTTCGGGCTTGGCGGAAAAAGAACCAGAGTAAAGTAACGAGAACATGCCCTGTCGAGAGGTGACGGTGAAGTTTTTGGTGTCTTTGGGGAAGGGAGCCAACCGCCCATATACAGTGGCGGCGTGCATCCTGCTGCTAGTTATGCCCAAAGTTTCTTCGATCTGATCGATTGGACCGAAGAGGTAGAATGCTAAAAGCAGCAGAACAATCTTGCCCCAGTGTTTGACAAGAAATTTCACAACGAACATTTGTAGCAACGGATGCAAGGCCTAACAATACGTTTCGAGAAACGTCACGGTGCGAGCGATGGCTTCCTGAAGCGAAATGGTCACGTCGAGATTCAACGGCGTTTTCGCTTTGCATGGATAACCATGTGCCGATCGTGGTCTTCGATATGTTCAAGCCGGGCAATCTTCGCTCGGTGGTTCTGGGTGAGAAAATCGGCACGCC
>JABDGH010000032.1 GCA_013286145.1 Verrucomicrobiota bacterium
GGCCGCCCCGGAATTTCTGATTTTGCATTATTTGACGGCTGCCGGTTTTTTGGCCACCACCACCGTCGCCGGCCGTAACAGCCGGTCCTTGAATTTATAACCCTTCCGCAGTTGCTGCAGCACATGGTCCTCCGCCACCTCCGCGGATTCCTGCTGCGAAACCGCCTCGTGCAACGACGGGTCGAACCGCTTGCCAGCCGACTCAACTTCCTCCAATCCCGCCTCCGTCAGGGCGTTCTTAAGCTGCTGCTGGATCATCTGCACGCCGGACTGCACCGAGGCGATGCCACCCTGCGGAGCTTCCGCGCTCTTCGTAGCCGCCAGCGCCATCTCAAAATTATCCAGGACTGGCAAAAGCTTCTGCAACAGCGTTGATATGGCGTATTGGGCCGATTCGGTCTTTTCCCGGGCCGCGCGCTTCTTGAAATTCTCAAAATCAGCCGTCGTGCGCAGCAGCCGTTCCCAGCTTTCATCCGCCCTGGCGGCGCGATTCTTCAGCTCCTCAATCTGTTCAGGCGAAAGCACGGCCACCTCCACCGGATTGGAGGTCGCTTCCGTCTGCGGTATTTCATTTTCACTCATAAATCTCTTCCGTCCAAACATTCGACCCGCAAGTTAACAGATGCAACCTCGCCCGGCAACGGCCAACACGTGAAGGACATCTCGAAACTTCATGGGCCACCTTCCACATCCTCCTCGTTCTCGTCCTCGTCCTCGTCCTCGATGGATGCCAAAATTATTCTCTCAATCATCAACCGCGAGCCATCTGAACCTGCAACTTTTAACCTTCAACTTTCAACCACCACCGGCTAACCCATTGATTCCCAACACTCGATGTCATTATGTGCCCAAAGGTGCCAGAAGCCTCCGTGATCTTCCAACCGGTTGATTGCGAACAACCTGCAACATTCAACTTTCAACTTGTAACTCTTTTGCCGATCATCGGCTAGCTTCCATAAGCCTCCATAACGTTCCTTGGAGTTCGTAACCCATTGATTTTCAATGACGATTTTATGCTGCCGATCATTGGCTTATCTTCTTCCAGCTTCTTCCAGCCCCTATTTCGGGTCTCAGATCCTGGGTTTCGGATTTCGGATGGGTTGAAGTCCGTTAGTGTCCGCCAGCCTCCTGCAGGCTCCTATAGTGTCCTCCAGGCTCCGGCAGCCTGTTTCAGTTCCTAACGGGTGCCGATTGAGCCAGCCGATGATCGGCAGCAGGCTCAACGCTACAACTTTTTCCGCGAGGGCGCGGAAAACGGCGCCCGTGGCGGGCGCGCTCCACAGTCCTGAATAAGCTTCACCAGGGTTAAATAAGGTTTAAACAGGCTTGTTTTGAATCATGGACGGTTTGGTTGCAATAGACGTTGAAGCGACCTGAAGGTCGCGGTCCTATCCAAATACGACAGGGTGGACGCGCGGCACCACCGCTAATAGCGCGCAATTGAATGGTGCTTCGCAGGATGAGACACCTCACCCCAGCCCTCTCCCCATCCGATGCGGAGAGGGAGTGAGCGCGCCTGATCTCACGGCTCGCGACCGATGATCGGCGGCAGACGCTCACCCCACCAGCCGAACTGCCGCCGATCCCCGGCCGCATCACAACCTCAAATTGTCAAAGAACATGAACCGCCAACGCGGCCCAACCCCACTAGAATATCATGAAATCTCAAAAAGTGTTTCTCTGCGGAAGGGGTAAAATTCAGGGGGGTGCTGAAAAATGAGTTTTGACACGCAAACATCTATCAACCATCCACTAACAACTATCAACTGACTTTTTGTTTCTGCGCGGCGGGGAAAGAAATCGGGGGGGCTTGAAAATAAATTTCAGAGTGCGGAGTGCGGAGTGCGGAGTTTTTTTAAAGGCAACGCCGCCACCAGTTCAAATTAAGGCACTGCCAAGCCAGCCGTTGAGCGGTTCTCCTGCCATGGGATCTTTGGGTTCTTTTGCGGTGATTATTCAAGGTTGAGATGTAATTTGGTTTGCGGGTGAAAAGCGCCACGGGACTGGGCGCACTACAGGACACTCCCAGTGCTTTGGCAAAATGTGGCGCTGCTGATTCAAGGGAATCGCGGGAAATCGAGCGGCGGCAAAGTCAATTCCACCGAAAACGGCGAAGAACTCCATTAACCAATGCAACCTATTGCGCCGGAACCATTTTTTGAAATTCAGGCAGCGCCCGCAAGGAATTCAAATTCTGGTCGCTTCGGACATACTTCATGATGTCCACCGCCGCCGGATTGGTGGCCAGTCGTTTGGCATTCAAGTCCAGCGCCAGCTTAAGGTCCGCCAGCGCCGCCGGGGTGCGCCCCGTCACCGCCTCGATCGCCGCCAGATTGTAGCGATGCTCCGGCACGTCCGGCGCAAAGGCCACAATCTTTCTCAGCGCCGTCTCAAAACCGGCGATGTAACCGATTTGACCGAAAATCTGCGCCACTTGCAGGGCTTCAGTCTCCGTGACCTTGGGATTGGCCACCGCTGTACTCAGAAGCTGGATGGCCTGGTTCGTCTGCTGCATTTGCAAATAGGTCCCGCCCAGGAAGATCAGGTTCGTGATATTGTCCGGATTGGTCCGCGCCAGATCGTTCAACTGTCCCAGCTCGGAAAGCGCCTTCATATGACCGGCATTTTGGTCCCGGATGTTCTCCAGTTGCTTGATGGTGTCTATGATCTGCGTGTTGAACGGATCCAGTTTCTGGCAGGTCCTGGCCACGATCACGGCATCGTCAAACCGGCCAAACTGCAGCAGGAAATTCACGTACCGGAAAACTGCCTCCGGGCTGAACGGACAAAACGCAAAGGCCTGCTTGAACGCAAAATCCGTTTCCCGGACCAGCGCCGCCTGCGAAGCCGCCGACTTTTGCCGGTATTCCGCCGGACACGTCCGCGGGTCGCAACGCCACGCATACATCCCCGCCTGCGAACTCCGCAGTTTCGAGAACGCCTTTTGCGCATCTTCATCGCGCACAAACGACCGGGCACCGATGAAATTCGTATAATTGTTGTGGATGTACGTGCGGTCCACGAAGTCCGCGATCTGTTGCACCGAAGTGTCATACGTGATCCAGTTGCCGCACAACCGTTGCGAATATTTGCTCCAGAACTCGTGGTCGCGGTTGAAATCGTCGTCGCTCAATTCCGTCACCGGAGCGCGATTGATCTTCATGATCACGCCAAACGGCGTTTCATAGGGGTACATCCAGTCCAGCGGGAAGCTTTCCTCCACGAAGAATTCATTTGTCGGGCAGTTGTCAAAGATCACCTTGCACAACATGCCGTTGATGTTCATCACATCCACCTGGCCGGAGATCTCAATGTGGCCGTCCGTGGAACTCATCTGTTTCTGGCGGGCATATTCCTGGAAACACGCGCTCGAATCATCGGGCGTTGGAATGTAGATTTCATTCTTTGGATAAACGCCTTCGGCGCGGCGCGCTTTTTCCACATGCGCGCCCCAGGCCAGGAACGGCTTGTCCAGCGTGTAAAAAAGCAGGTTGGCCACGCCCTCCACCAGCCCGTTCCCGGAATCGCCGCTGCCCAAATCACTGCCATCAGTGACGATATTGCCCGCACCAATGCCCGTTCCCAAAACCAGTACGTATTTGAACAGCCGGCTGAAAAATGGCGGGTCCACCTGCTTGGACCGGTTGTATTGCGAACGCAGATATTCCAGGTAGGTCCCGTCCGCCAGCGCGTTCTGGGTGATGATATACACGTCGCGCCGGTCAAATTTCTGGTCCTGCTCCGGCTGGCACCGGTGCGGAATGAAGCTTTCGCAAAAAATGATGTAGGTCGGACAGAAACGGCCCGGATCGGTGCCGCCAAACAAAATCGCATCCCGCGTCATTTCCGGATATATCAGTTTCGCCCTGGCGGGATCCTTCATCAGTTCCGCGCGGCGGACATTGTCATAACTCAGCCTGCCATCGGTATCCGCAAACGGCGGCGTGAACATGTCATGCCCGAACCAGTAGCCGTACCAGTGATTCCGCTGCTCGCTCTTGTACCAGTGCGACATTCCCGACCAGATTGGCGCCAGGCAAAACAACGCCAGCACAATGGCCACCGGGCCGCGCTTTTTATACAACGTCAGGGCGATGAGAAACATTACCGGCATCGCGATCAGAATCAGGTTCGCAAACACCGGCAGGCCATATTGGTATTTGGCAAAAGCTTGAACAATCAGATGCGGAATCTCCCAGAAACCAAATTGACCGTCCGGCCCGCCGGCCAGAAAACCCCATCCACCCCAGTCCGAAAAGGGCAGCCAGCTCACTTTCATCTGGCCGGCCTTGCCGAAATAGAGCCCACCCATCGCTTCCACCAGGCAATAAATGGTCAACAACACGCCAACCCCGCCGCCAATGAACCCCCACTTGCGGAATTTTTCATAATTGGTGGCCATGTAGGCCGCCAGAATGATCATTCCATAACCAACCATGATCGCAAACACCCCGTGGGAGGCCGTAAAGAACACCATGTTCAATTCGGCGGTGGACCGGTCCGCCGAAACATTCAAAATGATGACCAAAAGGACCGACAAAAACAGGTAGATGGAACTCAGGCCGATGATCCAGGAGCGTTCCCGACGGTGCATCTTGGGCAGGAGCAGGAAGGGCAGCAGGCCAATGAACATGAAAAACCAGCTAAACGTTTGCGACAATCCTTGCGCCAGATACCATAACTGGTACGCGAAACGCCGTGGATCTTGAAACACATTGGTCCCCTCCCCTGTCCCGTATTGCCCGCGGCTCAACGCATGGAAAAACCCTTCCACGGTGCGCGGATAACCCCATTGCATGGGCGGACAGGTCATGCACGAAACCGGCTCATAAAGATAGACCGCCAATCCCGCCGCCGACATGATCGCGATCATTAGCACCGAAAACCATTCCGTAAAAAATTTGTTGCTCTTGATGGTCAACCAGACGCAGGCCGCGAGCGAACCTATGCCCACCGTGTGGAAAATGATCTTTTCCGTGTTCGTCATTGCCTGCAACGCGGGAATGTTGTTCTTGGCTATGAAATAAAGAATGCTCAGATAAAAAACACTGTTGACCGCAAACAGATCGCGCCCCAAGACAGGCAGCACCAGCGCAATCACCACTTCCACCGCCGGCGCAGCCAGGATCAAGCTTTGATGGATCGTCGCGCACCAGCCAAAACACAACATCGCCAGGTATAAATAACGGCGCTGTTGCGGCGCATACATCCAGCGCATGAGCAACGCGATCACCGCCAGCATCCACGGCACGCCAAAGATCGAAATACGGTTGATGACCACCGATTCCTTCCACATGTAACCGCCCAACCCCAGCAAAAGGGCGGACACCACGCCGGACACCACACAGATCCAGTTTTCCCACCGGCGGGAAACCGCCTTGAGGTCCTCAATGCCCTCGATCAACATGCTGCCGCCGCGCGAAACCATCAATGCCAGCAAACCGCACCCCATGGCCGAGGCGAATGATTGGCCCACTTCCACCCGCCAGGCCACATTGCCAAAGGGAACAATCACCGTCCAAATATAGCTGTAAACCGCCCAGAAGGGATAACCCGGAGGATGCGGTATGCCCGCATAATACGACCCGGTGCAAAGCTCGCCGGAATCTTCCAGCGTCAGCTCCGGCGCCAGCGTCCACAAATACACCGCCCAAACCGCCACGAACGCAATCAACAATGCCAGCCAGTCGTTCGACCGGAACATTGGAGGGACTTTTACCTTCGTTGGAGGCGGCGGTCCCGCCGGCTCTCCGCCCTTGGTTGGCCCACTTTTGGCAGCTTCACCCGGTTTGCCCGCCGGACCGCCCTTCGTATTGTTCTTCTTCAAATTATCCATTTGCATTCAGTTGCTAAAATTCGTCGTTGGCGTAAAGCCGATACTAGACTTGAAACCGGTATGGTTTGTCCAATCAAAAGTTATGGAAGCCATGTGATTCTCCGTCTCCTGCGCCTGGTCGCTGAAGTTTGCCAGCCGATCGCCGTTGCTGGATATCATTGCCATGGCCGGCTTTTGCTCATGCAAGACACCACTGTTGAAATGAAACATCAGCATGGCAAAAAGCAGGCAAATCATCGCCGGCGCCGAAAAGCTCCACTTCCAGGCCACCGGCTCATCGGCCTCCTGGCTGGGAGAATCACTCCGGCTCGCAAAAATCCGGTCCTTAAGCGCCCTTGATGGACGGCGCGGACGCCAGCCATGCAATTGAGTCTCGTTCAGTTCTTTCATGACACATTCCTTCCAGTTTCAATTTCATCTTTTGCAACCCGTAACGGTACCTTCCCGCCACGGTGTTCGGGGAGACCTCCAGCAACCCGCCGATCTCTTCAAACGTGCATCCATGCCAGACCTTCAACACAATGACCTCCCGCTGTTCCACCGGCAGTTCCGCCAGGCAGCGCATCGCTTCGCGCTCCTCCGGCGTTTCTTCCGGAGACCGCTCAAACCAGCGCGCCGATTCCCATTCCCGCGTCAACCGCCTCCACAATGACCGACGATAGTTCATGGCCCGGTTCCGGAAACTTCGCACGCAATAATGCTCCGGTTTGGAGGGCGCCACCGGCATTTGGATCAAGGTCAAAAAGATCTCCTGCAACACGTCCTCCGCCTCGCCATGCCCCAAACCAAGCGCCCGGCCGTAAAGGATTAATTCGGCGGCCTTTGCGTCGTAAACCGCTTCACACCAATGATGTTCCGATTTTTTGTTCACGCTTTCACCCCCATAGACACCGTCCCCGCGCGATTTGTATAAAAATTGTTCGAATTTCTCCCCGGCATGCCTTTTCCCCTTGTTTTTTGAGGGTTTCCTTTGGAATTGACGCTGTAGTCCTTTGCGGATAGCCTCTGTCAACCGTCTGGCGCATGAAGCGTTGGCGGTAAATTTTTTATGTCTGAAGGATATTGCGTCAAATGCAAGGCCAAAAAGCCCATCGCCGATGGCGTGGAAGAAACCATGAAAAATGGGCGCAAAGCCATCAAAGGCAAATGTCCTACCTGCGGCACTGTTATGTTCAAAATTCTGGGCAAAGCCGCCAGCCCGGCCACGCCCGCCGCACCGGCCGCGCCTGCCGCACCCGCTGCCAATCCTCCGCCGCAAAGCTGATCCATTATGTCTCAACAGCTCGCTTACGTCATCGTTACCCCCTATTCGCTATATAAATCCCGCACCGGCGGCATTTTGAGCCGCCTCATCACCCGCACCGGCCTGGACCTCGTCGGCCTGCGCCTGTTTGCTCCCAGCACCGAACTCGTTAAAGAATACGCCGAAACCATCGTTTCCGCCCACGACACCCAGGACCGCAAAATCCAGGAACTGCTCCGCGAATACGTCCTCCAGAATCTCGCGCCCGACCCCAAGACCGGCCTCCGCCGCCGGGTCATGATGCTCCTGTTCCGCGGCGATGAAGCCGTCCGCAAAGTCCGCTCCGTCGTCGGCAATCTCAGCCCCGACCGCCGCGGTGGCGAAACCATCCGCGACACCTACAGCGACCTCATCCTGGACGACAACGGCAACGTTCGTTATTTCGAACCCGCTGTCCTCGCCTCCCCCAGTTACGAAGAAGCCGAACGCAAGCTCAAGCTTTGGGCCAGGTATTCCGACCAGGATGGCGGCGTGCTGGAGAACGTCATTGCTTATGCCCCCAAAGACGTCGGCGAACGCACCCTCGTCCTCATCAAACCGGACAATTTCCGCTTTGCCACCGGCCGTCCCGGCAACGTCATTGATTTCTTTTCCCGCACCGGCCTGTTTATTGTCGGCGCCCGCATCCTTTGCATGAGCACTGCCCAGGCCATGGAATTCTATGGACCCGTCCGTGAATTCCTCCGCGCCAAGCTCAAGGAAGGCGTCAGCGCCAAGGCCAAGGACATGCTCGAAAAAGAATTTGGTTTCAAAATGTCCCCGGCAGACCAGAAATCCCTCGGCGAAATCCTCGGGCCGCTCCAGGGCGATTCCCAGTTCGATAACATCGTCCGTTTCATGTCCGGCCACGCTCCGGGCGAGATTCCGCAATCCGAATGGAACAAGCCCGGCACCGAAAAATGTATCGCGCTCGTCTATGAAGGCGTCGGCGCCGTCAACAAGATCCGCGATGTCCTCGGCCCCACCGATCCCTCCAAAGCGCCGCCCGGTTCCATCCGCCGCGAATTCGGTTCCACCATCATGGTCAATGCCGCCCACGCCAGCGATTCACCCGAAAACGCCAAACGCGAATTCGGCATCGTCAAACCCGGCGAAAACAACTTCAAGCAGGTCATCGAGGAAGTTTACGGGAAGGTGTGAGAAAATTGACCGGGGATTAGTGACCCGTAGGGTCATAACATGGATAGCCGCAGATGGAACCTGCGGTGTGCAAACAGTCGGTTTCGACCCCGAAGGGGTCGCACAATTTAGGCAGAACCAATGAAATATTCGGCTGGATCATTCCGCGGATGGTAGTTTTGGTACGACCCCTTCAGGGTCGTGGTTTCTTTGTTTGATCACCAAGGGTTCCACCCACGGCTATTCATGTAGCTGTCCTACGGACAGCGACGCGACCGCTACCTAAACCCACCTAAACCCCGCGCTTTCTAATTTCTCCAGCAACCGCGCGTCGGCCGCTGGAAATTCAAAATCGCCAAGCTCCTTTTTCTCCACCCAGCGCACCGCCGCACAATCAATCGCCTGCGGCTCGCCGGAAACCAGTCTGCACTTGTAAAATTTCAGGTGAACCGATTTTTCCGGATAATCATGCGCGATTTCTTCAACCAGTTCACCGACAGAAATTTCCACTCCCAGTTCCTCGCGAATTTCGCGCACCAGACACTCCTCATGTGTTTCCTCCGGATGTCGTTTGCCGCCCGGAAATTCCCACAACCCGCCCAGATGCGCCTTTGCATGACGTTGCGCGATCAATAATTTGCCATTCCGAAAGATCAGCGCCGCCGCAACTTCGATGGATTTGAAATTCATTCCTTTACAAATTTGTCCCGGTAACCGTGTTCGATACAACACGCTTCCAAATAACGGAATATGAGATTAGCTGTCCCCTCTCCCATCGGATGGGAGAGGGTCAGGGTGAGGGTTTTTCAATCATTGACGCCGATCATCGGCATCACCGTCCAATACTCTTATAAATCCATCCCAGCTTCTCCATCTCCGCCGGATCAAACAGATTACGTCCATCAAACATGATCGGCGCTGTCATTCCCTTCTTCGCCCGGGCCAGGTCCACTTTCTTGAACTCGTCCCATTCCGTTGCCACCACGAGCGCATCACAACCTTCCGCCACGGCATCCATGTCATCTACATAGGTGACATTCGGCAGCAGCGCCTTGGTTTTTTCCATCGCCTTCGGGTCATGCACCCGCAACGCAGCGCCGTCCTTCAACAGGCGCTGGCAAAGATCAATCGCCGGCGAGGAACGCACGTCATCCGTGTTCTGCTTGAACGCCAGTCCCAGCACGCCGATTTTTTTGTCCTTCAACACCCACAAAGTCTCGGTGATCTTTTTGACAAACCGTTCCATCTGGTCCGCGTTGATGCGCTGGACCTCCTTGAGCAGCTTGAAATCATAACCGATCTGCTCGGCAATCTTGATGAATGCGCTCAGATCCTTCGGAAAACAGCTTCCACCGAAACCAATGCCCGCATTTAGAAAGCGTTTGCCAATGCGATCGTCCAGTCCAATGCCCTGCGCCACCTCCTGCACATTCGCGCCGGCCGCCTCGCAGACGTTGGCAATGGCGTTGATGTACGAAATCTTCAGCGCCAGGAACGAATTCGCCGCGTGCTTGATCAATTCGGCGGAGTTGATGTCCGTGACGATGATTGGCGCCTTGAACGGCGTGTAGATTTCCTTCATCGCCGCCACTGGACGCTGCGAACGCACACCCACGACGACGCGGTCCGGATGCATCAAGTCGTCCACCGCAAAACCTTCGCGCAAAAATTCCGGGTTGCTCACCACATCGCATTCCACTTGCGCCTGGCAGTAACGCTTGATGGTCTCCGCCACCTTTTCGCCGGTTTTCACCGGCACCGTGCTTTTGTCCACCACAATCTTGTAACTGGTGATGGCGGCCGCGATGTCGCGCGCGACCCGTTCGATGTAGCTTAGATCCACCGAACCATCCGGCTGCGGCGGCGTGGGCACCGCAATGAAAATCACGTCCGATTTCTGCACCCCCTCGGCGGTGCTGGTCGTGAAATGGAGCCGCCCGGCGGCGACGTTCTTCTTCACCAGTTCTTCCAAACCCGGCTCATAGATCGGAATGCCGCCGGCCAGCAGCGTCTTGACCTTCGCCGCGTCGTTGTCCACACAGATGACCTGGTGTCCGACTTCGGCAAAACAGGTTCCCGTGACCAGGCCAACGTAGCCGGTGCCAATAATGGAAAGCTTCATTTGGCGGGAAGAATCAGGGTTGGCGACGTGGTGACCGCCGGTTTGACGGCGGTTGCCGGCTTCTGGCTGGCGTCCAATTCAGCTTTGATAACCCGGACCCGATCATAGGCGGCTTGGGCCAGCGAACCGCCCATGCCCCCCATCTGCAGCGCGGCGTCATAATTGTTCAAGGCCTCGGTCAGCTTGCCCTGCGATTCCGCAATACGGCCCAGCGCGTAATCAGCCTCCAGTTCACTGGCCGTCCGGGGATAACCCGCGGCCGTTCTTTTATAGGCAGCCACCGCCTCATCCATTTTGCCCTGCGCCTCAAGGCTCGCCGCCACTCCCAGTTGCGCGGTCGCCGCCAGCGGACCCGACGGTGCGCCATCGAGGAATTTCTGGAACTGCGCCTGCGCGTCGGCATACCGCCCTGCGCCGAACATTGACGACGCCCCCTGCAACAGCGCGCGTTTCGCCGCCTCCGTGCCGTTGTACTTCGCCGCCAGTGCCGTCAGCTCATCCGCCGACTGGTTGAGCGAACCGGACGGTGTCAGCAGCAACTGCGTCATCGCCTCGCCCGCGTTGATCTCGTTCTGCTCGTGCTGGGTGTTGATGAAATAATAGATGCCAGCCAGAACCACAATCGCCGCCACCACGCCGATGATGCGGTTTCGGTTTGCCTCCAGCCAGGGCCAAAGTTTAAAAAGCAATTCTGCCGGTGCGTCCTGTGTTTGCATAGATGATATAAACACCCATTTTTTCCGCGTTGCGCATAAAACGCAAGCTGAAACGCCTTCAAACCTTCAAACCGTTCGCACTGCCCCACGAATTAAAAAACCACGTGTAGCGTGGCGTGAACGCCCCTTCGGCGGCGCCAGCCCCAAAATCAATCGTTTCGTTCATTTACGTTTGGACATCGAAGCGACCTGAAGGTCGCGCTCCGGGGGCAGTAGCAGGATGCGCCCGTCCAGAATTTGCTTGAGCGGGGAACGAAGTCAGGTTTCACTATTGCTCCGGTGGAGAGATGGCCGAGTGGCTGAAGGCGCTGGTTTGCTAAGTCAAAATGACGTTTCGTGACTGTGCGCGAACAGGGATTTTACCCGCGCCAATACAGGCCGAAACTGCATTTCGCAAAAATCACCATTTTGACAGAAAAACGCACGTTCACGCAATTTCGGTGTGCCAAGTTGTGCCAAGTTTCCAGTCACGGCCACTCACACAAAAAAAATTCCATTTTGGACATCCTCTCTGTCCCTGGGTTGCCTCGCTTGCCCCCCTCCTGCGCGTCTTTGCGCGTTCCAGCCCTTCAAAACGCCGTATAGCGCGTTTTAGACCCCCTCGTGCCCCTATTCTTGCGCCAGTCGGATAATAAAAAACAATAAATAAAACCATCCCTGCTTTTCGGGCACTTCCCTTCCATTTCTGGCTTGGCTCTGAGGGTCAACTTGGTACTTTCAACCCCATTGAAGACGCTACGAGATATTGAATTGGACAAAGTAGGTCTTTATTTGCAACTTCAAGACCCATCGCTAATTCCACGCTTCCACAAAATAATTGAACAGGGGGCTTCAGTCCCCATTTCCGAAAAAGATGGGAAGGAATTTTTGGCAGCATTGGAAGATTTTGCCAAAGGTTCGGGCCATGACCCTACGGATGAAATGTCAATCTACTCATCAATCAGATTTTGGAAGAAATTTATTTCCTGAGTGTGCGCCCATCAAACGGGTCATATTTACGAGGGAACGCCCCAACTTCCAAATTAAATTATGCTTTGAGCCATAATCCTTTAATGCCAATACCTCTTTAATAGGCGTTTATTTGGGCAATACACGATTCAATTTAATACCAATGTTTTGTTAATACAATACGCAAATGTATAGTATTCATGGAAAGGAGCATTCTAACCAGTCTGTTATTTAACTGGAAAATCGCACTAACGGTACGTTAATGTTTCAATGGTGCGAGGTTTTTTGTTTCGCGCTTTCTTTTCTGCAATCAAATCAGACACCACATCACAAACTTTTTTCTCAACAATGGGCGTGTGCTTTGTCTGGTAAAAATGAATCGCCGCTCCCACGGTTTCTAAATTACCAACTTGTTTGACCGCTTGGACGATGGTAGCAACGGCGGCAGTGGGTGTGATACCGAACGGTTGAAGTGATTGAACGATGCTCGCATACTCAATGGACTGCTCTTTCGTCATGCTTGCGCCAATGACATCTCGTTGCGATAATTGCTTGGCCAGTTTGTTTGCGGCTTCCATCGCTTCGGCTTCATTGTCGTAACTGTCCATTCGGCGTTTTTCAGTTGAATAGTTCACAACTCGAAATCCGACCTTGCCAGCAGGGGTGAGGCGCTTGTAGATTGTGACGGTGACACGGCCAACGGTGACGGTACGTGGCCACTTGTCCGCAGGTTTGGGTGATGTGTTTGACATAACGACATTGTGCCAAACTTGTGCCAAGTTTACAAGAAAATTTTAGAATTTGGAGTGTTAATAAGTCGCCAAACACTTACAAACAAACGGTTTAGGAGAGATGGCCGAGTGGTTGAAGGCGCTGGTTTGCTAATCCAAAACGAGCAATTCGTGACCAAAGCGTAAATGTTCGCGTTCCCTCCGCAAACACAGCACATTTCTTCACTTTCTGTCCTGCCACAAAATGTCTGTAAAACGCACCGTCACGAACTTCCGGTGTTGCAACCTGTTGCACAGGTTAGGCAGTTCCCCTGCCCTACCGCGTTCACGAAGCAGACAACCCATTTAACCGCCTCCGCATTCTGATGTCACCACCTCCGACCTCACCTGCCATCCCTTCCGCCCCCGAATGCAGCAGGACATCCCTCTAAACGAGTTTCAGCGTATCGCAACGGCCATCCAATCTCTCCGAGCGGTTTCAAATCCAAATCCTCCTCCGCCAGCCTTCGATAGAACCGCCCCCGCTCCGGGCTATGGGCGTCAGCCAGTTCAATGGCCATTCCCAGATTGCACCTCGCCTCACTGAAGTTCCCAAGCAACGCCGAATAGCACGCCAAGTTGTACCAGATGGTTGCCGAATCCTTGACGGTCACCGTGGCCCGAAACAGCACTTCAAACGCCTCCTGCGGCCCTTGCAGCCTGTTGGTGGCCTCAGCCAAAAGAATAACCCCCATGGCATCGCCCGGCACCTGAGTCAGTATCGCCCGTGCGATGTTCCAACACTCGCCCCACCGACCATGGTGCCAGTAAATCCTCCAACAGACCTCCAACGACTTCGGATGCTCACGGACTGCCGGTGAGACCAGTTCGAGTTCCTCCACCGCCTCAGCGAACTGGCCCAGCTCAATCCAGCCCTCTGCGGCTTCCAAAAATCGCCAGTCGTCAATCTCCATAGCTTTCCCTCGTTAATCCTCATCTGGCAACATCACCGTGATTGCCGGTGACGGGTCATCGATGTCGAGCGGCCCACAAGTGGCCAGAAGCTTCACCAGCTTGGGGCGACGGTTGTCGTTTCTGACCAGAAGCTCGATGGTGAGCCGGTCTGTGCCCTGTTGGGCCTTCTGGATGGCAAAGCGGAGCATCCAAAGCACATCCCAGAGGCGACCAGCCAAGTCTTGACCATTGACGTTCGGGGGCACGGCCACATAAGCGTCAAAGACCGCCCTCGTCAGGAACACTGGAAACTGGATTCCAGCTTCCTTGGCGGTCTCTGAGACATCGACTTGAAAACCGTCTGCCAGAGCTTGTTTGCGGGTGTAGGAATAAATCACCTCACCGAACGGGGAATCTTGTTTGTCGTTGTTCATAATTTTAACGGTAGAATGTTGCGTTTGTGAGTTTTTGTCCGATGAGGTGCTTGGCTGCATCACGGTCATTGGCCCGGACAAAGACAAGAATGTCCTGCTCGCTGGGGGCGTTCCACCCGACCCAGATGTTCGCTGGCAGACCCCAATAGGCTCCCCAGCGGTCGTAAACCCCGTCAATGAAGGGCAGACGGGTTAAGCGGAGCCGACAAGGCTCTTTTGGGTCAGTGGACAGAATGTCCCGCCGTCCGAATTGCGAGCCGGTGCAAATCCACCTCCCGGCTTCGTTAAAAAATCCGGTTATGCCGCTGGGCAATTTGAGCTTCTGATTTCGATGGGCGTGGGGATGGGAAGCCGCAGACATTCGATGCTGCTGACTGGACTGATTTGTTTTCATGTGTGTTTAGCTTTCAAACACACCAGAAGCCTGTAAAAAGCAAAACCGCCCAAAAGCAGCAGGGCGGTCGTCTTTCGACAGATTTTGTTCGGAACTACGAGTTCCGCACATCGAACCAGAACACCGGCTCTGATTCATGGCACCGTAGCTTTCGCTCGGTTGCCGGACTGGGACAACGCCAGTCTCTCCTGATGCTGTCTTAACCATAGACCAACGTGAGCGGGGATTCAATTAAATCATAGCCGAGGGGCTGCTCGCACGCGGGGGAGAGACTCTTGAAGAGCGAGTTGGTCCAGACCACCACCCTAGCCGCAGGTTTCCACATCTTAGCACATTTTATGTAACTATTGTAAAATCAGACACTTGAAGCCGAAAAGTGACAAAAAGCCAAAAAAAATAATTTTGTCGTATGTACACAATGTTTTCGAGGGCGGGACAACGGAAAAGTGCCATCCCCTCAGTCGCTGACTAATTTACGCCTTCCCGCAAGCGAGAAAAATGATGGCCAAAACTTCACCGATGGGGCCGAGCGGGCTAAAGCTGACGGGGCTGCGGGAACGGCTCGTGCAGGAGGCTTTCAGAGGCTGAAAGAATCACGACCGCGTTCGGTCATCGTCGATTTGCGCTCAATTGCCCGGCGCGACAGCTCATCATCTAGGGTAATTCTTTCATCCTTTGACATTGCGAGTGGCTGAACAATGTGGGTCAGAACAGCGCAAATAAACTCCATAGGGACCCTGCATTGCGACCATCGGTTTTCCGCATGGCAGGTCATTTTTACCCGAACAGATAACGTTTGTCAGGATGCGTTCGCCTCGCCGGATGAATTGAGGCTGAACCCGGCATTTCGGGTAATCAATGCAGCCGAGAAAAATTGTGTTCGGGCCACGAACGAGAACCATTGTCGAGCCGCATTGTTTGCATTTGCGCTCAGTCTCGACGTGTCCGCGTGTGCCCGCTTCAACCTCAGAGTCATTTCCAAAGTCATGCAGTTCAATCAATTCCTCGCAAGTGTTGGCAAATGGCAACCGGCGCATGTGTTCTGTGCTGCGGCCTTCGCTCTGTGACAGTATGTTTAAACTTCCCTCCCATGCCACTTGGCGGTCTATGAATGCGAATTTTTGATGCAATCCACGCCGTTCTACCAACTGAACGCCGATACGTTTTAGCTCATCAAAAACAATCTCACCTTGCCGACGAAGCTCCCCCTGTTGTTCGCTCAGTGGTCGAGTGAAAACCCTGACTTGCACTCCTTCGGTGACCTTGTAGCGCAGAAGATTAAAGAACTGCTGTGCACGATTTGCGGCTACAAATGGAGAAACGATAATGATTTCGCGGTTGGATTTCCTCAAATCCGCGAAAAATGCCGCGTAGAAATTCCTATCAGTATAGAGGGTGCTATCGTTTGGGTTGATGTCATCGTTGTGCGGGTCTAGCAGCAGTGCCCACCTCTCAAATTCGACGCAGAAATAATCACCGACAATCTCCTGCGAATCCACCAAGGTCGCGTGTCTGTGCATTTGCTCGATTACACGCATAATTATCGAGTCATGCCGAAGTGTTGACTTTAGATGCTCGACGTTGGCTACGAGAACAAGCTGAGCTTTTGGCCGAGTTATGGCCACGTTGATAAGCTTGGCGGCTTGGCTCGCCAAATCCACGCCATCAATAAGTGTAGATGGCTTCAAGGGCGGCCCTTCAGCAATGTCAAAAATAATAAGCTCTTGTTCGAGTCCTTGAAATTTATGAACATTTGAGACCTTGATATGGCGCAATCTAGCCCGCACATCCTCGGTTAGCTCTTGGCTTTGCGCCACGTCGTTCATCACCATTTTTATGAGCCGGGTATGAATGACATAGGGAGAAATGACACCCACATGTTCGATTCCGGCCAATACGGCTCGCTTGGCCAATTCCGCTGAAAGAACAGCACTATAAAGGTTGTAACGCCCACCCCGTTCAAGACGGCTGCTCCAAGGATTAATCGAGGAAACATCGCATAGCACCAATGGACTATGACCGAGTGGTGATTTGCTGAGGAATGTGCTGATGTCGGCGAGGGCATTTTTGTCCAATTTATCAACCAGACGATTGCCGTAAATGATGTGGTTTGAAATCCCTGAAATGTCGGGATGCATTCGGTATTGTTGATGCAACAAGGTCATCCTTGGTTCTGCATTTCCTTCATCAATGGCACGTTGAATGCCTGCATGGTCGAAAACATCTCTGGCCAACCATTTTTTTGCGTTATTTGTCTCTGCCAGACAGATTGGCGGTAGTTGGCGAAAATCACCCACCACGACTACCTTTTGCGTGGCAAGTCCAGACGCAAAATAAAGGCTTGGCAATGGTGCCATACTCGCTTCGTCTATCACGAGAACGTCAAATTTCTGGTCATCCAATTCTCTTGAAATAGTGGCCTTGGTCAAACTGGTCGCAACGACCTTCGCCTCACGCACAATCTTGGCCTGCAAAACTGAAAGTTCTGATTCAATTGCCCTGATTGCGCTGGAATGTTCTTCACTCTGTCGGGTCAGATTTGTTATTGCTACCAAGAAGGATTCGGCGTCCAAACCTGCGCTTGCCAGCCGGGCTTGTGCATCGGCGGAACAACGCTTTTCCTCTGTTTTCGTGCGTTCAACTGCTAATTTAAGCTGGGTCTGTTTTTCAAGGTTCGCTGAAATGGTATTGAGGATTACACCCAACTCGCGTTCGACGTTATTCACATAGTTTTGGAGCTTAACGGGGTCTAACCCAAGAAAAAATCGTTTCAACTTTCCGGTGGTGTGTGCCAGAGAGAGCCTATTCTTAGCTTCCGATAAATGTGTTTCCGCACCGCTCTTGCGAATTTTTAGGCTCTGATGTTCCGCTGTGCTACCCTGTAAATTGATTTCAAGTTCAGGCAGTTTTTGTAAAGCCTCTATTTGTTGGTCGAGCAAAGATTGGATTTCGCTTAGAAAACCAATCTTTTGTTGAACTTTTGTAAGTTCACTTTGGAGGGTCGCAAGCTTTTCATTTAAATGTCGACCAAGTCTTTCCTTGATATTTTCTGGAATAACCATTTCCGGTAAGTTCGAGTCAGGGCTAAAATTGCCGAGACGGACCAATTTTCCACCGTGGTAGTCCTCTGTGTCCTGCAACAATTCAGCCGCATTTTTAATTGCGTGGTCGGTGGCGACATTTGTGTGGGATACAATCAATGTCCGCAGGTTGCGCTTGACCAATGCCGCAACGAGAAAACCGATTGTCATGGTTTTGCCTGTGCCGGGCGGTCCCCAGATAAAGTGAATGTCACTACCACAAACTGCACGGATTGAATGTTTTTGGTCATCGTTTGGTAGAACCAGTGACGACGGCAGGTTTAAGTCGCTAACGTCAATTCGGGCAATGGTTGGCACGAATCCCAATAGTCGCTGACCCAAGCGAGTGTCCAATGTCCGCTGCCCATTCAGAACTTCTTCGTATCGCTTTCGCAAAGCTTCCAGTAGATACCACAGATTTGTGATGAGCTGCGCCTCGGCAATCGCCCGGCCAAAGTCGTGGTCAATACCTACGGCCACCTCACTGCCTTGCACTGAAACTATTTGACCTGCATACTTTTGAGCACCGACTTTAACTTCGGCGGGTGCATCATCCATTACAATCAGTGGGCTCTCGGTTGTGAAAACATAAACGTAAAATAGCCCCTCACGTCGCACGAGAACACCATCGTAAACCGTGATAATTGACCCCCCACGCCCTTTCTTGATGGCTTCAATCTCCTCAGCAAGTGCCAGCATAAACTCACTGATGAGAGCCATTTCATTCTGTGGAAGCGAACACACACCAGCATTGAGCGCATTGGGGACTCCTTTGTGCGACGAAATAGAATCTTTGCGTTGCGGAGTCATTAGCAGAATGCTACAACAGAAACAGATGGCTCTGCAACCAGTGCTCCTTGCCGTTGGAAAGTATGACGAATGGCGCGTGGAGATTCTCAGCGTAACCCCGTGCCTGCTCTTTGGCGTCATAAGGGTCAACATCCTCGCGTTTGGCCTCCAGAACGCACAATGCACCCCCGCGCTTTTCCATCAGAACATAATCAGCCCGGCCCGTTTCACCATTGAGTTCAAAACGAACCTCATGCGGGTTCAGCAAGTTCCACCCGCTAAACTCCAGTGCCTTGTCAATCAGCACCCGTGAAAAGGCTTCGTTCTGTCCAGACGGCATGGCTGGAGATTAGCAACGCGCTCGATTCGGAGCAAGCGGCCACGCGGAAACACTTTAGCGTATGCATAGATTCATTTGCCAAGTTGTACCATATTTTCATGCAGCAATCGTCACACGAATCGTGTTGAGTTGTCGCCTCAACCGGCTATTTTCACACAAATGAATTCGTGGATTTTTCAGGCGAAGCCAGAGCGTTACGATGTTCAAGGATATGTCTCTGAATTCAAAAAAATCTACTGGTCCGTGGGTCATGTAAAGCACGCACAAAGTATTTCGTTAGGTGATGAAGTTTTTATTTGGAAAGCTTACGGAAACCCAAGGGATTTTGCCGGTGTCATTGCTCATGGTTTTATCGTCGAGCCGCCGACTGAAAAGCAAAAAATCCTCCTGCCTCAGAACCTCGGAGACAATTACTGGCGGGGTGGTGGCTTCGAGAAATCCACCGTTAAAGTTGGAGTCAGTCTCGACGACGTGAGGCCCACTCTCGCCACGGGAGCCTTGCGTCGTGAGCGTCTCGACGCGGATGACATTCTATCCAAGTCGCAGATAATCAAAGTCCGGAATGGAACGATTTTTTTCCTGAAACCGGAACAGGCGGTTCGCCTAAAAGAACTGTGGTCAAAACCCGAATATCTTGAAGACGTAATTCCAGAGGAAAAGGAACCGAAAAATCCGTTTTGGAACCGAGAAGAACTTCTTTTGGCCCTTGAACTTTACATTCAAAACAGAAAGTCGCCTCCGAACAAGTCCAGCAAAGAAGTGGAATCCCTTTCCAAAGAACTGAATCAGTTGCGGGCTTGCATAGGTGGGCCGGGCGCGAAATCACTGCGTAATACCGCTGGTGTTTATCTGAAAATGATGAATTTTCGCAGTTATGACCCCTTTTATATTTCTCAGGGAAAGGTTGGAATGCGGCACGGAAACAAACTCGAACCTGCGATTTGGAATGAATTTTTTGGCAAGGAAAACGAGTTGTTCAAAGCTTGTCGTGCAATCCGCGAAGCTTTGAAGGAGTTGCCTGAATATTCCAGCGATGATTCCGAAGACGACGGCTTTTCTGAAGCCGCCGAAGGTCGGCTGCTGACAAGGCTTCACAAGCTAAGGGAGCGGAGCGTCAAACTCGTCAACGCAAAGAAAAACTGGGCTGAAAAACAATTCGGCACTTTGACCTGTGAGGCTTGCGGCTTTGATTTTGCAAAGGTGTATGGTAAACGGGGACACGGATTTATCGAGTGCCATCACAGAAAGCCCGTTCACGAGTTGGGTGACGGTCACAAAACTACAACGGAAGACTTGGCTTTGCTGTGCGCGAACTGCCACCGGATGATTCATAGGCAACGTCCTTGGCTGTCTGTCGAAGAATTGAAATCCGCATTGTGCTAATTCCTAAAAACGCTCAATTCTTTGACAACACATTCTGAAAATCTGGTGAAGGCCGTTGAATGCCTTGCGGGATTCCAAGGGGCTGGCTTAACCCAACGGATTCGACAACTGGAGAGCAGCTTGTATGGGGTTGGCTGTGACTCCGCAGCCAATTTCTGTTCACAAAACAACCTTGGAGATGTATTGCGTTCGGCATACATCGTCAAAAGGGTGGCCGGACAAATTAACGTGGTCATCCACACGGCTGGAATTGCCCTATCGCTGCAATTCATACTGCGCGAAGGCGAGAAAATCAAATCGCTTTCGCTTGGGGCGGGAAACACAGGGAAAGCTTTTGACTTAGAAACAAATTTTCAGGTTGCAGAGTTCAAGTTTATCGACTGGCAAGGGGGTTCGGAAACGATTCGGCAAAACGCACTTTTTAAAGGTTTTTACCAGTTGGCTGAATACGAAACGACGAGGAATAAGTGCCTGTACGTGATTGATGACAGATACCCACTGAAGTTTTTTAACGGCAGGAGAGCCATCAAAAGCGTGTTTAGCCGTTTCCCTGCTTTGCTCGCTAATTTGCGGCAACGATACGGGGATAGATTTTCTACAGTGCGGGATTACTATTCATTTCGCAAAAGCGATGTGTCCATCATTGCGCTAAAGCAGATTCTCCCTGCTCTGGCTTAGGGCATTCATCTCAATCCCTTTTTAATCATCTCATTTTGTGTTTATGTCCGAACCAGTTCTCGTCAATGTGACAACGATAGCAAAGAGTCACCAGATTTGTTGAGAAATGCTTTCCTCCTTTTGCTTGTGGCCTAATATGGTGAACTTCCAATTCGTCCGCTGGAAAAATCTCCCTACAGATTTGGCATGTGTAATTATCCCGCTTCAAAATTTTTGTACGATAAGAACCAGTTAAAGACTTCCCTTTGATTCCACCAATTTGTTTTATTCGGCTGCGCGCAAGATGCTTCAAAGGCTGAGGTGGAACATTTGGCTCTGGATTCTTCTGCACCCACTTATCACGTTTTTGTTTAACAATAATCGTATTAACCACAAGGCCCGCAAATATTCCGAGAAAAAATAATAGCCCTCCCCAGAGTAAACCCATGCCAATGGCAACTACCGCGACGATAGTTGCCTGAGAATCAAAGGATGGTAAAGCTGATTTTAATTGTTCCTTCCACTTCTCATGTTTTGAGGAGTAGAATTCATAGTCTTTTAATTTTGCGGCGTATTTTTTTTCCACTACACAATCTTCTGAGTCGACCCGTTGCTTTGCACAAGCGTAACAAAATACGTTCCCATCCAACTCAATTCTTGGGCGTCCAGACAATGAGGCATCACATGAAATGCACCGTTGTTGTTCCATGTGATTATTTTTCCTCACAATACCGTTTTCGTCAATGTCACCGTTTTTGGATTCGTCAAGACTGCGCTTTTGTAATGCGGCCAAGTGCAAACGTCTTTCGGTATTGTTTGAACTGGGCCAGATTTTTGTTACATAATCCCGTTCCGATGGCATTTGACCGTGAGCTGATGAAGCAACAGGTCGGGGAACTCGCCGCCAATGGCGTCTTCCTTGGCACCTCCAGTTGGAAGTATCAAGGCTGGCTCGGCCAGCTTTACACCCCATCCCGTTACGAGTATCGAGGCAAGGTTGCGACCACTCGGTTCGAGCGCGACTGCCTTGCTGAATACAGTGAAGTCTTCAAGACCGTCTGCGTGGATGCGGCGTATTACGATTTCCCCCGCCCTGAATACCTCCAGAAGCTGGCCGATGCGGTGCCCAATGATTTCCAGTTCGGTTTCAAAGTGACCGATGCAATCACTCTGAAGAAATTTCCAAATCTTCCGCGCTTCGGAAAGAATGCCGGGATGCCCAATGAGCACTTCCTCAATGCCGAGCTTTTTGCCGGTGCATTTCTAAAGCCCTGTGAACAAATCCGGAAGAAGGTGGGTGTGCTCATGTTTGAGTTCTCCCGGTTCTGGCCGACCGACTACGAACATGGCAGGGATTTTGTCGCCGACCTCGATGCGTTTCTGGCCGAGCTGCCGAAAGGCTGGCCGTATGCAATCGAAATGAGGAACAAAAACTGGCTCAAGCAGGAATACTTTGATTGCCTGAACCGTCATGGCATCACACACGTTTTCAATTCTTGGAGCGCGATGCCACCCGTCAGCGAACAGATGGCCCTACCCGGCAGTCGGACGAATCCCGACCTCATTGCGGCTCGATTTCTGCTCAAGGCAGGCCGCAGCTATGAAGAGGCCGTGAAATCGTTCCAACCGTATGACAGGGTTAAGGAACCGAATCCAGAAGCGCGGGAGGCCGGGAAGGCGTTGATTGCTGAAGGAAAGGCTGCCGGAGCCAAACGCAAAACATTCATCTACGTGAACAACCGGCTGGAGGGGAATGCACTCGAAACCATCAGTGCGATGGTCGAAGAGGCCGGTTGATTGTTTCTCGATGTCGGTCGAATATCGAAGGCCATCAATGGCAATGGTGGTCAACAAAAGACCTCAACTATTTTGAGACCGTTTTATTGGTTTTTTGCAGAGTTTACTCTAAAAACAGTCCAGCTTCAATTTTGTCGGGCGGATGTTTGCTCGTTTATTGCCCGATTGTACAGAATCCCGCGAAACCTATCGGTTCTGATTCGGCTAAGGACTTCTTGGTTGACACTCTGAAGCACTTGTTGCTCAGGGTTGTCGTACTCCATCTTAAACCCACAACGCGGACAATACAGGGTTGCAGGAGGTCGCCCATGAATTGCGTAGCTTGGGCCGTAGTTTCCCCTCATCCAGTCCTCGCGAAAGGAAAGGTCGCATTGGCAGTTCTTATTAGGGCAAATCGGTCTGGGAACATTGACGATATTCCCCGAATACGTCCATTGCCACCAGACACCGTCTATCATGTCCTCAAAGTAATCCCCCACATGGAAACTCTCTGGTGACAGCCTTTGCATTTGTTTCGGAGGCGTGGCTTGCGTAGGCGCAGGTTTTTCATCTGGTATTCGGCGTATCGTAATGTTTCGGAGTATCCACCAACCGACCATGACAATGGCAAACGCCATAAAGCCAGCCCAAATTGGAATGCTGACACCAATGAGTTTCCCCAATCCATGCAACCCCCATGCGAGAACACCATACTGGTAAAGGCTCCATAATCCAAACAATGCGAAAAATCCCACAATGAAAAACCAGTATTTTCTTATGAAATCCCAAAGCTTTTCGCGGTTCACAATGAATGCGATGATGAACGACCCAATGGTGGCAGCGCCCGCCACGAGTCCAAAAATCCACACAGTCTGTTGGTTAATCCAATTCATCGTTCTTTTCAGTGGAATATGGAACTTTTCAGCCTTTGCGGTCAAGTTGGCAATCAAAGCTGCCCTTGCGCCTCTGGCACGCCAAAATCACATGGCACGCCCCATATTTAGTCAAGTTGGCAACCGAAACGCCGTGGCGAGACTCCGCCAACACCCTATTGACCGCCCGCCCGTGAGTGTGGACAATACTCAAATCCGCGACACAAAAACAAAAGGAACCAAAATAATATGGCTGCAAAAATTATCCTAAACTTTAAATGGTCGGAAACATTCCTCGGCTCACAAGCCTATATCGAATTGGGCGATTTCACTAGAGCCAGTAAAGGCGATTTCCCACAACTGTCGCCAGCGTGCGTCACGCCGATGGAAATCGAAGACGAGGCACGGAAGCTTAAAAACCAGTTGGATGAAGTTGTGCGACAAGCAAAGGTCAAATTTGCGCAAGCCAAGAAAAAGGCTCAACAGAAAATCCGCGCCAAAACAAATTGATGATGACTCCAGAGCAAGCAGCAAGGGCATCTACTAAAGATGTCAAACCAGTTTTAACTGGCGTCGATATTTGGCTAGCAAAAGCAAGCATTCCTGAATTGCTCGAATACATTCACTGGCTTGACCCAAGAGAAGCGGAGCATTGTTTTGAACGAGCGAGGGCCGAACTAGATGCGCGTTTGGCCGACAAAGCAGCGGAGCACGCAAGGCAGATGGTTTCTCACACTGAGAGCCTCAACACGCAAACAACTACACTCGTTACCGAATCCCAAAAGCTCGGAAAGCTGACATGGGCATTAATAGTATTGACGGTGGGCTTGTTTCTTTTGACCGCAGGACTGCTGGTAATCGAGTGGCATAGAAGACAATAAAAACATGCTGCCGAAAGCGTTTCAATATTGTTCTTATGAATGAACTATCAGTCGAACAAGCTTTAGTTCTTGCCGAATCAAAGGGACTTTCCACACTGACCAAAGCGCTGGTATGGTTGACCGTGGCTTTGGGCTTGTTCGCCGTGATTCAGATTGTTTTGATGTTTTTTGATATTTGGAAACACAAATGAAGGGTCGGAATAGATTCTGCCCGCGCCGATACAGAGGGAACTACTATGATTACACCATACAAAAGGCCAGCAATCGGGGCAGAATAAAACGCCAGCTATGAAGCATTTGCCGAACATTTCAAAGGCCAAAACACCGACGGATTTATTGAACTTCAGAATCATGCTTGAACTTCATAACGCAGAGGACATGCCCCGTTTTTTGATTGTGATTGCTCATTCAGTTCTTGAGCTTTTTGTAAACGGACTGATTAAAGCTCACTGTAAAAACTGGAAAATAATTTTAGACGACAAAAGAGGCTATACGCAGGCAACCAAACTTGTAATTTTGAACGAGGTTGGGATATTAGATAAAGAGCAGTTTACTGTGTTGCGGGCGTTTAAAAAATTGCGGAATGATGCCGCGCACGAAACAATTTTCAACTTAACCCCAGCGCAATTGAAACCATTCCTTTGCATCATGCCGAAAGACAAAAAATTGGATTTTGAAGACCCAAAGAATTTTATGTTTATCTGCTATTATTTGGTATTTGGAATATTCAGTAAGCACAAAGACGCTCTGAGCAAATATATTGACGATACACATTCGGACATAAAGCCGCCGTTCAAAGCACTATTCAGCCAATAAAAACGCCAGCAGCATTCGAGCTATGGTACTTTTTGTCAAATCACTGAACCGCCGGACAGCCATTTTTTACGGTCTGCCCAAGGCTGGTTTGGCTTGGGTGATTGGCTGACCGACCACTTGTTTTCAAAAGTGCTTGAGGAATTGAGATGAACGTAATCTTTCTCGCTTCGCTGCGAATTCTTTCAAGATTTCCAATTCTGATTCAATGACGGCGTAGTTAAAATGATTCCCCCGCTTTCCGATATGTGTCATTAGCCACTGGAGAAATTCATCACCAGAGTCTCTGAAAAAGTTTGTCAAAGCGGTCAAGACTTCTTCACCGCTTTGTTGGTATTCAATCTCAACTTTCGGAGGCATCGCTCCTTTTGCCCAGCCTGACGGAAGTTCTCCATAAGACCGGGTGGGATTTAATGCCAGCCACAACATGCGTGACAAGGTTTTGTGCAGGTGCTCCGCCATGGCTCCGAGGGGGCCGAAAGAATGCCATGTGGGTTCCGGCCTCTCCGTGACAGCAAGTTGGATAAGGCCTTCCATCTTCTTCCAAATGATAAATTTTGCTTTCGATGGCCACACACCGGCACGATTGAACCGAGGTTTGAGTGTACGGAGGAGTGCTGCTTCATGCTTTAGGGCGGAAGCTTCATCCGTGCAGACTTGAAATTCAATACGGGCGACCCGCCTGAGCATCCGTAAACGTCGGCGTGGCATTTTGTCAGGATTTGCGATTCGATAATTTCCAAGACGCTGGCGAAGGCTTTTGGCTTTGCCAACATAGAGTACGATGTCGGCTGCATCACGCATCAGGTACACACCAGTCTGTTTTGGAATGTTGCGGAAAAACGCCCGGCCAAACCGCTCGTCAAGCGGTCGCGGGTCGGGGATGAGCAACAATTGTCCCATGTCGCTCCAGATTTAATTCATTATGATTCACAATGCCAGTCGAACTTTCGTCTTCCCCCAGAACTCCGAGTCTTGACACTCCATATAAGAAGAATACTGTACAAATATACAGTATGAATGAATTGACTAAAAAACAGCAGCTAATCCTTGATTTCATTCAGAAAAGGCAAAGGTCCGAGGGAGCTGCCCCTACATATCAGGAAATTGCCG
>JABDGH010000033.1:0-26095 GCA_013286145.1 Verrucomicrobiota bacterium
TGCCCATGCCGAATTGCGCGTCGTCAAGAACACCCTTCTGCGCCGCGCCTTGAAGGATTCCAACCTACCCGATCTCGAATCGTACCTGCACGGCCAGTCCGCCGTGGTCATGGGCGAGAGCGACGTCAGCGCCGCCGCGAAGGTGCTCAAAAATTTCGCCGCCGAGTTCCAGAAACCGAAACTCAAGATCGGTATTCTCGACAAGGCCATCCTCGATGTTTCGTCGATTATGGCCCTGGCCGACTTGCCGTCGAAGGACGTCCTGCAAGCCAAGCTTCTCGGCCTGCTGCTGGCTCCTGCTTCCACTTTGGTGCGCCTGATCAACACGCCTGCTTCGCAGGTCGCGCAGGTGCTTAAAGCTTATAGCGACAAAGGAGAACAAATCGCGGCATAAAAATTTAATCCCGCTCCGGTGGGATTGAGAAGGGCAAAAAAGAGAGGTCCAGTTAGCTCCGAAGCCCTTCGGAGTTAATTGCCACGCGGGTGCGGGGCGCTAATTGGACACAGTGAAAAAAGAGATTATACTATTATGGCAAACTTAGAAACATTGGTGAACGACATCAGCGGGTTGACCCTGCTGGAAACTTCAGAACTCGTTAAGCTTCTCGAAACCAAGCTCGGCGTCAGCGCAGCGGCCCCGGTCGCAGCGGCGGCCCCGGCAGCAGGCGGCGCAGCAGCTCCTGCGGCTGAAGCGAAGACGACATTCGATGTCATCCTCAAGGAAGCTGGCGCGAACAAGATTGGCGTCATCAAGGAAGTGCGTGCGGCGGTTGCCGGTCTCGGCTTGGCGGAAGCCAAAGCCCTGGTCGAAGGCGCCCCGAAGACTGTCCGCGAGGGCGTGACCAAGGAAGAAGCCGAAGAAATCAAGAAGAAGCTTGAAGCGGCTGGCGCCAAGGTCGAAGTCAAGTAAGCGTAGAAATTTTAAAGGTGCTGCCCGTCGCGGTCCGGCGACGGGCAGTTGCCTGAAAAGATGGAGATGGTCCGGATCATCACACAGATATATCGATCAGCAAGGAAAGGCAGACACACATCATGGCAACGACTAACGGCGAGCAGATCAAGTTTCACGGAACAGACGACCCCATTGCCGAGGCTCGCTCCAGCGGACAACGGATTAATTTCGGTCGCTTGGAAGAGGCGATTGCAACGCCCAACCTGATCGAGGTTCAGCTCAATTCCTATCGCGACTTTCTCCAGAAGGAAGTTGCCCCGGCACGCCGCAAGAACGAAGGCCTCCAGGCTGTTTTCTCGGAAGTGTTCCCCATCGAAAGCTACGACGAAAAGATCAAGCTCGAGTTTGGCGATTACGAGATTGGTGAACCGAAGCTCAGCCCTCTCGAATGCCAGCGCGAAAGCCAGACCTTTGCCGCTCCGCTCTACGTCACCTTCCGCCTGCGCGAAGACAAGAACGTCAAGGAAGAGCGCGTTTACATGGGAGAATTGCCGCTCATGGCGCCCCAGGGTACTTTCATCATCAACGGCGCGGAACGCGTCGTGGTCAGCCAGCTTCACCGCTCGCCTGGCATCTGTTTTGAATCGAGCCTCCACGCCAACGGCAAGGTGCTCTATTCGTATCGCATCATTCCTGATCGCGGTTCCTGGCTTGAAGTGATGTATGACACGAGCGATTTGCTCTACGTCCATCTGGATCGCAGGAAGAGACGCCGGAAGTTCCTCGTCACCACATTCCTGCGCGCCCTCGGCTATTCGACGGACGAGGAAATCATCAAGCTTTTCTACACGATTTCCGATCTCAAGCTGAAGCCCGATCTCGATGACGAAGCCATCGGCACCAAGGTGCTCATCGCTGAAATCCGCGATACGGCCAATCAGGATGTCGTGGTCGCCCGTGCCTTTGAACCGTTGACCCAGGCGGTCATCCGCCAGTTGCTCGATCTCCAGATCAAGACGGTCAAGGTCATCGACATCAAGGACGACGACACGGTCATCAAGTGTCTCAAGAAGGATCCGACCCATGACACCGAAGAGGCGCTCAAGGATATTTATCGCCGTCTCCGTCCCGGTGATCCACCAACCGTGACCAACGCCAAGGCTCTATTAAAGCGTCTCTTCTTCGATCCGAAACGCTACGACATCGGCCGCGTGGGTCGTTACAAGATCAACCAGAAGCTCTCGATTGGCGTTCCTCTCGAGACCCGCATCATTACCAATGATGACATTGTCGGCGCAACGCAGTATGTCATCAATTTGCGTCGCGGTGAAGGTTCCACGGACGATATCGATCACCTCGGCAGTCGCCGTGTGCGTACGGTGGGCGAACTTCTCGCCAACCAGTGCCGCACCGGTCTCTCCCGCACGGAACGTCTCGTCAAGGAACGCATGACGCTGTTCGACGTGAACACCGAAGGCATGACGCCGCAGAAGTTGATCAACCCGAAGGCGCTCTCCGCTGTGATCCGCGATTTCTTTGGTCGCAGCCAGCTCTCGCAGTTCATGGATCAGACCAACCCGCTCGCCGAGTTGACGCACAAGCGTCGTCTCTCCGCGCTTGGGCCAGGCGGTCTCTCGCGTGATCGTGCCGGATTTGAAGTTCGCGACGTGCATCCGTCCCACTACGGGCGCATCTGCCCGATCGAGACACCGGAAGGCCCGAACATCGGTCTGATTTCGTCGATGTCGTGTTTTTCGCGCATCAACGAATTCGGATTCATCGAAACGCCCTATCGCAAGGTTCAGAACGGCCGCGTGGGTGACCAGGTCGATTATCTCACTGCCGACCAGGAGGAAAACTTCATCGTCGCGCAGGCCAATGCGCCTGTCGATGGCCACCATAAATTCACCGAATCCAAAATCTCGGTACGCTACAAGGGCGACTTCCTCGAAGTCGAACCCGACCGCGTCAGCTACATGGACGTGTCGCTCAAGCAACTCGTCTCAGTGGCAGCCAGCCTGATTCCATTCCTCGAGCACGATGACGCCAATCGCGCGCTCATGGGCTCGAACATGCAACGCCAGGGTGTGCCGCTCATCAAGACGGAAGCGCCGCTTGTCGGCACCGGCATGGAAGGCAAAGTGGCCCGCGATTCCCGCGCGGTCATTGTGTCGGAAGGTTCCGGCAAGGTCGCCTCCGTCACCGGCAACTTCATCATCGTTACCGCCGACGGCGAAATGCCCGAGGGCAAGAAGAAGCTCAAGCATGATCCCGAGGAAAGCATCTATGTTTACGAGCTTCGCAAGTACATGCGTTCCAACGCCGGTACCTGCATGAACCAAAAGCCGCTGGTCAAGAAGGGCCAGAAAGTAAGCAAGGGACAGATCATTTGCGACGGTCCCTGCACGGATCATGGTGAACTCGCCCTTGGCCGCAACGTGCTGGTCGCGTTCATGCCATGGAACGGTTACAACTTTGAAGACGCCATTCTCATTTCCGAGAAGATCGTCAAGGAGGACATCTACACCTCCATCCACATCGAGGAATTCGAGATCAGCGCCCGCGACACCAAGCTCGGGCCCGAGGAAATCACGCGGGACATTCCGAATGTCGGCGATGAGGCCCTGCGTAATCTCGGCTCGGACGGCGTGGTGCGCATCGGCGCGGAAGTGAAGCCCGGCGATATTCTCGTCGGCAAGATCACGCCGAAAAGCGAAACCGAACTGGCTCCTGAAGAACGCCTCCTGCGCGCCATCTTCGGCGAAAAGGCGGCGGACGTGAAGGATTCATCCCTCACCGTTCCCTCCGGCACCTACGGTATCGTGATGGACGTCAAGGTCACTTCGGGCACAGCCAAGGCCGCGCGCCAGAAGCTGACTCCGACGGAAGCCAAACGCCAATCGAAGGCCATTTCCGACAAGTTCACCGAGCGCGAAGTCGCGTTGACGGAAGAACTGACCCAGGCGCTGTCCAACATCCTGCTCAACGAAAAAATCCCGCTCGACGTGGTCAACGCAGAGACAGGTGAAATCATCATCCCGGCCAATCGCAAGATCACCAAGACGCTCTTGCGCAAGCTCGCCTCGGTTTACGATCATATCGAAATCGACCCGAGCCCGATCCGCATCAAGATACGCGAAATCATCAGCTCGTTCGAAAGCAAATTCGAGCAGTTGAAGAACGAGCGCGAAGTTGAAATGGATCGCGTGGAAAGCGGTGACGACATCGATCCCGGCATCGTCAAGCAGGTCAAGGTCTTCGTCGCCAGCAAGCGCAAGCTTTCCGTTGGTGACAAGATGGCCGGACGCCACGGCAACAAGGGCGTCGTCGCCAAGATCGTGCCCGAGGAAGACATGCCTTATCTGCCGGACGGTACTCCGGTCGAAATCGTGCTCAACCCGCTGGGTGTGCCTTCGCGCATGAACGTCGGGCAGGTGCTCGAGACCCATCTGGGTATCGCCGCCAAGGCGCTCGGTTTCAAGGTCGCAACGCCTGTCTTTGATGGCATCAAGGAAAAGCAGATTCGCGAATACCTGAAGCAGGCCAAACTCGACGAAGACGGCAAGAGCTATCTCTATGATGGCCGCACCGGCGAACGCTTTGACCAGCGCGTCGTCGTGGGGCAGATCTACATGCTCAAGCTGGGTCACCTCGTCGCGGACAAGATTCACGCCCGTGCCGTCGGTCCCTACTCGCTCGTCACCCAGCAACCGCTGGGCGGCAAGGCGCAGTACGGTGGCCAGCGCTTCGGCGAAATGGAAGTCTGGGCCATGGAAGCTTACGGCGCAGCCTACACGCTCCAGGAACTGCTTACGGTCAAATCGGACGACGTTCCGGGCCGCACGCGCATCTACGAGTCGATCGTCAAAGGCGACAACTCGCTCGAAGCTGGTACTCCCGAATCGTTCAACGTTCTCATCAAGGAAATGCAGAGCCTCGGTCTCGACGTCAAAGTCGGCGCCCGCACGGCCCAGCATCCCGAAGTGGAACCGGAAAACACCAAGGGCAAGGGTGTCCTCGAAGCAGCCTGATAGTTTTATTTAACGACAACACATTCCTCATCTATGATTACGACAAAAGAGTCAGCCCGCGAAATGCTCGGCCTTGGTAGTACTGTTGGTTTCGATCAGGTCGGCATCACCGTCGCCTCTCCGGACACGATCCGTTCCTGGAGCAAAGGCGAGGTGAAGAATCCTGAAACGATCAATTATCGCACCTTCAAGCCCGAAAAAGGCGGACTCTTCTGCGAACGTATTTTCGGTCCGACCAAGGATTGGGAATGCGCGTGCGGAAAGTACAAACGCATCAAGTACAAGGGCGTCATCTGCGACCGTTGCGGCGTGGAAGTAACGCTTGCCCGCGTCCGTCGCGAGCGCATGGGCCACATCGAACTCGCTGTCCCGGTGTCGCACATCTGGTTTTTCAAATGCATGCCGAGCCGGTTGGGCCTGATCATGGACATGACCGCCCGCCAACTCGAGCGCGTGATCTATTATGAGGATTATCTCGTGGTCGATCCAGGTAAAGCCCCGTTGTTGCCCCGCCAGCTTTTAAGCGAGACCGAATATCGCGAAGCGCAGGAACAATACGGCGATACCTTTACCGCCAAGATGGGTGCGGAAGCGGTTCGCCTGGTTCTCTCGGGAATCGACCTTGCCCAGACGGCCAGGGATCTGACCGAGGCGCTCGGCAACACCAAGAGCAAGCAGACTCGTAAAAAAGTCGCCAAGCGGTTGAAGCTCGTCCAGGGCTTCATCTCCTCGAAGACCCGTCCGGAATGGATGGTTCTCGAAGTATTGCCGGTCATCCCGCCCGATCTGCGTCCGCTAGTGCCGCTCGAAGGTGGTCGTTTTGCCACGTCCGATCTGAACGATCTCTATCGTCGCGTGATCAACCGCAATAACCGTCTCCGCAATCTTCTCCAGTTGAAGACGCCCGACGTCATCATTCGCAACGAAAAGCGCATGTTGCAGGAAGCCGTCGATGCTCTCTACGACAACGGTCGTCATGGCCGCGCGGTCACGGGTGCGGGCAATCGCCCACTCAAGTCACTTTCCGACATGCTCAAGGGCAAGAGCGGACGTTTCCGCATGAACTTGCTCGGTAAACGCGTCGATTACTCGGGTCGTTCGGTCATCGTGATCGGGCCTGAACTCAAGCTTAACCAGTGCGGTCTGCCCAAGAAAATGGCGCTCGTGTTGTTCGAGCCGTTCATCATTCGCCGCCTGAAAGAGCTCGGCCATGTGCACACCGTGCGCTCAGCCAAGAAAATGATCGAGCGCCAGGAATCGGTCGTATGGGACATCCTTGAGGAAGTTACCAAGGGCCATCCCGTGCTCCTCAATCGCGCCCCCACACTGCACCGTCTCTCCATCCAGGCATTTGAACCTGTCTTGATCGAAGGCGAAGCCATTCGCGTTCATCCGCTCGTCTGCACCGCTTATAACGCGGACTTCGACGGTGATCAAATGGCTGTTCACGTACCGCTTTCAGCGGAAGCGCAGCTCGAAGCGCGTCTTTTGATGATGGCGCCGCAGAACATCTTTTCGCCTTCCAGCGGCAAGCCGATCACGACGTTGAACCAGGACATCACGCTCGGTTGCTACTATCTCACCCAGCCTTCCCGCAAGGAGAAGATGGAAAAGAACGACAAGGATGATAAGAAGGAAAAGAAACGCCTTATTATCTTTGCCGATGCGGACGAAGTCCTCTTCGCCCACCAGGAAGATATTATCACCACGCACCAGATCATCCTTTTGCGCAATCCCGATTTCGGCGTGAAGACCGTATTCGGAGATGGCGAAAAGAAACTGATCGAAACGACTGCTGGACGCGTGCTTTTCAACACGATCTGGCCGACTGAAATTGGTTTCTATAATCGTACCGCTGGCAAGAAGCAACTCGGTGAAATCATCCTGCGTTGCTATCAAGTCGCGGGACATCAGCCGACGGTTGACGCACTCGACCGGATGAAGGAACTCAGCTTTGCCGAAGCGACCAAGTCGGGCGTTTCCATCGGTATTGATGATATGATCATCCCCGCCGACAAGGCGAAGGTCATCACCCATGCCTACAGTTCCATCGCCATCGTCGAGAAGCAGTACCGCTCCGGTGCCATCACGGACGGCGAGCGTTACAACAAGATCGTCGATATCTGGACGCAGGCGACCGAGGAAATTTCCTCCGTCATGATGCGCACCCTTGAGCACAACCATGGCCGTGCCGAATTTAACCCCGTGTTCATCATGGCTGATTCCGGCGCCCGCGGTAACAAGAACCAGGTGCGTCAGCTTGCCGGTATGCGCGGTCTCATGGCCAAGCCCTCCGGTGAAATCATTGAGCGTCCGATTGTCTCGAATTTCCGCGAAGGTCTGACCGTTCTGGAATACTTCATTTCCACGCACGGTGCCCGCAAGGGTCTGGCCGATACCGCCCTCAAGACAGCCGACTCCGGTTATATGACACGCAAGCTCCACGACGTGGCGCAGGACGTGATCATCAACGAAGAGGATTGCGGCACGATCAACGGCATCTGGGTCAAGTCGATCATGGAAGGCGAAGACGAAATTGTGAAGCTCACCGAGCGCATCGTGGGCCGTGTTTCCTGTGAAGACATCAAGGATCCGGTTGCGCGTAAAACCGTGGTTGAAGCGGGCGGCGTGATTGATGAGATTAAGGCAGCGACCATTGATCGCATCGGTACGGAACGGGTTAAGATCCGCTCGGTGCTGACTTGCGAAACGCGTCGCGGAGTCTGCTCGAAGTGCTACGGCATTTCACTCGCATCCAGCCAACTTGCCAAGCTTGGCGAAGCGGTCGGCGTGATCGCCGCCCAGTCGATTGGAGAACCCGGCACACAGTTGACCATGCGTACATTCCACGTTGGTGGCACGGCGTCGCAGGTCTTCAAGCAGCCACAAATCAAGGCCAAGAACGATGGTACCGTTCAATATACTGATCTGCGCACGGTCAAATCGCTCGATAACAATCACATCGTCCTGAACAAGAACGGCTCCATCAGCATTCATGCCGAGGATGGCCGCGATCTCGAACGCTACACTGTGGTCATCGGTTCGGTCATCTCCGTTGCCGACGGCGGCAAGGTGAAGAAGGGCGAGACCTTCGTGCAATGGGATCCTTATAATGTTTCAATCCTGACGGAAAAAGCTGGTAAGATTGAGTTCCGCGACATCATCGAAGGCGTCACCATGAAGCGCGAGATGGATGAAGCCACCAAGCAGGTCGGCACCGTCATCATCGAGCACAAGGAAGACTTGCATCCGCAGATCGTGATTCTCGAAAACAAGGAAATCATCGCTTCGTACAGCATCCCGGCAGGCGCACACATTGAAGTGAAACCGGATCAGAAGGTTCAGGCCGGTCAGCGTCTGGCGAAGACGCCTCGCAAGGTTGCGAAGACCAAGGACATCACTGGTGGTCTGCCCCGTGTGGCGGAACTCTTTGAGGCACGTCGTCCGAAGGACGCGGCTGAAATTGCGAAGATTGACGGCGTGGTCGAAATCGCTGGAAATATTCGCGGTAAAAAGAAGCTCATCATCCGGGATCCCTCCACGGGTACGGAAGAAGAACATCTCATTCCGCTCTCAAAACACCTCATCGTTTACAAGGGAGACGTGGTCAAGAAGGGGCAGCAGCTCACGGAAGGCCCCGTCGTTCCGCACGAAGTGTTGGAAGTCTGCGGCCCTCAGGATTTGCAGGAATATCTGGTCAACGAAGTCCAGGAGGTTTATCGCCTTCAGGGTGTCGAAATCAATGACAAGCACATTGAGATCATCGTCCGCCAGATGCTTCGCAAGGTGAAGATCAACGAACCCGGCGACACGAGTTTCCTCTGGGGCGAGCAGATCGACCGCCTCGTCTTCGAGGAAGAAAACCGTCAAGTGGAAGCCAAGGGCGGTAAGCCTGCCGAGGCGACCCCGGTTCTTCTGGGTATCACCAAGGCTTCACTTGAAACGGAAAGCTTCATCTCCGCAGCGAGTTTCCAGGATACGACGCGAGTGCTGACCGATGCGGCCACGCTGGGCAAGGTGGACAAGCTTCGCGGCTTCAAGGAAAACGTGATCATGGGTCATTTGATCCCTGCAGGTACCGGTTTCAATGCGCACCGTGCGCTGAAATTGGTCGAGTTGGGAGAGCAGGTCGGTGAACCGTTGGTTTCTCAGGAGAAGGACGATTCGCTCGATCTTCTTCCGAAACTTCGTGCTCCCGATGCGGAAGCTGCGGCCCATTAATTGCGGCTTTTAACAAGTAATGTTACCCGGGACTGGTTTTTGAAGAGCCAGTCCCGTAAAAGGAATAAGATGCTTAATCGTTAAGGATCGGTATATCTTGACGCTAGGCTGTTTTTGGCTTCTTATAAGTAGGCTCTCATTGTGGAAAAGACTATTGATCAAGAGGTGTTATCTGCCTATCTCGTCCTTGATGGAGGGATAGTTTATGAAATTGCCCAGAACTCTGTACTGAGTATTGGCCGCCTCGACCATAACGACATCGTCATGGACGATTATAAGGTTAGTCGTGAGCACGCTGTGCTGAAATTTTCCGGAAACGAATTCATGCTCGTCGATCTGGCCAGCACCCACGGAACCTATGTAAACGACAAACGAATCGATCGCAGCACTGTCCGTTTTGGAGATAAGGTTCGGATTGTTGGTCATGAACTCGTTCTCAGCCTGGAGATGCCCGCTTCCATCGCGGAAGATCGGACGTCTGAGGCTTCCAAGAGAGCGCGTTCGCTGGATCGGCGATTAAAATTTTTCGGAGGTTTGAACGAGTTTGCGCTGATCACGCTGGTTCAATTTCTTTCCCAGGAAAAGCAATCGGGGCTTTTGCTTCTGGAGTTGGGCCAAAAACCGGGGCCGCGCATTTATTTTCAGGATGGCGACATCATCCATGTTTCGGAGGGAGATAACCTGGGCGAATTGCTCACCCGCCAAAATCACGAGCAGAGTCTCTTTTTCTATTTTCACCACGAGACCAATTTCCCCAAACGTACCATTACCCAGTCAACGCCCAATTACTTGATTCATTTGTGTCACACCCAGGATTTGCGCAAGGTACAGTCTCCGGTCACCAGTACCGGTTCCTTGATGCGCTCGACCAAGGCGTTATCAGGATTATCGATAACAGCCCGGCTCGAAATACCCCCGCCGATCAAGCGGTAGGGTGGCTTAACCCAAGATCGATCCAGTTAACGCCTAAGATTGTGCGACGGATTTTCTTTCGCGTATTCTTCCAGAGCCTACCCTGATTCACGCATGAAAATTTTCCTTTCCGGTATCCAGCCATCGGGGGCGCTGCATCTCGGCAATTATTTTGGCGCCATGCAACCCGCCATCGAAATGCAGAACCAGGGGCAGGCGGTTTATTTCATCGCCGATTACCATGCGTTGACCTCCGTTGCCAAGGCGGATGACCTGCGGCGTTATACTTTTGATGTCGCGGCCGGATTTCTCGCCTGTGGTCTTGATCCGCAGCGCACGATTCTTTTTCGCCAAAGTGACGTGCCGCAGGTGCACGAACTCGCGTGGCTGCTTTCCGTGGTCACACCCATGGGACTTTTGGAACGCGCCCACAGTTACAAGGACAAGGTGGCGCAGGGAGCCGAGACGACCCACGGTCTCTTCGCCTATCCTGTCCTGATGGCGGCCGATATTTTGCTCTACAATTCCGATTGTGTACCGGTGGGCAAGGATCAGAAGCAGCACCTTGAAATTGCCCGCGACATTGCCCAAAAATTCAACGACCGATTTGGTTCCGTTTTCAAGATACCCGAGCCGATGATACGCGAGACAACGGCCATTGTTCCCGGGATTGATGGGCGCAAAATGTCGAAGTCTTACAACAACACGCTCGAACTTTTCGGCGAAGACAAGGTTTTGGAAAAACGGATCATGGGCATCCCGACCAATTCAACTCCCGTGGCGGATCCGAAACCTGTGGAGGGTTCCATCCTGGCGCAACTCATGCAAACGGTCGCAACGCCAGCGCAATATGAAACTTATGTCGGGAAGATGAAGACCGGGGGCGTTGGCTATGGCGACCTCAAGAAGGAACTCGCCGCAGTGACGAAGGAATTCCTGGCTCCGTTCAAGAAGAAGTTCCAAACTTTTAAAGAGCGCCCGGACGAAGTCGAAGCCATTTTGCGTGATGGTGCCATACGCGCGCGCACGCTGGCTGCTCCCGTACTGGAGGCTGCGCGCAAAGCGACAGGACTTTCCCGATGAACGCCGATGAAATTGTTTCCGCCGAGTTAAATACGAAAGACCTGACGCACGTCAAGTTGCCGGTCTTCGAGGGGCCGCTCGATCTTCTGTTGTATCTCATCAAAAAAGAGGAGATCGACATCTACGACATCCCCATCGAACGCATCACCAGCCGTTACCTCGAGTATCTGCAAATGATCAAGATGCTCGATCTTGAGGTCGCGGGGGAATATCTCGTTGTTGCGGCGACACTGCTTTACATCAAGAGCCGTGTAATCCTGCCGCATGATCAGCGTCCGCCCGATGATGAGGTGGAAGAGGATGATCCACGTTGGGAATTGGTTCGGCAATTGGTGGAATACAAAAAGTATAAGGACGCCGCTTTTGAACTTCAGCAATGCATGGCCCGGCAGGAGAATGTTCACGGCCGGGGCGGCAGCTTCAAACCCGAGTTAAGCGCGGATGGCAGTTTGCCCTTCGACAAGGTTGGACTGTTCGATCTTCTGGCGGTATTCCAAAAAGTCCTCGCACGCGCGAGCAAGGATGAGGATTTGCGCGATATTTTTGAGGATCGTTTCACGGTCAGCGACAAAATCCAGTTCATTCAAGGCCAGATGATCCAGCGCCGCCGGATTGTCTTTGAGGAGCTTTTCGTGGAAGGTGCCAGCCGCACCGAGATCGTCGTGACCTTCCTGGCCGTTTTGGAGTTGATCCGTCTCAAGCAGATCGGCGTCGCGCAGGAAGGCCCTTTCGCGCCGATTGAATTGGTTAAGCTGGAGACTCCGCAACCCATCTATTCAGCGGAATTGGCCGAAATTGAATCGGAGCACAGTCATCCCGAGCTTGCCGAGGGATCAGATTCGATGGTCGATAGCTTGCCGGAAGCTGATCCTTCGACAAGCTCAGGATGACGGATTAATGATTTCGTAAATTCCGTAATTCCGTCAAAAATTCAGCGAAGGTCATAGACCGCCGCTACATTAAATTATTCCGCCCTTCGCTCACGAAAAAAATCCTGCAACAGGCTGAGCGATTCGGCGGCTTCCACTCCCGCCGTGATTTCGCAGCGATGATTCAGGCCGGGCAGTTCAAAAAGATTGAAGGCTCCGCCGCAAGCGCCCGCCTTGGGATCGCTGACGCCGAAGACAATCCGGCCAACGCGCACATGGGACAGTGCCCCGGCGCACATCGGGCACGGCTCCTTTGTCACGTAGAGCGTCGTATCGGTCAGCCGCCAAGTCTTGAGCAACGATTGCGCCTCGTTGAGGGCGAGCATCTCCGCATGAGCGGTGGCATCCTGACGCGCTTCCACTTCATTGCTTGCCCCGGTCAGGATGGTTCCATCGCGGACTAAAACAGCGCCCACCGGCACTTCGCCGCGAGCGCCAGCCTCCCGGGCCAGTTCGAGCGCACGGTGCATGAAGGTTTCGTCAGGAGTCATTGAGATATTAGACATCGTCATCCCGCGCGATAATAAACGCGGAAATCTTCAGCTCACCACTTCTGAAAACTCACCGAAGGCGCGGAATTTAGCGTAACGCTTTTCTTTCAGTTCGTATTCGTCGAGCTTCTTTAATTCGGCGAGATGGCGTAGCACGGCGGCTTTGACCGATTCAGCAGCGGCTTCCCACGAATGATGCGCACCACCCGCTGGTTCGGGAATGACCTCGTCCACCAACTTGAGGGTGAGCAGGTCAGGCGCGGTCATCTTAAGCGCTGCCGCAGCCTTGGGTGCATGAGATTGATCTTTCCAGAGAATTGCCGCACAACCCTCGGGCGAGATCACCGAGTAGTAGGCATTTTCTAAAATGAGTACGCGATCCGCGACGCCGATACCCAGTGCGCCGCCGCTTCCACCTTCGCCCAGTACCACGGCTACGATGGGAACGGTGAGGGTGAACATTTCGCGCAGGTTGACGGCGATGGCTTCGGCGATATGCCGCTCTTCCGAGGTGATGCCCGGATAAGCGCCGGGAGTGTCGATAAAGCTGACGACGGGCAGTCCGAATTTATCGGCGAGGCGCATCAGGCGCAGCGCCTTGCGATAACCCTCGGGGTGGGCGAGCCCGAAGTTATGACGGATGTTCTGCTTGGTGTCGTGACCCTTTTGATGCCCAATGACCATGACTTTTTCATCGCCAATCTGGGCAAGGCCGCCGATGAGCGCGAGGTCATTGCCGAAGCAACGGTCACCGCTCATCTCCATGAAGTCGTCTGCAATGAGCTTCATGTAATCGAGGGTATAGGGGCGGGCCGGATGGCGCACGATCTGCACCCGTTGCCATGGGGTCAGGTTCGAGTAGATTTGTTGGCGCAGCTCTTTTAACCGTGTTTCCAGCGCTTCAATTTCGGGGATGGCCCCGGCAACGTGTTCCTTGGCGCGAGCCTTCAGCGACTCGATACTTTTTTCGAGTTCGACAATGGGTTTTTCAAACTCCAATGGAGTCAATTTCATCTTCGTGCTTGGGTACAGGGGAAAAAAACATATTGTGCAGCTTGAGATGAAAGATCAAGTCCTGCCAACGATGGGTAGTGGTACAGATTGAAACTCCGCGAGGAAATTTCTTCGGGCATTCCGTCATCCTGAGCTTGTCGAAGGATCAGTTCTGCCTCGGTAAAACGCAACCGAACTGATCCTTCGACAAGCTCAGGATGACAGGTAGGAGACATCGATATATCAGTGGCTCGCTATCGCTCGGGATCATTTTGATCCTGCGGTTGCTACTATCGAATTGTGGGTAGTGTCTTAATATGGATGCAAACCGCCGTGCAAGCGGTTATCGTGGCGCGAGGGAAATGAATCCAAACTTTATCCTTTTGCTTGCCTCTTGTATTGCCGTCCTTGGTGGTGGGGTAACGATTTGGCGAAATCGAAATAAACGGAAGTAGATTTCAAATTAGGTCTCTCCCCAATTGCACCCATAGTTGACTAATTCCCTAGTGCTTCTAGGCTGAAACTTCCATGCTTAGGAGCGCCTCCACGAATTCCGTTTTCGTATTTATTAGCAGTCTGGCGCTCCTGACCGGCTGCGCGGTTGGCCCAGATTACCAGCAGCCCACGGTTCCCGAATCAGTCGATTTCAAGGAAGCCAGTGCTAGCACCTGGAAAAAAGCCCAGCCCCGGGACGATATATCCAAGGGAAATTGGTACGCCGTTTTCCATGACCAGAAATTAAATGAACTGGAAGCCGAGGCCCAGAAATCCAATCAGACCCTCCGGGCCGCGATTGCCCGTGTCAGCGAGGCACGAGCTTCGGCACGTCAGGCGGAATCCGATTTTTTCCCCTCGCTCGATTTTAGCGGCACAGGTTCCCGGCAGCGCACCTCGCCTAACAACGGCCAGGTCTCATCTCAATCCGCAGGCAAAACGTCGCCTCACACGTTCAACTCCGCGACGGTGACACCGTTTGACCTGAGCTATGAGGTCGATCTGTGGGGACGCGTGCGCCGCGCCTTCGAAGCCTCCGGTGCTCTTGCCCAGGCCAGCCTCGCCGATTACGAAAACGTCCTGCTCACCCTCAAGGCGGATGTCGCCACCAATTACTTTGCTCTTCGCACTGCCGATTCGCAGATTGATGTCCAAGAGCGCACGATCAAGTCATTCCAGGAAGCGCTCGATCTTACCAACAGCCGCTTCAAGGGCGGCATCAGCACGCAGTTGGATGTCGAGCAAGCCGCAGCGACACTGGCATCGGCGCAGGCGCAACTGGCTTCTTTCCGTCAGAGTCGTGCGCAATTGGAACATACCCTCGCGGTTTTAATGGGTCGTCCGCCCGCCTCTTTTTCACTTCCATCCCATCCGCTCGATGCCGAACCTCTCACCATTCCGCCGGGATTACCCTCCGACCTGCTGGAGCGTCGTCCCGACATCGCCGCCGCAGAACGTCGCGTCGCGGCCCAGAATGCGGAAATCGGCGTGGCGATTGGCGCCTACTTCCCCGTGTTGCGGCTCACGGGCCAGACCGGTTTCGACAGCGGCGATCTTGGACTCCTTTTCAATTGGGAAAGCCGCATCTGGTCGTACGGCCCGAGCATCCAATTCCCCATTTTTGAAGGAGGTCGCATCAGCGCCAACATCAAGCAACAGCGCGCCGCTTATGAGGAAAACGTCGCCAATTATCGCCAGACGGTACTGGTCGCCTTTCAGGATGTGGAGGACAGCTTAAGCTCGATGCATTACCTGGCGCAGCAGGCGGACGCGGAAAATCACGCCTTTGATTCCTACAAAAAAGCGTTGGAACTCACCAATGTACGCTTTACCTCGGGACTGGTTTCTTATTTCGACGTGATCCAAGCCCAGGGACTCGCTCTCAACTCGGAACAACTCACCGTGCAACTTGCGGGCAATCGCATGGCTGCCACGGTGCGCCTCATCAAAGCCCTGGGCGGCGGCTGGGCCGATTCAATGGTTCTCACGTCGAACCACGGCAATCATGTGGCTTCCCCCTCTGAAGCTCCTACGGTTCTGGGTTCGCCCGAGGCATCCTCGCAGTTGCCCCAAAAGCCATTGGTTGCCCACCCTTGATTTCGGCTGGACGGACGGAATCATTGTTTTTAGTGTCCATAAAAGCTATCTGAACCTTAAAATAAGGTGCATGAGTTCTTATTCGGCACATTTTTAGCTAGCAGGCCATTACTTCCCTCGCTTAAGTGATTACTGATACAGATACCTGATACCACGCGCTATGAGTCGAGCAGGAAAATTCATCCCCGGAGGCTCTGGTCGTAAAACGACCGCTGTAGGCGTTGCTGGATCGGGCAAGACAGGTCCCATTCGCGCTCCGGGTGCTCCCGGATCCAAGCCACCTCCCAGTGAAGGCGACAGCAAACGGATTTTCTCCAAGGGCGGTTTGGTCAAGCCGGTTTCCAAGGGCCAGCGTTTCCCCATCGTATTGATGAGTGCCATGGTCAGTTGTATGCTTTTCGGCGCGGCCTACTACTTTGCCTATTTGCCGGAAGTTCATAAAGCTGCTGATGCCAATCAGCAAATGATAAACGCTCAGAAGAAAATTGCCGACATGCAGGCAGCCGAACAAAAGGCGCACGAGTTGGCGCTGCAACAAAAAAATAACGCACGGGCCACCATTGTACTCTCCAGCAAACCCCTCGGCGCGAATGTCACCATCGGAGATGCCCACAAGCAGACACCAGCGACGTTTAATGACATCCTCCCCGGTGCCGTCACGGTGCTGATTCAGGCCGAAGGCTACAGGGACTACAAACAGGATTTGACCGTTACCGCAGATAAGCCGACTGATCTCGGAACAATCGAGCTGGTGCAAAAGGCGGGCAATCTTTCCCTGACCAGTCCGCAGCACGATGTGAGTTATACGTTGACTGGCCCGGGTGACTATAAACACGACGGGCAATTGCCCGACAAACTCCAAAATTTACCCGTGGGAGATTACCAGATCACGGCCAGTCAAAATGATTGGAAACTGCAACCCACCATCTTCACGATTCATGACCAGGAGAATGCGCAGAAGGAAATAAAATTCCCCTACGCCAGTCTTTCCATCACCAGCACGCCTTCCGGTGCGACTGTGCGAACGGGGCACACCATCCTCGGGAAGACACCACTTTCTCTTCCCCAGGTCAAGCCGGGCGATCTCGATCTTTCCGTCGATCTTCCCCCCTACACCGTTCAACGGCTCAGCGTTACACTTCCCGAGGCTGACACCGTGAGCAAGGACGTACGCTTGAAACTCGATAAGGATTTCATCGCGGCCTGCGGGATGGATATGGTCTGGATTTCAGACGGCTACTGGGCGGGGAAATACGAAGTGCGCCAAAGTGAATTTGAAACCGTTGCCGGTTTTAATCCGAGTTTTTTCCGCAAACCCAACCGTCCGGTGGAATCGGTTTCCTGGGAGACCGCGACCGCCTTTTGCGAGAAGCTTACCCAATTCGAACGCAAGGCGGGTAAGCTGCCGGCTGGCTATCATTACGCTCTGCCCAGCGAACCCCAGTGGGACGCCATTTCCGCCGATGCCGATATCAATCAGGCCATCATGTCACGCGGCGGCACGACACTTTCCTCCACCCAGGATGTGGGTGCTTCCGAACCGAACAAGTATGGCCTCTACGACACCCTCGGCAACGTCTGGGAATGGTGCCTTGGTGTCGATGACAAGGGGAATCACAGCCTGCGCGGCGGCGGCTGGCTCAGCTCCACGGAAAATTTCCCCAGTGCCGATACCCGCAACATGGCCATACCCAAGACGGTGGATCGCTTCACCGGTTTCCGGGTCGTCCTCGTCCCGAATTAATCTTCTCCGGGTAAATTCCTCGATGCTTGCGTCGGGGTTCTTTACAAACGCCCGTCATCCCGAGCGGAGGTGAGCCGAAAAGTTTCTTTGCGCGCATCGTCAACCCGAACCGCAGTCGAGGGATATGGCCCGGGCTTGGGTTGAGTCCGAGAGACGGCAAAAGATTTATTAGCTCGTTGGAACTCTCGCTTATCACTCCTGCGATAAGCCCATACCACATTTCCATTCGGAAAATTTACTGACGATAAACAAACAGTCCGAGGATTATCAGAAGCACACCGAAAGCCACGCCCGGCCACGAAAGCAGACGAAGACGCTGCGGCGTTTTCGTCGCATACTCGATCAGGTCACGCCAGCGATGAGGACTGTAAACCAGCACCATCCCCGTAATCACCCACATGTAAGCGAGAATTGTCATGACATAGCGCGCGGGCGTCTGCACAAGAAACGCGGCGTCCAGGATCACCGTTGCCGCCAGAAGTAAAAGACAGCCCAAGCCTCGCCCCGCGAGAAAACCGGGCACAAAAATCACCACCAGCACGCCAGCCACCGCCCAAACCGTCATCAACTTTGTCCGAATGTTGGAAAGTTCGCCCAAATCCATGTACCCGGTCAGCGTGGTAAACCAAAGCGTCGCAGCCAGCATGAGAAACACCCCGAGCGGATAATTGCGCGGGAGTTTCTTCATCCACGCTCCGAATCGCTCCGGTGCAAGCGCTGGCGGCAAATGTCCGATGGCTATAAGCAGGCCAACGACGATGGCCACCATTTTCAGCGAAACGATATAAGTCATAAGTAATAAAACGGCTCACTCTTGCCGCCGGGAAAGCCCATCACCATGCCTGCTTCAAGGGACGATGTAAATACTGAGTGGAGCAGTCGTCCCTCAAATGACAGCAATGGGGATGGAGAAACAAAAAAGCGCGGCGGGATTTCTCCGCGCCGCGCTTTTTAGAGAGATGCCCTTTAGGGCTTCGCTGGCTTCTTGGTTGCTTCTCCGGGACGGTAATCTTCCTCGGCACGGGAGAAGGCGGCTTCCATCGAGCTGAGCTCTTCGCCCGGCTTGATTGCGTCGAAATTCTCCTTTTCGCGCTCGAGCTGTTCCGGCGTGTAGTCGGCGGCCTTGATCGAGAGACCGATCCGGCGCTCCGTCTTGTCCACCTTGATCACGCGCGCAGAAACTTCCTGGCCAATCTTGAGCACTTCCTTCACCTTCTCGACGCGATCATTGCTGATCTGCGAGATGTGAACCAAGCCGTCGATTTCATCCGCAAGCTGGATGAAGGCGCCGAAACTGGCCACCTTGCTCACCTTGCCGGAAACGACATCGCCAATCTTGTAGCGATCCTCGATCGACTTCCAGGGATCGTCACTGAGATGTTTCAAGCTCAGCGAAATGCGCTGGTTCGCCTTGTCGATTTCGAGCACCTCGGCTTCGATGTCGTCGCCCTTCTTCAGCATTTCGGAAGGATGATTGATCTTGCGGGTCCAAGAGAGATCGGAAACGTGGATCATGCCGTCGATGCCTTCCTCGAGTTCCACAAAAGCGCCGTAGGCCGTCAGGTTGCGCACCTTGCCCTTGACGCGGGTACCGGTCGGGTACTTGCCCGTAACCACTTCCCATGGATTCGTATCGAGTTGGCGCAAGCTCAGGGAAACCTTCTGGTCTTCCTTGCTGACACCGAGCACAACCGCTTCGACTTCCTGGCCCTGGGTCAACACATCGGCGGGACGCGCGATGCGCTTGGTCCAGGAAAGTTCGGAAACGTGAATGAGACCCTCGATGCCTTCCTCAAGTTCCACGAACGCGCCGTAAGGCACGAGATTCGTGATCTTGCCCTTGATCTTCATGTTCACCGGATATTTCTCGGCGATCTGATCCCATGGATTCGCGGTCTTCTGCTTCAAGCCGAGCGAAACGCGTTCCTTCTCGCGGTCAATATCGAGCACAAGAACTTCGATTTCCTGGCCCACCTTGAGCATTTCGTTGGGATGATTGAGACGGCTCCAGCTCATGTCGGTGATATGCAGCAGGCCGTCGAGACCATCGAGGTCGATGAACGCACCGAAATCGGTGATGTTCTTGACCGTGCCCTTGACCAGGCCGCCTTTTTCAATTCCACCGAGCAGCTTCGAACGCTTGTCTGCGCGTTCAGCTTCGATCAGTTCGCGGCGCGAAAGAACCACGTTCTTGCGCTCCTCGTTCAATTTGACAATTTTACATTCGAGCGTTTTGCCTTCATACACGCGCAGATCCTTCGGCGCGATGATATCGACTTGTGAGCCGGGCAGGAATGCCTCGACGCCCACGTTAAGCATCAGGCCACCCTTGACTACGGCCTTGACCTTGCCGCTGATCAATCCGCCATCATTGAAAATCTTGACGATCTTTTCCCAATTTTGTTTCTGTGCGGCCTTCTCCTTGGAGAGAACGACCATGCCTTCATCGTTTTCGAGCCGTTCCAGCAGAACTTCGATTTCGTCGCCCACTTCGAGCGGTTCGTTATCCTCAAATTCGCTGAGGCTGATCACGCCCTCGGATTTGTAGCCGATATCGACGAGGACTTCATTGGTACGTTTTTGCAGGATACGTCCCTTGACGATACTGCCCTCGGCAAAAGAACGCATCGTTTTGCCTAACAATTCTTGCATGGTTGCACTCATGGGATTTAAAAAAGGCGCTCCGGCGCCGGTACTTGTCTGGCAGGCCGGACAGGCCCGCAACTCACTTCTAAAGACAACAACATCGCCTTGACCTGGGCGAAACAGGGTTAAAGGTTGCCTTCCGCGCCACCCTGCCAAAGCCGGGTTATCAAGCGCAGCCCGTCATTCAAACGGAAACCTCCAGAGGTGGCAAGCCTTTGTTTCGAGAGTTCCAACCGGAATCAACTCTCTAAAAAATCACTTGTGACGCCATCGACACTCCTGCTTACCTAGAAGAACTCATGAGTCTCGCCAAGGAATTTAAGGAATTCATCTCACGCGGCAATGTCGTCGATCTCGCCGTCGGCGTCATCATCGGTGGTGCGTTCGGCCAGATCATCAACTCATTGGTCAAGGATGTCGTTATGCCTCCGATCGGCTACCTTCTGAGCGGCATCGATTTTTCTACGATCAAGTTTGTCATCGCGCCAGCTGTGATCGGCCCTGATGCCAAAGTCCTCAAGCCCGAAGTGGCCGTCGGCTATGGCGCCTTCCTGAATAACGTCATCAGTTTTCTCATCGTCTCGTTCGTGATTTTCCTCGTGGTCAAAAGCGTCAACACCCTCAAGCGTCACGAGGCGCAAAAGCCCGTCGATCCTCCCGTCCCGAGTGCGCAGGAAAAACTCCTCATCGAAATCCGCGACCTCCTCGCCAAGGGCAAATAGCAAGGCGATGCCTTCCGGTAGGGACGCGAGTCCCTTCACGTCCCAATAAAAAGATTGTCATCCCGAGCTTGTCGAGGGACCTCTAATTATTTGCTCATATCATACCGAACGAGCGGGATAGTTAGAGGTTCCCCAACAACCTCGGGATGACGGAATCAAAAACCTGTGATAAACCCAATGAGTGAAAGTTAAGCATTTTCGTAATCCCCGGCTCGCCGTCGCCAGCATCGCCCAGGGCCGCACCATCCTCCGCGGATTCTGGTTCCTGGTCTGTACGCGAAAACTTCTCTCCCTCGGCGTCCTCCTCGTGGCCCTCATCCTCGGCGCATTAACCTGGCCTCACGACCAGACATTGCTTCAGCGGCTCCATTTCTGGTCGGGGGAACAGGAAAACGCGGCGCAGCGAATCGCCTATTTTCTCGGCACCTGGGGTGATTACCTCACCTACAACCTGCCGCTCGCCATCGCCATCTGGCTCTACGGTGCCTGGAGCAAAAGCAGCGCGTGGCGACGCATCGCCATTGTCTGCTTCCTTGGCGCATCCCTGGCCGGACTCTTTGACGACTGCTTCCGACTCACGCTCGGCCGTCCCCGCCCCGACGCCCAGATGCCCGATGGCTTTTACGGCATTGCTCATGCGTTTCGCGGCGGATTCCAAAGCTTCCCCTCGGGTCACGCGGCATCGGTCTTCGGCACGGCGGCCTCCTTGCTCGTCGTCGATCTCCCCCTTGGACTCATCACGACCGTCTATGCCCTTGCCGTCGTCTGGGCGCGGGTCGAACTCTACCGCCATTATCCCTCCGACGTCATCGTCGGCTCCATCATCGGCATCTACTTTGGATTAATGATCGGATACGGGTCAAAGCTCCGCCTCCCGAGGTAGCCGCCGACCTCCGGGCGACGGTCATAGACCACCGCTACATTTTGGGTGGCCCGGACAACTAGCTTGTCCGGGTGGCCGAAGGCCACAGGAGGCAGTCCCAAAGCTTCTCTTCTTCCCTCGTTCCCAAGTTGCACTTGGGAACGACCGGAATGCGACGGTCACAGACCGCCACAACATCTTGGGTGTCCCCAATCACACTTGAAGCTTGGGCAAAGTGATTTCGTTGCTTTTAAAACGAATGAAATACAGAGTCAGCGTCATTATGAGGCAAGTCTATACCAGTCAGGATTTGACTCAGGTCGGCTATTACAAATCGATCTTGGATGAAGTGGGGATTCACTCATTTATACGGAACGAGAATGGCAATAATCCGGAGGTCTCAGGCGCAGGTTTTTTGCCGTCCCTCTGCGTCATCGAGGATGCGGACTACGATGAGGCTCTTCGCATCCTGAAATCACAGCAAAAGGAAGAGGTTGTTCGCGTTGACGAATGGAAATGCACTTCTTGTTCCGAGATAAATCCTCCCAATTTTGAACTTTGCTGGAATTGCAACGCACTTCGGCCAGAAGCCTGACAGCTTGTTCAAAACGAAGCTATAATTGTTACTGACCCTCTACCGTTTGGAGCTTGGAAGAAGTGATCGTATTGTTAGGCTAGTATCATGACACCCGAAAGGTTGAAGGAGATAGAAAGCCTAATTGCGCTAGGTTTTACGGTTTATCTTCTACTTAAGATAAAGGTGTCTTCACGCGCTGTCTTTTGGCGGTCAGCTTTGGAGCTATTACTTGCTGTTCTCTACCTTTTTACTATCGTCCTAATCCTGCATCTCGTATTTTTCAGTTCCCGAAGTTAATTCCGCTCGGATTCAAACTGACCGACTGCCCTGAATCGAAATGAATGGACAACTAAAAGCCTGTGAGTATCCTGTGAGTAAGTCCCAGAGATACCGTGACGGACATCGAAAGGTGTCTATCATAAACGCGATCTAAGCGCGTCGGCTCTGGGCACTTTTTTTTATGCATGTCTACCTCGATGAGAGTGGAGACACTGGCTGGACTTTCACCCATCCTTTTCGAAGAGGTGGTTCCAGTCGATTCCTTTGTTTAGCGTTCATTTTTCTGCCTCACGATGACCGTAAAGCGGCGCGGAACTTAATGACAGAAATGTATCGTGCTTATGGATGGCTTGGAGAAAAGAAAGCGGCTGACACAATCGACTCGCAGCAGTTGGATTTTGCCCATCGAACGATTAACATGCTTCAGGCTCATCCAAGAATCAAAATTGATTGCATTGTGACGCAGAAAGAAAATGTTCAGCCGCATATTCGGTTGGATGGAAACAAAATTTACAATTATATGTGCAAGCTCGTGATTCCCGAGCACGTCCAAACCGAGCCTTTCTTTTACTTTCATCCCGACAAACGATCAATCCGAGTGGATAGCGGCCGGTCGCTTCCAGATTATTTGGAAATGGTGCTTGGATTCGACTATGACTCCTCGGTTGAGTTGAGGTATGAGCCACTCGAAAGCACGAATAACCGAAGCCTGCATTTTGTTGATTGGATGGCAAATTGCGTATGGAGGAAGTTTGAAAACAATCACTCCCCAGCTTTCGATCTTCTGGAACATTCTATTCGGGTTAGACGGCTCTTTTTTGGTTAGTTCAAACTTCTTGACTCAAACTAACCCGCTGCCCTTGGAGCTTGGAAGAAGTGATTGCGCTACTGGCTTGATCTACCAACCAAAGAGAAGCTCTCTAAAAAAGACAAATAGGGCACGGAGAATGCCGTGCTCTTTGGCGTAGCCTACACAGTAGATGACGAGGCATGGTACGAATAGCACAAACGTGCCCATAGCGATGAAAATCCACATTTAAAGTACTCTACTCTATGCTCAATGAGTTTTCAAACTGATATGTTACCCCTCTTTTGCCTCTCTCGACACCGGGGCTGATTCTCCCTACAGTTCCATGAATGTTCTTCCGTCCCGCGACTTCGCGTCATCCGCGCCTTAACCTGCTCAAGAGTGTTGTCCTGTTCAAGGATCTCTCCATGCATGAACTGGGCGTTGTCGATAACCTCCTCCACGAACGCCGTTATCTCGCCGACGAAGTCATCTTTGACGAGGGCGAGGAAGGCCAGGGTCTCTTCGTCGTCCTCAGCGGACGCGTCAAGACCACCCGTCAGGGCAGCACCCGCGGGGTTCTGCTCGAATTCGGCCCCGGTTCCTTCTTCGGTGAGGTGGCGCTTCTCGACCAAAGCGTCCGCTCCGCCCAGGCCCGCGCTGTGGAAGACACCCTCATCGTCTCCCTTTTTCGTGCCGAATTCTATTCCCTGCTTCAGACCAACTCCGCCATCGCCTCCCGCATCTCCTTTCAACTCGCCCGGGCTCTCGCGGCACGGCTCCGTCAGGTCATCGTCCAGACCGACCAACACCACGGTTCGGCTTAGAAACCGAAATTGACCCCATGAACCGCGCGCTCGCCTCCGGTCCCATCGTCTGGTTCGGCATCATCGTCACGACCTGCCTGCTCCTGCTCGTCTTTCAAACCGCGCTCTGGCTCGTCATGCCGGTCCTCCTCGCCATCGTCTGCTACTACATCATGTCGCCCTGCGTGAATCTCGCCATGTCCAAGGGACTCACCCGCGCCCACGCCGTTTTTATCGTGACGGTACTCTTCTGCATTTTTCTGGGCATGGTCGGCTGGATCGTCACCCCGAAAATTTCTGAAGCCTTCAATGGCTGGAAAGATAAACAGGATGCCTATGTCCAGGACGGTGAAAAAATCATCCGGGGCGCGCAGGGCACCCTCTCCAAATACCTCTTCTTCATCCATCCTCCCGCACCCCAGCTTCCACCTCCTGCGGTTAATAGACGCTCCTCGACCCCGGTGGTTCCAGTGGTGCCCAGCGATGACATTAAGGACTCGGTCGCCAAATCGTTGAACGAACATTCGAGCGACATCGCGCTGGAACTTCTCCACTGGATCCCCTCGCTACTTCTGGTGCCTTACCTCACCTATTTCTTTCTGCTCGATGGCCCCCGCTTCAAACGATTCCTCGTCCAGGCCATCCCCAACGCCTTTTTCGAGAAGACCCTTTACCTCCTCTATCGGATTGAGGATCAGATGCGCCGCTATTTCCAGGGCTTGCTGGCCTTGACCGCGCTCGACACCATCTGCCTCGGCGCTGGTCTCTGGTCTCTCGGGATCAATGCCCCTTTTCTCCTCGCCACCGTTGCCGCCGTGCTGGCCTGGCTCCCCTATCTTGGTTCCATCATGGGCTGCGTCATGGTCGTACTCGTTGCGGCTCACGACGTGCCGGACAATCCTTTCCTCCCCTACTGGGCGGTCGGCCTTTTCATCCTCGTCCGCTTGCTCGATGATTTCGTTTTTTTACCACTCACCGTTGGCCGCAGCCTGCGGATGCACCCGCTCGTCACCGTCCTGATGATCCTGCTTGGCGGAGCCGTCGCGGGCATCTCCGGTTTGCTCCTGGTCATGCCGGTGCTCGGCGTGGTCATGGTTGCGGGACAGATTATCGGTGAACTTGTCACTGACGAACGCATCCTCGCGCGTCATCGCCATGCCCGGGAATTGAGCCGTCTCCGTGCCCGCGCCGATCTCTACGCGGAGAGATAAGCAGGTGCGAGCCTGCGCAAAATGCATTAAGCTTCCTCTTCCATGGATAAATCTGAGATTGCCGATATTTTCGAGGAAATTGCCGTCCTCCTGGAATTGAAGGGTGAAAATCCATTCAAGGCCCGCGCTTACACCAACGCCGCCCGCGTCCTCGACAGCTACGAGGGCGATCTCATGCAACTTGTCGCCGAGGATCGCCTCGAGGAACTCCCCGGCATCGGCGAAGCACTCCATCAAAAAATTAGCGAGTTGATCAAAACCGATCGCCTCGAATACTACGAAACCTTGCGCGCCTCCATACCCGAGGGTCTGCTCGGCCTCCTCGACATCCCCGCGCTTGGCCCCAAGAAAATCAAGGCGCTCCACGAAAAACTTGGCATCACCAGTGTCGCGGAACTGGAAACCGCCTGCCAGGCGCATCGCGTCCGGGAGTTGGCCGGTTTCGGTGCTAAAACCGAGGAAAAGATTCTCGCCGGCATTGCCCAGACTCGCGATTACTCCGCGCTTACCCGTTATGCCGAAGCCTGGGCGCAGGCGGAAAAAATTCGTGAAGCCCTGCGTGACCACGAAGACGTCATCCAGCTTGGCGTTGCGGGCAGCCTTCGTCGCGGACGGGAAGTCATCAGGGATCTCGATTTTGTCGCCTCGTCGAAGGAACCGCAGGAAGTGATGAACTATTTCATTTCGTTGCCCGGCATCAAAAAAGTGACCAATCACGGCATTACGAAGTCGAGCGTACTGCTCGAAAGTGGCATCTCCGCCGATTTGCGCGTCGTCAGCGACAAGGAATATCCCTACGCGCTGCATCATTTCACCGG
>JABDGH010000033.1:26105-26219 GCA_013286145.1 Verrucomicrobiota bacterium
GAACACAACGTCGCCATGCGTCAGCGGGCCATCGCCCAGGGAAAAAAACTGAGCGAATGGGGTCTCTTCGAAATCGGCCCCGAAAAAAAGAAAAAGACCGAAGAAGAGGGCAAA
>JABDGH010000034.1 GCA_013286145.1 Verrucomicrobiota bacterium
TGCCAAGGAAATGCAAACGATCCTCGCACGCCGCAAAGCCGAACTCGACCAGATGCTTTCCCGTGCAGAAGCCACCGATTTTGCCGATGTGGATACCTCCAAGGTTTCGCTCGGCACCAAGGTCACGCTCAAGGATGCCTCTTCCGGCGAAGTCATCGTCTATACCATCCTGGGTGCGTGGGACAGCGACCTGTCCAAGGGAATCATTTCGTACCAGACAGCGGTGGCCCGGGCGTTGCTTAATCACACCGTAGGGGAACGCGTCGAGCTTTCCACTGATGAAGGCGGCGTTCGTCACGTTATCATTGAAAAGATCGAATCTCATAAAATCGATCTCTCCATTCCCGCCTAGTTTTTGATTTTTACTTATGAGCTGCACCACGATTACCAAAGTCATTGCGCGCCAGGTCCTGGATTCGCGCGGCAACCCCACCCTTGAAGCGGAAGTTTTTTTGCAGGACGGCACACGAGGCCGCTCCATTGTCCCTTCCGGGGCCAGCACCGGCGAACATGAAGCCCTTGAACTCCGTGACGGCGATAAAACGAAGTACGGTGGCAAGGGTGTCCTCAAGGCGGTCGAAAACGTCAACAAGAAGATCGGCCCGGAACTTATCGGTCTCGATAGCACCGACCAGCTTGCGGTCGATGCCCGGATGAACAAACTCGACGGCACCAAGAGCAAGAAAAACCTCGGAGCCAATGCCATCCTCGGCGTTTCGATGGCCAATGCCCATGCCGCCGCCGAATCGGTGGGACTTCCCCTTTACAAATATCTTGGCGGGCCCAATGCCAAGACGCTTCCGGTTCCCCTGGCCAATGTGCTCAACGGCGGCGCCCACTCTGACGCGCCCATTGATTTTCAGGAATACATGATTGTGCCAAAGGGCGCGCCCACTTTTCGGGAAGCCATCCGCTACGGCGCGGAAGTTTACCATTCTCTGAAAAAAGTTTTGCATGACCAGAAGCTCGGCACCGGCGGCGGAGACGAAGGTGGTTTCGCTCCCGCGTTCAAATCCAATGAACATGCGCTTGAAGTCCTCGCCCTTGCCGTCAAGCAGGCTGGTTATGTTCTCGGCAAGGACATCTTTTTCGCCCTCGACGTCGCCAGCAGCGAGTTTTTCGACAAGGAAAAGAAGAAATATATTTTCAAAAAATCGGATGGCAGCGAAAAGAGCGCCGAGGAACTCATTGCCCTCTATCAGGATTTGGCCAAACGCTATCCCATCATCTCCATTGAAGATGGCACGGCTGAAAACGATTGGGACGGCTGGAAGAAACTCACCGATGCGATGGGCAAGACCACGCAACTAGTCGGCGATGACCTTTTCGTCACCAACGTCGAGTTTCTTCAAAAAGGCATCGACCTCGGTGTTGGCAACTCGATTCTCGTCAAGGTAAACCAGATCGGCTCGCTCACGGAAACTTTCGACGCAGTCGAACTGGCCAAGCGCAACGGGTACACCTCCGTTCTCAGCCATCGTTCCGGTGAAAGCGAAGACACGACCATCGCCGATATCGCCCAGATCAAGACCGGCTCATTCTCCCGCACGGATCGCCTTGCCAAATATAATCAATTGCTCCGCATTGAAGAAGAACTTGGTGACAACGCCGTTTACGGAGGTACCCTCAAGTAGGCAAAAGCAATTATGGGAAGCGCCCGATTTCTTGATCCTTCCAGCATTCCGCTTAAACGACAAAGTGGCGGCAATATCTGGGCGACGCTTGCCCGCGTCATACAGGCCATCACGGTCATTGTCGTTCTTTCGGGTTTGATGCTCTTTTTCTACCCGGTCATCCAAAAAACGCAACGGCTCCAGGCGGACAAGGCCAAACTCCAGCGCGAGATAGCCGCAGCGCAGGATCAACAGGATCAACTTCAGCTCGAAACTGCGCAGATGAAAAATGATCCGACTTACGTCGAGCATATTGCCCGGGATAAACTCGAAAGAGGACGCCCGGGTGAAACCATTATCCGGTTTGATAGCTATCCCAATGCGCCTGCGGACTCCAAGTTGGTAAAACCGCTCACGCAAAACAAGCCCGCTTCCAATTAACAAAAGCAGGTTCGTGTTACAGGTGGCGAAACCCATTCGCTTCTATCTTCCTTTAGGCACGATTTTGTACTAATATGCAGGAATGAGCATGGAGACAAGGTCATTACCTATCTCGGAACCGCAGCCCAATTGGGTGGCAAAGCGCTTTGAAATTCAGGAACTGATCGGGGCTGGCGGCCTTGGCGATGTTTATAAAGCATGGGATCACCGTCTCAGCCGGGCGGTTGCCGTCAAGCGCGTCCGGGCCAAGGCCTTGCAAAATGATCGCCAACTTTTTGAACAAACGTGGCGCGAGGCGATGACCACCGCCAGCCTCCAACATCCCAACATCATCACCATTTTCGATTACGGCGTTGATGACGAAGGCGCCTATGTTGTCATGGAACTCATCGAGGGTGAAACGCTGGAAGAAGTTCTTACCCGCGGCCCCCTCCAATACGAAGACTTTCTGCGTTTCGTCCAGCAGACATTGGAAGCCATCTCTGCCGCCCACGGACTGGGCTTGATCCATCGCGATCTCAAGCCGGGCAATTTCATGATTGCACGACCAAACAACGATTCGCGGTTCCACGTCAAGATTCTCGATTTCGGCCTGGCCAAATATCTCGACGGCCCGCGCACGCAATCGATGGATCATCTCAACTCGTTGATGGGTTCGGTTCATTACATGGCACCGGAACAATTCCAGCGTTTACCCATCGATCAACGCACCGACCTCTATTCCCTGGGCTGCATTTTCTATGAGGTGATCACGGGACATTCCGCGTTCGACGGCGAGAATATTTCAACGCTCATCGACGCGCACCTCAAGACCCCTCCTTACCCCATGAAAAAACTGCGCCATGATATTTCTCCAAAACTGGAACGATGGATCGCCAGCTTTCTCGAAAAAAGTCCGGAACAGCGTCCCCTCACCGCCACCGAGGCGTTGCAGACGCTTCCGAAGCTGGAAGAGTGCCGGGGGAATTTTCGGACAACAACCGGCCTTATTCTCAAAAAAATAATTCGTAAATCGCCGCGACGTTAACCATCCCTGCGATTTACGATCAATCCCATGCCGCTGCTATTTTTCCCGGCGAAGTTCCCGCAAACCTTGCGTACTTGGATTGATATTTAAAAATAGAATCTACTTTTAGGAAAACTGAAAGTCTTCATCCTGACAATCGAGACACATGGCAAAACGATTCAGAAAAAAGAAGGTGTCCGATCATGACGCCACGCCATCCAAGCCCCCTTTCAAGCTATCGCTCTGGAGTGTCTGCATCCCTCTTCTGCTTGGAGTCGCAGCCTTTTTGGTCTACTGGCCTTCACTCAAATCCGGCTTGGTGTACGACGCCTATGCCGAAATTGTCGAGGAAGGATTCATCACTTCTCTTTCGAATCTGCCCGACGTCCTCTCGCTAAAAGTGCTGGGGATGAGCAACCTCCTGCTCGGGGCTCGTCCCGGGCAGATGCTTTACCTGATGCTCAACGCCGCCATCTGGGACAAAGACCCATTCGGGTATCATTTGAGCAGCAATCTTTTTCACGCAGCGAACGTCGTTTTGTTATTTGTGTTGTTGCGTCGGTTAATCGCACCGGAACTAGCGGGGTTGAGCAGAGACAGCATTTTGAAAATTCAATTTGCGATGGCGACGGTCACCCTGATTTTCGCCCTGCATCCCCTCATGGTGGAATCTGTTTCCGAGGTAAGTTACAGCTCGAGTCTTCTGGTAACATTCTTCACTCTGCTGGCCTTGCTCGCGGCAACCTCCTTTCGTCCGGGAAACTTTCGTGTCGCGATGCTGACCGGAGGCATGGGCACTCTTTGCGCCTTCGCTGCGGTGGACTCCAAGGAATCAGGCGTTACGGCAGCGACCATACTCATTGCCTACTGGTTCTTGTTTCGACGCAAGGAAGCCAGGTTGCCGTGGTTTATATTTTTAGGAGCCGCGATGGCCGTGACGGTGGCCTTTCTAGCGGCTCGCTTTCTTTTGGCTCCGCCCAGCACGGTTCATTTGGGACCCATTGGAGGATCCTTCTCGCGAATCTTCTTAATCCAACCCCGACTATGGGTTTTCATGATGGGTAAGCTGCTTTGGCCAACGCATCTCTCCGCTGATTATGTACCCATAACCATGATCGGACCATCGACACCAATCGCCTTGCTGATCCTGCTCGTGGTGGTTTTGCTGCAAGCGTGGCTGGCCTGGAAGAATCGGATGGGCGCTCTTGGCGTTGCCCTCTATTGGCTGGGACTGGCAACCGTTTCCAATTTCATCCCGCTCAATCGTCCCCTGGCCGACCGCTTTTATTATTTGCCGATGGCGGGAGTGTCGATGCAACTGCTGGCCCTGCTCCTCATGACGTTAAAATCGAACCGGGGATTCTGGATGGCGACGTCGCCCTTTCTTGTCGCGCTTGTGCCGCTGACCCTCCTTACCCTCACCCGTGAAAATGTTTTTGCCAGCGATTACCCTCTTTGGAAGGATACCCTTCAAGCCAGCCCTCGCTCGTGGACAGCCCACTCGAACTTTGGCCTCGCTCTTTATAAAAAGGGAAAGGTGGATGATGCGATGGCCGAGTACCGAAAGGCGTTGGAAATCGACCCCAATTATGTCACGGCTTATTATAATCTCGGTGTTCTTTTTTTTGAAAAAGGGGAATTGGACACAGCGATAGCCCAGTACCGAAAAGCATTGGAACTCAACCCCGACTATACCGAAGCCCATTACAACCTTGGCGTAACCCTCTCTCACGTGGGACAGGTGGACGAGGCGATAACCCAATTCAAAAAGACCTTGGAACTCGACCCCTTATTTGTCAAAGCCTCCAATAATCTTGGCGCTATCTATGTTCAAAGAAGGCAACTGGATGAAGGGATTGACGAGTGCCAAAGGGCCATCAAACTCGACCCAACTTTTGCCGAATCCCACTACAATCTTGGCGTTGCTCTTTCCTACAAGGGACTGACGGATGACGCGATAGTCCAGTACCAAAAGGTATTGGAACTCGACCCCTCCATGGCCGAAGCTCACGACAACCTCGGGATTGCCCTAGTCCAAAAAGGACTCCTGGATGCGGCGCTGTTCCATTTTCAGGAAGCCGTGCGACTAAAGCCTGATGATAGCGCCGCTCAAAAAAATCTGATCAAAGTGAAGGCTGAGTTAGAGCAAGCGGCGGCTCCCAAGTAAAAGACGTTTTCATGCGGAACCATTTACGGTAACAGCCGCTGCACGATCTGGCTCAGCGTCTTGCCATCGACCTGTCCGGCGGCTTTCGCCTGCGCTGCTTTCATCACCGCTCCCATCTGCGCCTTGCTGGTTGCTCCCGTTTCCTGGATCACCTCTTTCACCAGCGCTTCCACTTTTTCCGGGGCCATCTGCGCGGGTAGAAAGGTGCGCAAAAATTCCAGTTCCTGCTTTTCCTTGTCGGCAAGATCCGTGCGACCCGCCTCCGAATAGCTCGTAATCGAGTCTTCCCTCTTCTTTACCTCCTTGCGCACCACCGCCAGCACATCGAGATCAGTCGGCACGAAATCGGCGCCGCCCTTTTCAATCGACGAGTACTTCACGGCGGATTTCAACATGCGCAGCACGGAAAGTTTATCCGCCTCACGGGCGAGCATGGCTTTTTTCAGGTCGGCATCAATTTGGGCAATAAGGCTCATAGGTCATCAACGATACATATCTTGCGGGCGGCGACCAAGCCACAATACACTGTGCCTCCTTAAATCAGGAACGATGCCTGCTTAATTGAATCGACTCGATTCGGGTTCCAGCTAAAGCAGAAGAGGAGTTTGTATTATGAAACGCATTGCAGTTCTCACCTCGGGCGGTGATTCACCCGGCATGAACCCGGCCATCCGTTCGATTACGCGCGCAGGTCTTCACAAGGGACTGGAAATCTTCGGCGTTCGCAACGGTTACCAGGGGCTTCTTGACGATGAAGTTATCCCGCTCAATTCCAATATCGTCTCGGGCCGCATTCGCGATGCCGGGACCTTTCTTCAGACCAGCCGTTGTGCTGAATTCATGAAGGAAGCAGGCCAGATTCGTGCACTGGAAGTTCTCAAGAAACACCGCATCGACGGTCTCATCGTCATCGGCGGTGACGGGTCGCTCAACGGTGCCCGTGCACTGCACCGACTTGGACTTTCCGTCATTGGATTGCCCGGCACCATCGACAACGATCTTTACGGAACCGACATGGGCATCGGCGTCGATACCGCCCTCAATACGATCATCAGTCTGGTCGATATGATCCGGGCGACCGCCGCCTCCCATCGACGTTGCTTTGTCGTCGAGGTGATGGGACGCGGGAGCGGCTACCTGGCGCTCATGACCACGATTACCACCGGCTCCCAGGTCGCGGTCATTCCCGAATTTCGGATGAATATCGACCACATCACCCAGGTTCTTCAACGCCGTTTCACCAGCAATCACAATAATAGCGTTATTATCGTGGCCGAGGGTGTCTGCCAGGGTTCCGACTTCATGAAACGTCTCCTCGACACGGGCAAGGTCGAGCAGGAGATCCGCCTCACTGTCCTCGGCCATGTTCAGCGTGGCGCATCACCCACCCACTATGATCGTCTGCTCGCCAGCCGCATGGGTGAAATGGCCGTCCTGTCGCTCACCTCAGGTGAAAAAGGCTCCATGGTCGCCACCGTTAATGGCAGGCTGCAGTTACGCGACTTCGACGATATCTTGGATCGTCGCAAAGCCTTGCCTGGCGATGCTATACGCCTGGCGCGTAATATCGGCATTGAACTTGGCGATGTGGTTGAATCCTAAAAAAATTTCATTTCGTTCTGTTCTTTTTACAGAAATTAGTTATAAAACTCGACTATCAACCAAAGATTAAAAGAGAAAGCCACTATTATGAAACCGCTTTTTACCCTTTGCCTCGTAGCTTTATTTCCCACTCTCGCGCTTGCCCAAGCGACAAATTCCCTCGACGCACCCGTCAAGCTGACGCCTTTTGAACCTATTGTGGCGGCAGATCACAGCGGCATGGGCCGTCTCGGAGTGCGCTTGTCCTTCGATAAAGTGACCGGCCTGCCCCAAATTATCGGGATAACCCGTGGAAGCCCTGCGGCGGATTTTGGCCTGCGCGTGGGTGATGTTTTGATCAAGATCGGCAAAAACCTCACGACCTCCCTGACGGAAGATGAAGCCCGTCTCGCGTTGCATGGCGATCCCGGTTCCGGGGTCGAGCTTACCATCCAGCGGGACGACGATCCGCATTTGGTTGTTCTGGCAGTTGAACGGCGCGTTCTTACCGCAGACACGGAAGAGATGATCCAGCCGCCCATGAGCGAAGTCTCGACCATCGATCCCCTCGCCATAGCTAAATAGCGTTGAGCTTGGGGCAGTAATTGATCGCGTGGCACATTATGCTACGCTTGGCGGTTCATGGCCAAGTCTCCTCCTCGTCATTCTGCACCCGCCTTGGTCATCGGCTCCGGCTTTGGTGGAATAGCCGCGGCCATTCGCCTCCAGGCACGAGGCTACGACACCACCATCCTCGAGATGCGGGACAAGCCGGGCGGGCGAGCCTATGTCTTCGAGGACAAAGGCTTCATTTACGATGCCGGGCCGACCATCATCACCGCGCCATTCCTCATCGACGAACTGTTTGCCGTGGCTGGCAAGCGCACGGAGGACTACGTCAAGATTGTTCCGGTAACGCCCTACTACCGCATTATTTTTCACGACGGGCAGGTATTTGATTACACCGGAAATGAAGCCGAGATCATCGAGCAGATCAGGAAATTCAATCCCGACGATGTCCCCGGTTACCTGAAGTTTGTCGAAAAATCCCACGCCATTTTTGATCGCGCCTTCATTGACCTGGCCGACAAACCTTTTTCATCCGTGGCCGACATGATCAAGGTCGCGCCCGACCTCATCCGGCTACGCTCACACGAAACGGTTTATCGTCTCGTCTCGCGCTATGTGAAGCATCCCCTGCTCCGGCAGGTCTTCAGTTTTCACCCGCTGCTCGTCGGCGGCAATCCCTTCCAGTCCTCTTCCATCTACGCGATGATCCACTATCTCGAGCGCAAATGGGGCGTTCATTTTGCGATGGGCGGCACGGGCGCACTGGTGCAGGGACTGCTGCGTCTTTTCGCTGAAATGGGCGGTAAAATCCGGCTCAACACGCGCGTCGATCAATTGCTCGTGGAAAATGGCGAGGCACGCGGCGTCCGGCTCGCCTCGGGCGAGGAACTTCCCGCCTCGGTGATTGTATCCAATGCCGATGTCGCCAATTTTTACAAGAAGGCTGTGCCTGCCGTCGCACGAAAAAAATGGACCGATACCCGGCTTGACCGGATGCGCTATTCGATGAGCCTGTTTCTCATCTATTTTGGAACTGATCGCACTTACCCCGACCTCGCGCATCACTCCATTGTCTTGACCGAGCGTTACCAGGAATTGCTGGAAGACATTTTTAAGAAAAAAATCCTCGCTTCCGATTTCTCGCTCTATCTCCATGCACCTACGCGCACCGATCCCTCGCTGGCGCCTCCCGGTTGCGAATGCTTTTACGTTCTCTCACCCGTGCCACATCTTGGAGGAGAGATCGACTGGGAATCGGTCAAGGAACGCTATGCCGACGCGATTCTCGCTTCGCTTGAAAAACTCTGCCCCGACCTTCGGCGCCACATTATTAGCAAAATCATCTGGACCCCGCGCGATTTCGAAACGCATCTCGACGCGCATCTCGGCTCTGCGTTTCAATTTGAGCCCATCCTGACCCAAAGCGCCTGGTTTCGACCTCACAACGTCAGCGAGGACGTGAAAAACTTCTTCCTTGTCGGTGCGGGCACGCATCCCGGTGCAGGCATCCCCGGCGTCCTGAGCAGCGCAAAGCTTCTCGACCGGGTCATTCCCCCAGCCCCATAACTTTGAGGCATTTTAAGGTAGCCGCCGATGGCCCTATCGGCGGTGCCTCCCTCCGTGGTAGCCGTCGACCGCCGGGCGACGGTTCGGAACACCCAAGAGATTGAAGCTTGACCGCCCCGGCAAGCCGGGTATCTTGACCAGCTTCACCCAACCCATTTTATCCCATGCGCGATCAAGTTATTTTGGAATGCACCGAGGCTGCCAAGGAAGGCAAGTCTGCTTCCCGTTACTTCACTACTAAAAACAAGAAGCTTCAGCAGGAGCGCCTCGAGCGTCTCAAGTACAACCCCTCCCTTCGGCGTCGTACCATCCACAAAGAGCGGAAATAAGCTCCACCCGGTTTCCCCCGGGTCTATCTATCCGTCATCCTTCGGTAGCCGCGGCAGCAAGCCGCGCCCTGAGCGAAGCCGAAGGGGTTGTCGAAGGATCAGCTCCCGGAATGCGCACACTTTATCCTATCGCTGTGTACTTGCCGGAGGCTGATCCCTCGACTAGCTCGGGATGACGGCCGGGAAAGAGAAAAAGGAACGGGCACGCCGCAGCCTTGAATTTCGCCTAGGGTCTGCGATCCTGTCTCCGTGCCTGTCCCCTTTTTCCTTTTTCTGCAATAAGCCTATCGAATGACAATAGCGGGCTGGTGAACTTCTACTTCTCTGCGTTCCATGCACGGTCGTCCAAATGCTGGAATTTCTCTGAAATGCGTAACGGTGAAAAACCCTCCGGTTCGGAATTACAGCTAATGTGTTCAACCTTTTCGCACCGCTGACATTCAAGCCAGATGCCATAACCTTGTTTAAGATTCTGCTCCGAGAAAAAAGCTTCCACTGATTGTTGGCGGCAATGAGGACAAAGCAGATTAGAATAATGCCCCTTCGCTATTTCTCTAGCATTCGCCAAAGTAATAGTAATGAGGTTATCGTCCGCCATAAATTGTTCCTAATGTTTCTCTGCGGCATTGGCCTTATCTTCCAAGGGCTGTCCGTAAGCTGAAGGATCGCCCAAAGCTCGACGATCTACCACATGTTGATATTCATGCTTAATCGTGTCCATTAATGCCTGTGGATCTTTTACAATCGAGCGATTGATTACAAATCCTTGGTCTCCTATCGTCATGCCTGAATACCCCGCTGGCATATCCGCTCCTTGAATCAAGAGGTTGCTATCATTTATTCCCGCTTTTCTCATCGCCTGTTGCACCAACAATTTCTGTTCTGCAGTCAGTCCTTTGTACGTTACGCCTGCTGCTGCTTGTCCCGCCTCGGCACTTGTGCCCATGCCAATTCCTCTTGGCCCCGGCATCGCCATCGTTGTGGTAAGCAAGATTTCATTCATGCCGCTCCAAGCGGCAAATAGTTTCTTTGTTTCTGGAGTACCTTCGTACTTTACGAGCGCCCACTTCGCATTGATGGCATTAGCACGAGCGGATTCAGAGATTCTGACCTCCTCGTCGGTTTTTCCATCGAACTTTCCGCTTTCCCGTAATTCTTTAACTCGGTCGTCAGAAACCTCCATGGGCTTCATCACTTTCTGACCGTGTTCCTTTAAAACTGCTTCAGCTTCTCCCGGCTTGAACTCGGTACTTTTGGCGGTCTGATATGTGACACCTTCTTTGCGAGTATCATCTAGTGACTGCAATCCTTCGGGATCAAAAAGTGTCCACGGATTCTGTTTTACGTAGGTGTAGAGGTTTGGCCCGTCAACAAACCCAGCCGGATCACGGGTAATGAACGTACCAGTTTCAATATCCTTGTATGCGGCCACCGGTAAGATGCCAAGAACGAAGAAAAGCAGCAGTATCAATCTCCTCATGAAAGCCTCCTATGAGCACTCGTAGGGAAAGAAGATTCGTTCAGCAAGTGAAAATATTTTCCTAAGAAAAAGAAAAGGAACAGGTACGCCGCAGCCTTGAATTTCACCTAGGGTCTGCGATCCTGTCTCCGTGCCTGTCCTTTTTTTATTTGTCTTACTTGCTTTCGTTTTTCCACATATGGCTAAGGCAAACGTATCAGCGAGGCTTTCTTTATTAAAGGAGTCTGGTATCCAATTGACCTCGAATCCAGAGAATAGAGAGGCTTGGGCCACAATTGCTAAGTTGAGCAGAGATAGCGATCCCTTGGTTCGCGCTCAAACAATTTATACCGTTGGCAGTATCTACAATGAAGACGCCCAAAAATTAAAGGACTCAAAGAATTTGGAAGAAAAGGCATGGCCTTTCATTCTAAACGCTTTTGATGATGATGAGGGTGTCGTGCGACAGGCTGCATTTCAGTGGGCTGGAGCTTTCAAAAGTAGAGTGGAAATTTCTTTGCCGCACTTAATTCAAGGCCTTAATGAAGACGGTTCGCCAGGTTCTTATGCTGCGGACACTATTAGCGGTTTGGGATCTCAAGCAAAAACCGCACTTCCTGCATTGATCCATCAGCTCGCCGGAGGGCCAAAGTTCAAGGGCGGTAGCATAGGGCAAGTATCGGTGGCAAATGCCCTAGGGAAACTTGGCTCAAACGCAATCGAAGCAGTTCCAAAGATGGAAACCATAGCTCGCAAGTTTTCAGATGATCCTGAGTTTCTATATTTGATTGTAAAAAACCTATACGAGATAGATCCAACAAATACTCTTGCCTTGCAGATTTTGGGTGATTATGAAAAAGGAAAATATGGCAGTTTTCTTGCATCGAGGGCCAGAGACATCCTCAAGTGAACTCCACCGAAAAAGGGAAAAATGGAACAGGCGCGCCGCAGCCTTGAATTTCACCTAGGGTCTGCGATCCCGTTTCCGTCCTGCTCCCTTTTTCTCTGCTCGCTTAATACCCCGCTATTTTCGACCGGTTTCTTTACCCGCAGCGGCAATTTCCTCCAGCAGATAGCGATTCAGGTTCGCTCCCAGGTCGAGATGGGCGACGGGAAAAGTCTCGTTTGGGCTATGCGCGTTGCAGTCGGGCAGGCAAAGACCGAGCAGGAGCGTGTCGGCCTTGAGGATGCTCTTGAAATCGGCAACGACGGGGATCGTGCCGCCCTCGCGAATCAACGCCGGTTTTTTTCCGGGGAAAAGACGTTTCAACGCTTTTTGAGCCGCCGCGCCAAAGCCTGCGTTCGGATCGACGAGGTAAGATTCACCGCAATGACCCGGCACGATATTTATTTTGACTGAAGGCGGAGCGTTTTTCTTGAAGTAAGCCTGGACGATCCTGACGATTTTCTTGGGATCCTGATCCGGGACAAGGCGGAAGGTAAATTTCGCGCTGGCCGTGCTTGGCAGCACCGTCTTCGTCCCCTCGCCCTGGTAACCGGAGCCGATGCCGTTGACTTCCGCCGTCGGGCGCGCGCAGATGCGTTCCAGCGCCGTAAATCCTTTTTCGCCACGCAAGGCAGGCGCGCCGGTTATCTTGAGCAGGGCGCGCTCCTGTAACGGCAATCGCTTCCACGCCTTGCGTTCCCAGGACTGAAGCGGCTTCACCTCCTTGTAAAAACCGTCAAGCGCGACCTTGAGATTTTTGTCATGCATACCGGCGATCAATCGCGCGAGAACCGTTGCCGGATTTTCCACCGCGCCGCCGAAAAGACCCGAATGCAGGTCGTGGTCGGGTCCCGTCACCGTCACTTCAACGGCAGCAAGTCCACGCAGCCCGTAGGTAAATGTGGGGTGATTCGGCGCGATCATGGCCGTGTCGGAAATGGCCACGACATCGCAGGCCAGTTCCTCACGATGAGCGAGGAGGAACGGCGCAAGATTCGGACTGCCGATCTCCTCCTCGCCTTCGATCAACATGATGAGGTTGACGGGCAGGTCGCCCTTTTCCTTTAACGCCTGTTCGACCCCGAGAATATGCGAAAAAATCTGCCCCTTGTTATCACTCGCGCCACGCGCCGTGACGATTCCATCATGTACGCCAGGGTTGAACGGCGACCGGTGCCACAGCGCAAGTGGATCGACCGGCTGTACGTCGTAATGACCGTAAATCAAGACCGTGGGCCGACCTGCTTTGTGAGAGCCGCGCGCCAGGATGATGGGATGGCCGGGTGTCTCGTGCCGGGTTGCCTCAAGCCCGATGGCCGCAAGTTTCTGCCTGACCCATTCGGCACATTCCACCACCTGCTCCTTGTGCGTCGAATCGGTCGAGATGCTGCTGAAGCGAAGAAAATCGAGATACTGATTGAGCGCTGTTTCCGTGGGCATGGTCTTATTTTGGCAAGGCTTCCGGCTCCGGCATGGGATTGGCCTGGGGCGTGCCCGTGGATTGGCCGGAAGCGATGAATTTTTGGCAATTCCAGATGTCCCATGATCTGTTGAAATCGGGCAGCGAAGGATCATCCATCTTCGTTACCGTGGTAAAATTTTTGATGATATCGGCAGGCGGTGGATCCGCCTCACGCCGGGGGTCAGTCGAACGATTGATGAAGAGGGCCGAGTCGTTTGGCGAGGCCGATTCATCGTAGTGGGGCCAAAAATCGAAGTGGGTAATGACGTCAGGCTTGCTCGCCACGTAAACAAACGGATTACGCGGCAGGTAAAAGCTCAACGCGCTCGCGGTTTCGGGCGTATCGGTAATGATCAGCGTGGCGCCAACTCCTGCATCCCTCTGGAGACTTTGTATCCCGTCGGCGAGGTTACGCCATGAGATCTGCCGCTTATCGGCATAAAACGTGGTTTCACCGCTCTGGGTGCGATGAATCTGGTAACCCGAACCGTCCGCCTTGGAAGTGATATAAAAAGGATTAAGTCCAGCCAGCGATTGCAACAGGGCCAGGGCAAAGATGATCCCGTACATCCAGCGCGTCGACCTTCCGATAGGGGTGACCCGGGCCGTGTAACATCCCACCAAAAGAATCAACGGCAGGAAAAATGCCGGGATGAGATCAGGACGCCCTTCCTGAAAAAAGGCGGAAAAATTCTCCCAGATCAATCCGGGAAACGCCAGGCAGACCAGCAGGCCGTAGCGGGGATCCTCCCAAAGCTGGCGGCCCAGGCGCCACAGCAGCACGACCAGAAGAATGAAAAAAAGTGGTGAAAGGTAGAAAATTTCCTTCCAGAAAAAACTGAATCCCTGGTGCAGGGAAAAGCTGTGACTTAACGGCCATGCATTCAGGATGCGCGTACGAGCCACGTCGGCGACCTGGGGACCCCGCCACCACCAAATGATGGGCAGCAGGAACAGGTTGATAAAAATCATCGTGATCCAAAGCTGAGGCTCCCGCAGTCGCTGGCGACGGCTGGGGGCGATCACAAAATAGAGCAGCAGCCCCGCCATCCACCAGATGTTCGGCAACGCCACCAGCAGGGCCAGGCCGCAAGCCGCCCCACCGAGCAACCACCACCCTATTTTATCCCTCTCAACCGCCATGCTGAAGGCGAGCAACGTCACCGCCATCAACCCGATGCTCACCGTCGCTTCGGTCATGAAGGAGAGCCTCCATGCGTACATGGGGATGACGATAAACAGCACCACCGTCCAGAATGCGCAGCGGGCGCTGAACCAGTGACGCGCCAGGTAAAAAAGAATGAAACCGCTCGTGCAACAAATCACTGCCGCCAGCCAGCGAACGCCAAGTTCCGTATCGCCGAAAAAAGCGGTTCCGATCCGTATCAGCCCCGGAACAACGGGCCCGCGCTCCCAGTAAGCCATGCTCAGGTTCGTGCCATGCCCTTGCAGCCACAAATAGGCTTCATGGCCTGACAACTCAAAGGTTTGTCCAAACCAGAAGCGAACAAGCAACAACGCGACCAGGAGAAAAATTGTCCGTTTACGATAGCCGGGGTGCACCATAGGGGTTCAAATCAAATGAAGTTTCAGCGACGCTGGCGCGTCCAAGCATCTACCAATACAATACTCGACGCAAACCCAGCTGGATACCTTTCAAGTATTTAACTTGGCGCGTCACCTTACAAAAGCTAATACCCAAGAAGACACCGAAACAAGCGAAATGCGGAAATGTCTTTCCGCTCTTCAATCCCCAACTGACTTTATCACCTTTTATGAAACCTCGTTCCCTCCTCTGTCTTATAACCCTCTGTTCCACTTTCAGCTTTCTTTCGGTTCCATCGGCCATGGCTGGCATCGACACCAGCGCCAAGGACAAGGTGCCGCCCGTTAATTATGTCCAAGGCATGATCTGGAAGCGGCTCGACCTGGCCGATTTTACGCTCAATGGCACCGTCCACAGTGATAAAACCAAGAAGAGCTACCCGATCTCGCTCCTCACCAAGGGACATGAGTTGGTTTACGCATTCAAGGATCAGCCGCTCCAAATCCGGGTTGTCCTCAACCCCGGGGTTTTCACGGTGGAAAAAAGGACTTCCTCATCCGCCGCATGGGGCCCGGTCGCCAGCGCGGATCGCGCCCATTCCATCCTCGATACCGACATCACCTACGAAGACCTGGGTATCGATTTTATGAACTGGGACGATGTCGTTCCTGTCGGCACCGACAGCATCAAGACGCTGCCCGCCTACGTTTTTGAAGCCAAACCCGGCCCGAACGACCATAGCCATTTTGCCAAGGTTCGTTACTGGGTTAGCTCACAATACTGGTGCTTCCTCCGCGTCGATGGACTCAATGCCAAGGGCCAGACCGTCAAGCGGGTCGAGGCTCAGGATGTCATCAAAATCGGGAAGTATAGCATCTTCAAGCAAATGAAGGTCGCCAACATGATGCCCGACCGCAACGATATCGCCTCTTCCACCACCTTCATCGACATCGACGGCGACACCAGCCACGAGGGTTCCGGGTTGAAGGAATAATCGGTACGACAGCATCTCAGTCGATCTTGGACTTGACGGTAAATATCCGAACATAACACGTTGCTTGCGGGCGTGACTCTTGGCATAAGAGATTCCTCCGCCGTGGAAGACCTTCCTTTTAGCATTCCGACCAAGCCCGCTCCGGCCCCCGTGCCTGAACCGCCCGACCCGAATCAAAAACGTCGTGTGGCCCTCGCGGCTGGCCTCTCCCTGCTCTGGGGCATCTTCACTCTGCTGGCGCAATTTTCCGGTGCGCTCAATGCCTTCGAGGAACCTCTGCTCGACTGGCGGCAATCGCTTCATTCCTATCCCATCAAGCCAAGCGATCAACTCGCCCTCGTCGCCATCGATGCCATCCCAGCCGACCGTCCCTGGCCCTGGTCACGACTCGATTACACCTTGATGCTCCGCAGCCTGATCGATTACGCGCCCCAAAGCGTCGTCTTTGAGATGAACCTCAACGACCGCGACACTGATTACACTTCCTTCGACACCACGTTCTCTCACATCATCGAACGGGCCAACATCGTCGTCTTCGCCGCCACGGTCATGACGACGAACAATTCCGCACCGCCTCCCGCCAAGCTCGGCTCCCTCCCTTTTCACGGCGACACGCATTTGGTGCCGCGCTTTGGTTCGGCGATCTGGCCGATGGAAACTTTTGCCGGGGCTTCTCCCGTCGGTGCCAATAACCTCGAGTCCGAATCGGGCTTGCGCATACGCCGCCTTCCACTGGTTTTCATGCTCAACCAGAAAATGATTCCCTCCCTCGCCCTGCAAGCCGCCGCCCAGTTCCTCGGGGCCGATCTCTCCTTGTCCGAGGTGCAGGTGGGTCGAGCCATCTTTTTGCGTCGCAAGGACGGCAAGCTGCTTCGCACTGTGCCCATCGACGATCAGGGTCGCATGCAGATTCGTTATCATCCCACCCCGACGACTTCGTGGCAGGCCAGTTTCGACAACATTCTGGTCTATGACGATCAACTCCATAACGGCCTTATCCCGGAACATAACCTTCGCAGCCTGGCCCACCGGCAGGTCTGGATTGGCCGCACGGATCTCGGTCAACGGGAAATCTTCAATACCGCGGTCGGCAAGCTCAGCCGCGTCGAGGTTCAACTCCAGGCCGAGCGAACCATCCTCGACCAGGATTATGTCCGGCCCCTGCCTCCGATGATTCTTGCGGCCCTTTACCTGCTCATTGGAATCGGGGGGGCTGCCGCGTTGATCAAGTTAGGACCCATCCACTCCGCGGCCATCCTGATCGTGCTTCTGGCTTTTTGGGTGGAGTCGTCGATCCTCGCCTTCCGGCTCTACAATGTCATCCTGCCGCTTCCCAGTTTTGTCATGTTGATCTTCGGTACCTACATGGCAGGGCTGCTCGCCTCCTACTGGGAGTTGGAACCGGAAACCGATCCCCGGCAGTTGCCCCTCAAGCTAAATTGACCAGCGGGTGCTTGGATTTGTTTCTTCAAAGCATCTTCGGTTTGGATAGACACAGCAGAAGCAGGAATCCCAGCAAAGCTCGCTTTCAACAATCCGTCATCCCGAGCGAAGGTGAGCCATAAAAATCTATTTGAGCACATCGTCAACCCGAACCGCAGTCGAGGGATATGGCTCGAACTTGGAATCCATCCAAAAGACGGCTAAAGATTCATGGATTCGCAAGGCATCTCGTTTTTCGCAGGAGCAACAAGCGCGAAGACCTTCTGGTATTTTGAACTTTGGTGACGCCACCTTCACGTTTGGTTTATCAAACCAGATCCTTCGACTACGCCTCGGGTCAACCGCAAGCTCGACCATCACGTTTCGCCTCGGCTCCGCTCAGGATGACGGAGTTTTAAATAGGGCTTGAAACAAAAACCCGCTTAGCGCTTTACCGCGATAATAAAATCTTCGTAGCTGGTGTAGCTCTCCCGACCACACCAAAAGCCGTAATGGATCTTATCCTTGATGTTGAATCCGCACCGCTCGTAGAGCGCGCGCATGTCGGCTTCCTGATGCGCCACAGAATCGGCCACGCTGTTCTTATCCTCGACGCGACATTTCCCGACCCGATGCTTTAGCCGCAAAGTCCCCTTCCCCTCGGAAACCAGCCGCTCCGCCTCTTCATTCAACAGGAAGTAGGTAATGAACGACTGCCCTCCCGGTTTCAGGACACGGGCAACCTCGGCCAGGTAATTTTCCACTTCGTCCGTTAACATCTGGGTAAATACCGAACCCATCAGCATGATATCGAAAGTATTATCGGGAAACGGAAACTTATAATTAACCGCCTTGATCTCTCCCTGGGCATTATAGTAACCGTTCGAGACATCGGTCAGATGGAACCGGAAATTGGGATGCTTCGTTCCAACCTTGGCCCTGAGCCACTCGACCCCTTTTTCCACAATATCAACGCCGTCATAGGAACCCTGCTCATTCAAATAAGTGATGAGCGGAAGGGTCTTGCGGCCAATCCCGCAACCGATATCGAGGATTTTGTGGTTGGGCTGGAGATCGCAAAACCGGCGAAGGTACTCGAAAAATTCCCTTCCATTTTCCTTGAACAATTCGTAGTCCCTCGGCCCCTCGAACATCATCCGCAACGGTGGCACCAACGGCTCGTTCTCGCCGAAAAGAAGCTCCCTGCGTGATTGCGAGCCGACATCCTCCACCCTGGACACGATATCCTTGATAACTTCCTTAAGTTTTCTCGGGATGAAAGGCTTGAGAAGGTGGTGGCCCGGTTTAAATTTGATTTTTTTCGTATCCATGATGACGCGGCAGGCAAAGCTTTTTCAAAAGCAAGCGCGAGCCTGCCACAGGTGCGACTACCCTGACAAGAGTTGCGCTTAAAAAAGCTTAGGGATTCACTGGCGGAGGCATCGGTGGTGGCATCGGTGGTGGCGGCGGGAGATCATCCGCATCGGTCGGGGACTTGGGCATGCCATTGTGGGACGACCCTCCCGGCGCGTGATGCATGCGCCCCATCCTCTGTTCACGCTGATTTTCCATCTCTTTTTCTATTCTCTGGAATTCCGTTTGCTGTCCGGCGGTAAGAATGGGCAAAATTTGCTTGTTCGAGTCTTCGACGATTTTCGCAATGCGTCCAAATTCTTCCCGGCGCACTCCCTGAATCTGCTTTTGCTGATCAGTTAGAATCGGGTCAATCCTGGCCTGTTGATCCGGCGTTAAGCCTAATCGCTGGGTTAATTTCGCCTCCAACTGGCTTTTCATCTGGGGCATGCCCATCGGAGGCGCGAAGTAAGGCCTCAACCCAATGGTCAGAGAGACACCCGTCACCGTGCCCAGGACAAAGATGAGCGCCAGGGCCAGCCACGGTTTGATCGTCAGTAAAGTCATGGCGAGTTGTCGATCTGGACGGTGGCATCTGAGTCGGCCAGTTGAAGATACTCAGAAAAAGGATTCGCAGGTGTGCTCTGAAAAGTCGGCCAAAGGCTGATGCCCATGATCAGGGCGGCAAGGATCAGCCCGCGAACGAGTAATCTACCATCCCAAAACCCAAAGTGGGGCGCCGTGCGCCATGCTGCCAAAACACGAGTTTCCAATCCATAGGGCGACGCAACCGCGTGATCCACGCCTGCCTTCGCAGCCGCCCGGAAAAGACGATTGAGTTGATGATCGATCGGATTCATGGAGTCTCCTTCATAAGTAAAGCATACCGTTTCCGCAATTGAACCCGCGCACGAAAAGCTCTTACCTTAACCAGGGCGATGTTCCATCCCGTCAGGCTCGAAATCTCTTCGATGTTATGACCCTCAAGATACATCAATTTCATTAGCAAACGATCCGCCGGACGTAAACTCGACAAAAGTTTATCCACCAATTCCTTCGCCGCCACTTTTTCCGACGAGTCGATTTCCACCGGAGAAGTCGCCAGTTGCTCCACCAGATTGGCCTCCTCTTCGCTGAGATCGCCCAGCCGAATCTCCGGACGATGCTTCTCATACCGAATCTGGTTCAGGCACGTATTGACCGTGATCCTCGAAACCCAGTGCAAAAAAGGAACTTTCCCGGAAAATTGATGCAGGTGATTGATCACCTTGATGCAGACCTGTTGCACCAAGTCCTCGCTACTTTCTTTCGCGGGCAAGTTGGCCCGTACCAGTTTGGTGATGTGAGGGTACATGTAATGAAAGAGTTCGAGGATCGCCCCTTCATCGCCGTCGCGCCCGCGCGCCAGACATGCTGACACTTCCGCGTCGGTCATATCAGGACAATCCTGTTCATAAGTTGTTGACCCCTAATCGTTCTGCACGGTTACAAAATAGTTCGGTCTGGGGAGCTTTTAAGGTAGGATGCCCCTTGGAATTTAAAAAGCTGTCATCCTGAGCTTGTCGAAGGATCTCATAATAATTCCGCTCGAATCGTACTTTTGGAGCAAATAGCAAGAGGTCCTTCGACAAGCTCAGGATGACGGTTTTGAAAGATTTTAAATAAATCATGGATATGCGAAACCTTGTCATCGGCCCCCTCCAACTGGCGACGCCTCTTTTATTATCGCCTTTGGCCGGATATACCAACCTGCCCTTTCGCCGCGTCATCCGGGAACTGGGCAGCGTCGGACTCTGTACCACCGACCTGGTCAATGCACGCTCCCTCCTCGAAAAAAATCGCAAGGCACTCAAATTGATAGAAAGTTGCCCGGAAGATTCTCCTTTGGCAGTCCAAATTTTCGGGGCCGTCCCGGAAGAAATGGTCGCCGCCGCGCAATTGCTCGAATCGCTAGGTGTCGCTTCCGTGGATATCAACATGGGTTGTCCGGTGCGCAAAGTCTGCCAGGTCGGTGGCGGTTCCGCCATGATGACGGAACTCGACCGCACTGCTTCCCTTGTGCGCAAAATGGTCGAGTCGGTTCGCATCCCGATCACCTGTAAAATGCGCCTTGGCTGGGACGACGATAACCTGACCGCGCCCAACCTGGCCCGTGCGTTGGAAGATGCCGGCGCTGCCGCGATCATGGTGCATGGCCGGACCCGCCAGCAGGGATTCGAGGGTAAAGTCAATCTGGGTGGCATCCGGCGCGTGGTGGAAGCGGTGCGTCACATCCCCGTCATTGGCAATGGCGATATCACCAGTCCCGAGGCTGCCCGGATCATGTTGGAATCGACCGGCTGCACAGGCGTAAGCATCGGACGTGGAGCTTTTTATAATCCATGGATATTTGCTCACACCCTTCATTACCTGAAAACAGGCGAATTACTCCCCGAACCCGGTTTTGACGAACGGGTACGCGTGATGAACCGCCATCTCGACCTGATGATCGAGGTATTTGGAGAAAGTCTCGGCTGCACCATGTTCCGCAAGGTCGGTCCCTGGTATGCCAGGCGTTTTGGCCCCGCCTCGATGTTCAACAAGGGAATCGTGCGGATTCACACCCGCGCCGAGTATGACACCCTTTTGCAAGACTACATCGCGTGGCGGCAGCAGTTCCTCGATGAAAATGGGCAACTGCGCCCCAAGTACGCTCCCGCACCCAATGCTCTGAATTTTCGTGACGATGAAGTCGAGGAAAGCAATACGCCCGCCGTTACCCGTCGTGAGGCCATTCCGGTTCCAACCGGGCCCAACGAATTGTGGTAGGAGGCCAGGTCACTCTCTTACTACTCGCTCGACATCAAAAATCTCCCTTGCTTTAATCGCCGCCTAGTAAAATTACCACTAGCTTTGCTACATTTACGTCTCAAAAATTTCATCATCTTATACTTGCCAAATTTGACTTTCCCGCAATGATGTCCGTCCCAACTTTTTTGACGTAAATGCTTTTTTCTCCCTTATTCGCTGCTGAAGTGACGCCGCAAGGTATGACGCCCAAGCCCGTCGATCTCTTTTCGATTGGTGGCCTCCCCATCAACAACTCGATGATTGCCGAAACCATCGCTTGCGTGTTGGTCATTGCCGTCGTTCAGGTGGCCATGCGCGCACCGAAGCTCATTCCCAGCGGCATGCAAAATTTCGTCGAATGGCTTGTAGAACTGATGAGCAATTTCGTCGAGAGCCTCGCCGGACGGGAAACCATGGAACGGGGGTTCTGGTTCTTCGGCAGTCTTTTCGTCTTCGTCCTGACTGAAAATCTCCTCGCCCTGCTTCCCGGTGTGGGCACCTTCGGTTACGGCCACGGAACCAATATCTGGAATTTTGAAGTGACGCAGCCTTTTCTCCGTGGCGCCAACGCCAACGTGAACGTCACCGCAGCCTATTCCGCCATCTTCTTTTTCATGTTTTTCTACTGGTGTGTCCGCCAGATGGGTATCGGCGGATCGCTTTTTCACATCTTCGGATCCAAGGTCAAATTTCCAAACCTGATCGTCAACTGGCTCTTCATCGTGATTTTCTTTTTGGTCGGCTGGATCGAGGTTCTTTCCATCCTTATTATCCGCCCCATCGCCTTCACCTTCCGTCTCTTCGGCAACATTTACGGAGGCGAATTTCTTCTCGATTCGATGTATAAAATGGCCCCCAATTTTGCCTTCCTCATCCTCGTCCCCTTCTATTTCTACGAGCTTCTCGTCGCCTTCGTTCAGGCCATCGTTATTTTTGCTTTAACCGCCGCATTTACGGGCATGCTCACCAACTCGGGAGACCACTCCACGGAGGCAAACAACGCCCACTAAAAATTTTGGCACTGACCGTGCCGAAAACCAACAGACACCAACAACTTAAGGAAAATTATATGAATATCTTGGCAGACTTGGCAGTGAACACATCAGCTATCGAAATCGGCCTCGCCGCCGGCGGTGCCGCCATCGGTATCGGTGCGGTCGGAGCAGGCGCTTCCCAAGCCGTTGGACGCAATCCGGGCGCAATGGGCATCATTCTCGGCGCTTCCCTCATCTTCGTCGGTATTTCCGAAGGAACCTTCATTCTTGTCGCGTTTGTTTTGGCCGGCCACTAATCCACTGTATCGCCGCCTGTGACCTTCACCGGCGGCGTGACTTAAACCCCCATGATTATTCCACACTTGCCCCTGGCCGACCTGAACGACATCAAAACTAATTTTGAGAATGTCGGTCTCCAAACCGGCTTCAGTCTTCAGCAATTCCTTGTCCAGTGCTTTGTCGTCACGGTTCTCTTCCTAGTTCTCCGGAAATTCGCGTGGCAACCAGTCCGCACCATCCTGGAACAGCGCCGCACGGCAATCGAGGAATCGATGGCCAATGCCCAGAAAATCAAGAAGGAACTGGCCGATGCGGAAGCCACGCGCCTCAGCATCATCCAGAAAGCCACCGAACAGGCCAGTGCGATCGTTGCCGCAGCAGAAAAAGCTGCCGTCAGCCGTGGTGAAGTACGCACGCAGGAAGCCACCCGTCAGGCGGAGGAAATCGTCAAAAAAGCCCACGAAGCCTCTGTTCTTGATCGCAACCGGCTCATGGCCGAACTCAAGCAACAGGTCGGCGCGCTGGTCATCCAGACCACCGAGAAAGTCGCCGGCAAAGTCCTTAGCTCGGACGACCAGACCCGATTGAATTCGGAAACCCTCCGTCAGCTTAGCGCCACTCAAAACTAGCCTCTATTTCCACCGATGAAAATTGATCGTCAAGCACGCCAGAAGGCCAAGCGGTATTTCCGCGCCTGCCTGCGACCCGACGGCTCGCTCGACGAGCAGGGTATTCGCGACATCATCCGTCTTCTCATCACGGAAAAGCCCCGCAATTACATGGCACTCCTTGCCCGCCTGCAACGGCTCATCGAACTGGCCATTGAAGAACGCACTGTGCGCGTCGAAAGCGCCACTCCCCTCGCCGATCGCGGCGCGAGCGTTTTCACCAGCCTCGAACAACGTTTTGGTCCCGCCAGCCGCACCGAATACTTGGAAAATCCCAAGCTTCTCGGCGGTCTTTGCATCCGGCGCGGCAGCAATATTTGGGACGGTTCGGTCAGTTCCCGTCTTGAACGCCTCCAACAAGCCTTTTCCTGATTTTAAAACAGCATCCATTCCCCTTAACCTCCAATCCTATCCATGAGCACCCTCCTCGAAGAAATTAAATCACAGATCGTCTCCCTCAAAACGGATGTCGCTCAATCCAATATCGGCACCGTTCGCGAAATCTCCGACGGTGTCGCCAAAATCGAAGGCCTTTCCGGCGCTGCACTCAATGAAATGCTTGAATTCCCCGGCGGCATCATGGGACTCGCCCTGAATCTTGAAGAAACCGAAGTCGGCGCGATCATCCTCGGCGAATTTGCCAAGATCAAGGAAGGCGACCAGGTTCGCACCACCGGCAAGCTCCTCCAGGTGCCCGTCGGCAAGGCCTTGCTGGGCCGCGCGGTTGATGCTCTCGGACAGCCCATTGATGGCAAGGGTGAGATCAAAAACGAAGCCTTCTACCCGGTGGAAAAACTTGCCCCCGGCATCATCGCCCGCAAATCAGTCAGCCAGCCGATCCAGACCGGCATCGCGGCCATCGACGCCATGATCCCGATTGGTCGTGGCCAGCGCGAACTTATCATCGGTGATCGCGCCACGGGCAAAACGACCATCGCCATCGACACCATCATCAACCAAGCCCGCCTCAATCGCGAAAACGAAGGCAAGGCTGGCTTCCGTCCCCTTTACAGCATCTACGTCGCCATCGGACAGAAGAACGCCAACGTCGCGCGCGTCATCGACACGCTCACTTCCACTGGTTCGCTTCCCTACACCATTGTCGTCTCGGCCACCGCCTCCGATTCAGCCACCAGCCAGTATATCGCGCCGTTCTCCGGTGCCGCGATGGGCGAATGGTTCATGGATAACGGCATGGATGCTCTTATCATCTACGACGATCTTTCCAAGCATGCCGTCGCTTATCGTCAGGTTTCCCTCGTGCTCAAGCGCCCCTCCGGTCGTGAAGCATATCCCGGCGACGTTTTCTATCTCCACTCCCGCCTTCTGGAACGCGCGGCGCGTCTCGGCGAGAAATACGGCAACGGCTCCCTCACCGCGCTTCCGA
>JABDGH010000035.1 GCA_013286145.1 Verrucomicrobiota bacterium
TGGTGGCGATTTCGATGAGGGTGGTGAGAAGAAGCCGACCATAGCCGCGCCGCCGTTTTTCTTCCGCGATGTAGAGGGAGTGTTCGACACTACGGTGGTTGCCGGACCAGCTTCGAAAGGAGCCGTAGGTTCCAAAACCAGCGATGCCGTCCGCTTCCTCGATGACAAGAACGGGCATGCCGGTATTTTCCTTGGCGAGAAACCAATCGCGACGCATGGCGAGGGTGTGAGGCTCCTCGTCGTAGACGGCGGTGCTGGTCCGGATGGCGTGGTTATGGATGGTGAGAATACCGGGCAGGTCTGACTCGACGGCGGGGCGCAGTTTCATGGGCCGCAGTCTATTCGCCAAATTCCTGGGTGAATTTTTTGACGACGGCCTTGAGTACCTTGAGTCGCGCGTACCATTTGAATTCGCTTTCGGCCAGGATCCACGGCGCTTGCTTCGTCCAGGTCTGGGAAAACATCTCCTCGGCGGCTTCAAGGTGTTCCTTCCACCTGCGCCGGTTGCGCCAATCCTCGGCGCTGATTTTCCAGTGTTTGTAAGGGTCGGCAGCGCGCTGCTCGAAACGGCGCAACTGTTCTTCCTTGCTGATGTGGAGATAAAATTTGAGCATGATCGCCCCGCCATCCACGAGGCTCTTTTCCATGGCGTTGATTTCATCGTAGGCGCGGTTCCATTCCTTTTCGGAGCAAAAGCCCTCGACCCGTTCGACCAGGACACGTCCGTACCAGGAGCGGTCAAAGACGACGATTTCGCCTTGCGCGGGCATCTTGTTCCAGAAACGCCAGAGGTAATGGTGCCGATATTCCTCCACCGTCGGCTTGACGATGGAATAGACGCGAATCAAGCGCGGGTCGAGTTTTTCGGTGATGCGTTTAATGACGCCGCCCTTGCCGGCGGCATCGGGCCCTTCAAAGACAAGGATGACGCTGCGTTTGCTCTCGAGAATCTTGCGCTGAAAGTGAAGCAGGTTGAGCTGGAGATCCTGAATCCGTTCGCGGTACTCGGATTTATCCTCGACCTGTTTCGTTAGGTCCAATTCATTGAGAAGGCTGGCCATACGAAGTGCAAGAATGTCTTCTGGAAGCGCGGAGGCGAGAAGATTTCGTTCCTGTGGAGGGCTTTAAGGTAGCCGCCGCTGTCCCTAGCGGCGGAAGATCGGAAGAAGCTGCTGGAAGGCACCGCCGCTAGGGACAGCGGCGGCTACCTCGGAAGCGGCTATCCTGACAAAGCCGAAGCAGACTTCGGAGAATTCAGCCAAGAGAAATTAAAATCGAGTAACCCTTAGGCGCGGGATTGCCTTTTACAGGATGGAACTTATCCTAGGCACGGGTAGCTACCGGCGCTGACGTCCTGGTTTCGGCAGGTCATTGCCCTATTTCATGGATCCGAGCCAACATCAACTTTTTTCAGCGGGTTCCCGCGTGGGTCAGTATCTCGTCTTAGAGAAACTGGGCGAAGGCGGAATGAGCGAGGTCTTCAAGGCCATCGAGCCGACGCTGGAACGTTACGTGGCGATCAAGATCATGCATCGCGCGAATCTGAGCAGCCCGGAGGTGATGGCGAATTTTTTGGAGGAAGCGCGGGCCATTGCGGGGTTGCGCCATACCAATATCGTTCCGCTTTATTCGGCGGGCGAAGAGCAGGGCGTGCCCTACCTGGCGATGGGCTTTATCGAGGGCCAGACGCTGGAGGATTGGATTCTGGCCGGGCGCAACTTCGATCCGAAGGAAGCGATGTGGTTCATGGAACAGGCGGTGGCGGCATTGGAATATGCCTCGCGCTCCAACATCATCCATCTCGATGTCAAGCCGGCCAACTTCATGGTCGATGCCGAAAATACGGTGATGTTGACCGATTTTGGATTGGCACGAAAAGTGACGGAGGTCGCCAGCGGCGCGCGTGCCGATGAATTGCAGGGGACGCCAGCCTATGCCTCACCGGAGCACGTTCTCCAGGAAAAGCCCGATCTACGCACGGATATCTATTGCCTCGGGGCAAGCCTCTATCACCTGATGACGGGGGAATTTCCCTATCCGGGCGAAACGACCGAGGAGGTATGCCGGGCCCATGTTTTCAATCCGTTCCCGATTGAGACGCTGCAACGCCATGAAATCCCGTCGGGCTGGTGCAATCTTTTGCGGAAGATGATGGAGAAAAAGCCGGAGGATCGGTTCCAAAACTACCAGGAAATCACATCCGCCCTCGAGAACATCAACCATTTTCAGTACGGGAAAAAATTATTGTCGGTGGTCGATACGGTGGAAAGACGCGCCTTGCCGCGAAGCGAAGGGCCGCCGGAAACTCTTTTCGACCTGGTGCCGGATGAAATGGCGACACAGGGGGATCATCTTTTCACGTTGCAGGATTCGTACGATTCACAGGAGGTCTATCATAGTCTTGATACGCGCTGGCCGGTGCTTCATCTCAATGCGATGGCTTCCGATCTCCGCGCGATGCAAAAGGGGTCATCTGAAGATTTGCGCGCCTTGATCGAGGCTTTGTTACTGGTTCCCAGTTACAAGGAGACGCTGGAAGTTTTAAGCACCTTCATGGCCAACGCCTCGGATGCGCGCCCCCAGAGCGATGCGGAAAGAATCGAACTGGTCGGGTTGGAGCGTTCACGCAACATCGCGCTGACAGCCATTTCCCTTTACCGGCCATGGCAGGGCACCCCGGCCCTCAACTGGCACGGCCTGTGGCAACACCAGATCTATACCGGCCTGCTGGCGGAATTTATCATCGATATGCTGGGATTGCCCGCCACCGGCATGGAATATCTCGGCGGCCTTGTGCATGACATCGGAAAACTTGTCCTGGCGGAACTTTACCCGGCGAAGACGATTGGTGTCTGGCTCCATGCCTATGAGCAAAATTTACCCCTGAGCCAGGTGGAACAGCAATACTTCGGCGTGGATCATGCCCAGATCGGCCAGGAATGGCTCCAGCGAAACAAATTTCAACGTTCGATCCGCTACCTGGTGGCGTTCCATGAACACCCGGAGGATTGCTACCAGGCGATGATGGAATCGAACAAATTAAACTTAATCGCGTCCATGATTTCCACGGGGCGGGAAGATGAGGTTAATTTGATGACGCATATTATTCATTGCGCCAATACGCTCGCGAATGAACTTGGTCTTGGCTACAGCGGCAATCCCCAACTGAACCAGATGCCCTGGATCGACCAGCCGATGACCCAGATGGTTTTTGAATCGCGGACGAAGGAAGATCTCACCCTCGAGGAATTTGAGGAATTTTTCATGGTGACATGCCGTGAATTGCCAGACCTGCCATTCACGCAATTGGCTCATGCCAGCGAGGCCCAGAAGCGGCTGCACGAAAAAGCCCAACGCGAAAACAAGGCGAAGAAGTAATAGCTACCATCGCCTTCCGTACGGTGGCGATTCGAGAATACGCTTATTGCGCATGTGCCAGTGCCAACAATAGCACGGGCACGGCGATTCCGAGAAAGAGCGCAATGAAGACCGGAATGCGATTGCGCACCATCGTGAAAGCCAGGGCAATCCCGAGCACAAGGGAAAGAATAAGGCCGATACACATGGCCACAACGAGCGTCTCGAACATCCAGGTCGAGAAATGGTGGCTACCAGCAACGGGATAATATTGCGCAACATGAATGTCTGAAAGCTTGTTCATGAAAAAGGTGTTGGCACCTATCGCCTTGTTGCGATTGATGGTTACGGTCTGCCACCAGCCTGTGATGACGAAAAGCAGCAACAGCGGCGCAAAAAAGACACCGAGGTAGAGGTGCATCCGCCGAACGAAGAGAAGCAGTTTCCCACGCATGAGCGCAGCATAACCGACACGGCCTAATCTGCAAACCATCCGCAGGAGCTTGTCTCGGTCAACGACACGAGGCATACTCCCGGCATGGCCCTGATCCTTACCCGCCGTCTTCAGCCCCTGCGCGGGCTCGTTGATCTCGTGCCCGTCATCACGGTCGTTTTATTGCTCCTTCTCTTCTTCCTGCTCAGTTCATCCTTTGTGCTGCAACCGGGAATCAAAATTGATCCTCCGCGCAGCCTCTCGGGAGGAGGCACACCGTCCAGCCGCCTCATTGTGGCGGTTGCCCTGACGCCTCCGGATGTCGATGCCAACGGGATGCCGCTCAAACGCGAACCGATCCTCTATTTTAACGACCAGATCCTCACGTTGGACGGCCCGGGCGGCCTCGGTGCCGCATTGGATCAACTTCCGCAGAGCCATGATACGCGCTCGCTTGTGATCAAGGCCGACAAGGATGTTCCCCTCGACCTGGTGACCCAGATTATGGATATCGCTTTTGCGCACCGGTTGTCGGTGATGATCGGCACCAAACCTGTAACCGGGGGCTCGTCTCCCTAGAATTGCCCCATCCTATCGCATGGCGACCCAAACCCCGGAACTTCCCGCATCCCAGCCTCCCCGTATCGCTCCATTGGAAGAGTCTGATCCGGTGGCCCAGACGCTGGCCCTGCTCCAGCCGTGGATTGATTACGTGCCCAAGCGACAGAGGCGTCTTGGACTTTTCATCTTCCTCGCCTTGATGCTCCATGTGGCCATGTTTTTTTTCATTCGCATCGACACCACCCATGCTGAACTGCGACGCCAGGCCCGCATCCATGTCACGATGGAAAACAGACAAACAGCCACTCCTGAAGTCCAATCGGGCGACGCTTTTTGGGATCGCTTGACCGATCCGCGTCTTTTTATCCTGCCCCTGCAACCGTTTCCCATCACGACGTCCGACGATCACTCGCTCGATTTTACCATCATCAATTCCAATATCGGCCCCTCGGAATTGCCACCTCCCGCCCAAGTCGAAAATTATCAGTTTATGCATCAAGTCATCCCCCCCATCGAGCAACGGGTGGGAACGACCCTTAATCCTCAACGCCAGCCGTTTTCTTATGATGATACGCCTGTTGCCGTTGCGACCAAGACCACCTGGCAATGGGATGGGCCACTGGCTCAACGTCAACCGTCCGGCATACCCGATTTGCCGTCGCCCATCTCCGATACGGATCTGAATCCCACCGAGTTGCGCGTGGCCCTAGGCGCAGATGGCACGGTTCAGCATGTCCTGATCGAGCAAACCTGCCAGAAGCCTGAACTGGATCAGCAGGCGATCCTGGCCGCTCGTAAAATTCGTTTTCTGCCCAGCGATCAGCCCGGTCTTCTTTGGGGACGAATCACCATTTTCTGGCATTATGCCGCCAAGCCGCGTGAAGAAGTTGTACCCACACCGCCTTCCGCGCCATAATTTGCAACGTCATGAAGCTTTCCCTCGCTCATTTTTTTATCCTGTATGTGACGGTTTTTCTTGCCGTGCTGCTCATTGCATGGTTGTTTTTTCTACGGACTCGCCGCCGTTCGGAATTGGACGCGCGGCGAATTTTCATTTGTGGGTCTTGCCAGAGCGCCTTTGCCGAGCGTGTGCCGTATCAACGGCCACGGTGTCCGGAGTGCGGGGCGATCTATGAAGACAAGATTATGAAGGAGACGAACTGACATGGGAATGTGGATTGGACGTAATCGCAAGGCCCGGGTGACCTACGGTTTCGATGAAATTGCCTTGGTGCCCGGTGAAATAACGATCAACCCGAACGAAGTCGATACTTCGTTCGTCATCCCGCGCCCGGGTGACCAGGAACCGCTACGCCTGAAAATCCCCATCATCGCCAGCGCGATGGATGGCGTCACCAATGTCCGTTTTTGCATCGAGATGGCCAAACTGGGCGGTCTCGGCGTGGTCAACCTCGAAGGCGTCCAGACCCGTTACGATGATCCCGAGGAAGCCTTGTCCCAGATCGTCAAGGCCGACAAAGGCACCGTCACCGAGCAGATCCAGAAACTTTACACCCAACCGATCAAGGAAGAGCTTATCTCCAAGCGAGTTCAGGAGTTACGCAAGGGCGGCGGTATTGTCGCTGTCTCGTCCATCCCGCAAAAGGCCGAACGGTACGCTGCCATCGCGCAGGAGGCGGGAGCCGATGTCTTCGTCGTCCAATCAACTGTTTCCACCGTTCGCCATCTCTCGACCGAATACAAATCGCTCGATCTCGCCGCCTTCTGCAAGGCGAGCAAGATTCCGATCATCATCGGCAATGCGGTGACCTACAACGTCGTTCTTGAGTTGATGCAGAACGGCGTCTGCGGCGTTCTTATCGGGGTTGGTCCCGGTGCAGCTTGCACCTCGCGGGGCGTTCTCGGCCTCGGCGTGCCTCAAGTCACCGCGACTGTCGATAGCGCTGCCGCCCGCGATGCTTATTTCAAGAAAACCGGACGCTACGTTCCGATCATCACCGACGGCGGCATGTCCAAGGGCGGCGATGTCTGCAAGGCGCTTGCCTGCGGTTCCGATGCCGTCATGGTTGGCTCTGCCTTTGCGCGGGCCGAAGAATCGCCAGGTCGGGGTCATCACTGGGGCATGGCGACGCCGCATGCGAATTTACCTCGTGGGACGCGCATCCATGTCGGTGTCACCGGCACCCTCAACCAGATCCTTTTCGGCCCGGCCACAGTGGACGACGGTTCGCAAAATCTGGTCGGCGCCATCATGACCTGCATGGGCAACGTCGGGGCAGCGTCGATCCGGCAATTCCAGGAAACCGAGATCATCATCGCTCCCTCGATCAAGTCGGAAGGCAAGCTCTTCCAGACCGTCCAGGGTGTCGGCATGGGTACGCGGTAGGCAGGGAAATGAAGATCGGCAATTTTTGGAAGTCGCCGCTCCTGATTGTTGGCCTGCTGTTTCTTGGATTGAGTATTATTATCGTTGCTGGCTTGGTAGCGACTTTTAATAAGTCTGGGGAGACAAGGTATATGGAGCGTTATGTGATTGTTTCACTATCGCCTACGATGGTTCATGTGAAAACGCTGGCTTTGTTTCAACCGACTTTAGGTGACGGGTACTGTTGGGTGGCTTACGAAATGAAGCCTGAAGATTTCAATGCCATTCTCCGTAAAGGAAAGAAGCCTTGGCATCCGGGGCTGATCCAGATGATGGATTCTAATCACGAGTTAGGGGTTGATCAGAAAAAATATTTTGGTGAGGTATGGCCGAATAATGTGGGCCCAGTTGAGACATACTATTGTGGAGGTCAGGCACAGGAAGGCATTTTAGGCACCGCTGAAATGGTAGTTTCGCAAGATCACACTCGAGCTCTTTTTTTCATCAGTGATCTTTGATCCTCCATGCGTGAGGGTTGGAGTCCAAACCATGCAAAAAATCATTTCCAAAAATCCTGTTCATCCGGGTAATCCTGTCTAAAAATTTCCTTTCCCTTATTCCATCCATTCCATGACCAGCAAGATTCTTATTCTCGATTTTGGTTCGCAGTACACGCAGGTCATTGCGCGGCGCGTACGGCAATTGAACGTCTATTCGGAAATTGTCCGGTATGACACACCAGCCAGCGTCCTGAAAAGTCTCCGCCCCTCGGGCATCATTCTTTCCGGTGGCCCGGCCAGTGTTTATGCCAAGGGCGCGCCTCAGCCGGACAAGCGCATTTTCGATTCCGGCATCCCCATCCTCGGGGTCTGCTACGGGATGCAGCTTTTCGGCAAATGGCTCGGCGGCGAGGTCTCCCCCAGCGCACGTCGGGAATATGGACGCGGTCACCTTCGCGTCTCGAAAGCCTCACCGCTTTTTCAAAATTTACCGGAGAATCTCGAAATCTGGAACAGTCATGGTGACAGCCTGAAAAAGCTGCCGAAGGGTTTTCGCTCCATCGCCACCTCGGACAATTCGCCCTATGCGGCCATCGAGGATTCCAAGCGCAAAATCTACGGGCTCCAGTTTCATCCCGAGGTCGCGCATACGCCGCGCGGCGTTGAAATTCTTTCCAATTTTGTTCTCCGAATTTGCGGAGCTGCTCCGAGCTGGACGATGAAGGGTTTCATCGAAACCACCTGCGAAAGCATTCGCAACCAGGTTGGACCGCATCGTGTTTTGCTCGGCTTGAGCGGCGGCGTCGATTCCGCCGTGGCGGCGGCGTTGCTGCACCAGGCCATTGGCGATCAACTCCAGTGCATCTTTGTCGACAACGGTTTGCTTCGCAAAGGCGAGCGCGAAAAGGTGCAGGACGTTTTTGGCCGCCACCTCAAGCTCAAGCTTCTCACCGTCGAGGCTGGACCACGCTTCCTGAAAGGGCTCAAGGGCGTCTCCGATCCCGAGCGCAAACGGAAGATCATCGGGCGCATTTTCATCGAGGAATTTCAACGCGCCACGAAAAAAGTCGGCGCGGCCAAGTATCTCGCCCAGGGAACCCTTTATCCCGATGTGATCGAAAGCGTCGCCATTGGGGATAATCCTGCTGCCGTCATCAAGAGCCACCACAACGTCGGCGGTTTGCCCAAGAACATGAAATTCGAGCTTGTTGAGCCGCTTCGCCAGCTTTTCAAGGACGAGGTGCGCGTGGTCGGTGAAACACTCGGCCTGTCGCGCGAAGTCGTCTGGCGCCATCCATTTCCCGGCCCGGGGCTGGCGGTTCGCACGCTTGGCCCAATCGACGCCAAAAAACTTTCAATCCTTCGCGAGGCTGATGCTATTGTGATTGAAGAAATGAAAGCAGCCAAATGGTACGACAGGGTCTGGCAGGCATTCGCCGTGCTTCTTCCCGTGCGCAGCGTCGGTGTCATGGGAGATGAACGCACGTATGATTTTACCTGCGTATTGCGCATCGTGGAAAGTAATGACGGCATGACCGCCGACTGGGTTCGACTCGATTACGACGTGCTGGGTTGCATCGCCTCGCGCATCACCAACGAAGTCAAAGGTATCAACCGGGTGGTGTATGATGTCTCCTCCAAGCCGCCCGCGACCATCGAATGGGAATAATTTAATATGAGTACGAATCCGTGGCGTGTTCTCCGCTATAACCAGCCGCAATTTGCCAAGCAGGTTGTCGCGCTCAATCGCCATGCGCAGCCCGATCCCACCCGTGTCGCGACCGTGGCGGAAATCATCTCGACCGTTCGGGAAGAAGGCGACGATGCCCTGATCAAGTACACGAAGAAATTTGACCAGGTCGATTTGACTCGTGGGGGACTTCTTCTCCCTTCCCGGATTCCGCAGCCGTCACAGTCGGTGTGCGAAGCCATTGATTACGCGCTGAACAACATCAAGTCTTTCTCCAAGCTGCGCAAACCGCGCAGTTGGTCGAAGATCAATCGCGAAGGAGCGACAGTCGGCGAAAAATTCGATCCGCTGGAGCGAGTCGGCATTTACGTGCCGGGCGGCACGGCTCCGCTCGTTTCCACTGCCCTGATGACCGTTACACTGGCGAAGGAAGCCCGGGTGCGCGAGATCGTCGTCGTCACGCCGCCGCCCGTAAATGAAACGCTTCACTATGCGTTGCGCACGGCGGGGGCCACGGAGATTTATCAGGTGGGTGGTGCGCAAGCCATCGCGGCCCTGGCCTACAGCACCGGCAGCATTCTCCGCGTCCAGAAAATTTTCGGTCCCGGCAACGCATGGGTCGTCGAGGCGAAGCGCCAGGTTCTCGGAACTGTGGCCATCGATCAACTTCCCGGGCCGAGCGAAGTTGCCGTGGTTGCCGACGACACCGCCCGCGCCGATTTCATCGCCGCCGATTTGCTCGCCCAAGCCGAGCACGGTTCCGGCAGCCAGATATTATTTCTCACGCCTTCCGCCAAATTGTTGACCGCAGTCGAAAACGAACTGGCCAAACAAAGCCCCAAGCTTTCGCGAGGCAAACATCTGGCCGATGTTTTGGAAAAAGGCTGCACCCTGGTTCTGGTCGAGGATATCGGTGAGGCCATTGGCATCGTGGAGGATTTTGCGCCGGAACATCTCAGCCTCGTCATCAAGGATGGCAGGCAGTGGGCTTCGCATATTCGCAATGCGGGTGCGATCTTCGTCGGAAATTTTTCGCCTGTCGCAGCTGGTGATTTTATCGCCGGCCCAAGTCACGTCCTGCCCACGGGCGGAGCGGCCAAGGCTTTTTCCGGACTCACCATCGATCAATTTTTCCGCCGCACGAGCATTGTGGAATATCCGCAGCGCGCGCTGCATCGCGTCCGCCCGCACATCGAATCTTTTTGCGAAGTTGAACAACTCGACGCGCACGCCCGTTCGGTTACGATTCGATTCGATAAATAATCATGAGCAAAACACGCCACGCGCAAATCCATCGCAAGACTGGTGAGACCGATATTCTCGTCAAGCTCGCCCTCGACGGTCAGGGCAGCTCCCGGGTCGCCACCGGTATTCCGTTTTTCGATCACATGCTAACGCTCTTCGCGAAGCACGCGCTTTTTGATCTCGAGGCGCGCGCAAAGGGGGATGTGCAGGTCGATTTTCATCACACGGTCGAGGATACCGGCATCGTTCTTGGCCAGGCGATTTCCAAGGCGCTCGGAGATAAAAAAGGACTCGTGCGTTATGGTAATTTTCATCTGCCCATGGACGAGACGCTCGTCCGCGTGGCGCTCGATTTCAGCGGACGTCCGCTGCTCGTTTGGCGCGCGCCGAAAAGCCTCAACCTTAACCGGCTCAAGGCGGGCGATTTCCCGGCGCAACTTACCGTCGAGTTCTTGCGCGCCTTTGCCCAGGAAGCGGGACTGACTCTTCATGTCGAAGTGCTCTATTCGAGCGAAACGCATCATCTTATCGAAGCCGTTTTCAAAGGTTTGGCTCGTGCACTCGAACAGGCCGTTCGCCGCGATGTTCGCGTTAAGGGCATTCCCAGCACAAAGGGGATGCTTTAGTTTGATCTTTCGAAAAGTCCCTGATAACGGAATGGGACGACAATTTCGCCAAGCCCTCTATACTTAAGACATGATCGGTATCGTCGATTACAACATCGGTAACTTGCGCAGTGTGCAGAAGGCGCTTCAGCACGTTGGGGCTGAGGCCGTCTTTGTCCGTACGCCTGAGGAAATCGCGCGTGTCGATGCTTTGGTTCTGCCGGGAGTGGGCGCTTTCGGCGATTGCGTCCGCAGCCTCGCCGCTTCCGGGATGTGGGACGATGTGCTGGCCTGGGCAAAATCGGAACGTCCTTTTTTTGGGATTTGCGTCGGTTACCAAATGCTCTTTGAATCGAGCGAAGAAGCTCCCGGTGAAAAAGGCCTGGGCATTTTTGCCGGGGAGGTACGCCGTTTTTCCGGCAAGCATGGCTTGAAAATCCCGCAGATCGGTTGGAACACCGTCACGGTAAAACAGCCTGAGAATTCATTTCTTAACGGGGTCTTGACGGGTGACTTTGTCTATTTTGTCCACAGTTACTACGCCCAGCCGCATGACACGTCGCTCATCGCCTTGGAAACTACTTATGGCGAAACCTTCGCTGCCGCGGTGGCACGGGGCAATCTTTTCGCCACGCAATTCCACCCGGAAAAAAGCCAGCGCGCCGGTTTGCAAATGTTGAAGAATTTCGTGGCTCTCAGTGAAGCTGTTTCCGCGCCCATCGTGAAATAACTTTATGTTCCGTCCGTGCATCGACCTACATGAAGGCAAGGTGAAGCAGATCGTGGGCGGCACACTCGGCGATTCCAGTCTGCGCACGAATTTTGTCTCTGATCGACCCGCTGCCTGGTTCGCTGGACTCTATAAACGCGACGACCTGACGGGCGGCCATATCATCATGCTTGGCCCAAACAATGACGAAGAAGCGCGGGCGGCGCTCGCAGCGTTTCCGACGGGCCTGCAGATTGGGGGTGGCATCAACCAACAAAACGCGGAGGCATGGCTCGATGCGGGGGCATCGCATGTCATCGTCACGAGTTGGATTTTTCATGAAGGACGCTTGAATTGGGACAGGTTGGCGGATCTGGTCAAAACGATTGGCAAATCGCGGCTGGTATTGGACTTGAGTTGTCGCCAGCGCGGCGAAGACTATTTCGTCGTCACTGACCGGTGGCAGAATTTTACCGAATTGACCATTTCCCCGGAAACACTTCAGAAACTTGCCGGAAGTTGTGCGGAATTTTTGATTCATGCCGTGGATGTGGAAGGTTTATGCCTGGGCATTGATCATGAATTGGTGGGCAAACTGGGCCAGTGGTCTCCCATTCCAACCACCTATGCAGGCGGTGCCAGGACGCTCGCGGATTTGGAAGAAACAACCCGATTAAGTGGAGGTCGAGTGGATTTAACCATTGGCTCCGCCCTGGATATTTTTGGCGGCAAAGGCGTGCTTTACGCGGATGCCGTTGCGTTCAATAAACGGATGTCCCCTTCGCCTCATTCTCAAAAATAAGGATTTTCTTCACGTTTTCCGTGACAAAAACTCATGCCAAATGCGACTGGCTCATCTCCTGACGCCATGCTAATCAGTCACACAGCAAACTATGAAAAAATATATCGTTGAGTTGATCGGCACCTTCTTTCTCGTTTTTACCGTTGGTGTCTGCGTGGTCAGTCCGAATGTGGGCGCTATTGCCCCAATCGCCATCGGTTCCGTCCTCATGGTCATGATTTATGCAGGCGGCCATATTTCCGGCGGACATTATAATCCGGCGGTCACGGTGGCAGTGGCTTTGCGCGGTCGTTTGCCGATGGTGGATGTCTTGGGCTATATCATTGCCCAGGTTATCGGCGCGTGCCTGGCTGCCGGTGCGGTTTATTACCTCAAGGGAGCCAATCAATTGGTCGATTCAGCCGCGCCAGTCTATGGAATCGGTAAGATCGCGCTCGTGGAATTTCTTTTCACTTTTGCGCTGGCTTACGTCGTGCTCAATGTGGCCACAGCCAAGGCGAATGCCGGTAATTCGTTCTATGGAGCGGCCATCGGATTCACGGTTGCGGCAGGTGCCATTGCGGTTGGCCCGATTTCGGGCGCCGCTTTCAATCCAGCGGTGGCGACGGGTTGCATGATCCTGGGGCTTATTCCAGCGGGAAATTTTCTCGCGTATATCGCGGCACAATTGGCTGCGGGTGCTGTCGCGGCGGCGATTTTTCGGATACTCAATCCGGAAGATAAATAAGGCGCGATTTTAACCCTTCCACGATTTTACGAGTTCCGGGAAGGTGCAGTTCTTGCACTGGGAACAGTCGATCTGGCAATAATCGCGGAAAATTTGGAGAAGACCCTGTTGTATCAGCGCTTCGCGGCGTTGTTTGGCGGTCAAGGCCGAGAGCAACATCCGTTGCGAGGCGATGCGGGCCGCACTATTGAGGGACACGTTCATGGCTTTGAGTCCATATCGCGCAACTTCGGCATCTTCAAGCAAAACCCAGGGCCAAAAAATATTGATGAGAATATCGTGGACGCGCTCTTCACCGATTAAACGGCAGGAGGTACACAAGGGGGTGCCGGTCAGGGTGGCATGTTTTTCCCAAAACGGATCGCGTATGCTTAAAAGAATTTTCGAGAAGCGTTTCGCATCTCGTGTTTTGAGAGAGGTAAGCAGTTCCGTGATATGGGGAATAATTTGTGCCAAGGCGGCCAACCTGCGCTCAGGACGGTTCAATGGTCGCAAACCTGCAAGTTTCCATTGCGTGCGTGACAACAAGGCGTAATCGAGTGCGCCGCGCGCTTTCCACCAGATTTCCCAAAGCTCGCGCAACCAGGCCCGCGGTTCCGATTGCAACCGGGTGACGCTTTCATCGGGCAGAAACCCAGCCAGTCCAAAAAGATGGGCCAGACGTGCAGGAGGTTCCAGTCGGCGCAATTTTGTCCAGGGGAGACGTTGCGCCACAAGCCGCATCGGGATTTGATTGGCGTGAAAACCAAGAGCCTCGGCCAGCGCTTCATAAAGTGCCTGCTCAGGAGTGGTCAGACGACGACGCCAATACCAGCGTTGGGCTTTCTGTCGCGAACGGAAAAGTCCAGCCGTTCGCAAGATTTCCGCCACTTGCTCCGCTGGTAATTCAGCCAACACGGGCGAGCAACGTCCCGGCACCGCGCTGGGCAGCGGATGATGTAAAAGCGACGCGCATAAAGGTTGCAGTTCCAGCCACGGAGCGACGAGTTGGGTGCTGAGTACGACTTGCGGGACGTGGCGAAAGGAAGCTGTTGCGGGGAAAAAGGATTTCTCGGTCTTGGAATCCCAGACCACATGCAAAATCGTCCCATCATAGGCAGGGTCAACGTGGTGCCCATGCGCGTTCCAATCGATGGGACGAAGATGAACTTCCACATTTCCGACCACGACATCCTCGTGTTTGCCCTCTTTTGAAAAGCGGAGTGCCGCTTGCGTGAAATCGGGCCCACCGCCGTGATTCCAAAATCCGGGCTGAATTATTTCGACGGTACGGGCATCGTCCGTGGTCAAGACGGGTTGATGAAGCTGCTCGAACCACAATGCCTGGACTTCCAATTCGGTCGGGTTCGTGGAGCAAGTTTCCCGTAATGATTTCGGGGGCTGATAGGTGGGTCGCATAAGACGGAGGAGGCAGGATTGTCAGATTGAATTCTTATTATAAAATCCGTCATCCTGAGCTTGTCGAAGGATCTCTAACTATTTTTGTTCAAACGATGCTAAAATAAGAAATGGTAAGAGGTCCTTCGACAAGCTCAGGATGACAAAGATTTTATTAGGCAGCTTTCATTCTCGTAACTTGATTCCTAGCCAACTTTCACCATAAGTGAAGATTAACGCGTTATGAAATCCCGATTCCTTAGCCATTTGAGCATCTTTATTTTGGCTGTCACCTGCGTCGCACAAGCGCAGACGCCGCCACCCGCATCCACGCCACCTGCCCAACCTGCGCCCAAGGTTCAGCCAAAAGCACCCCCGGCACCGGCGCTTGTTACTCCGCAGGGGAAAGTTCCACCGCCACCGGGTTCAGTCGATATCACAAACGAACCAACCGTTCGCGTGGTGGCCAATGTTTTGCCTGCGGTGGTCAATATCCAGGCTGAGGGGACAGTATCGCAATATTACACGGCAGTTGATGCCTTCTTTCAGCGGTATCGGGAAATGAGAAATACCAAGCAGCAAAGCATCGGCTCAGGACTGCTTGTTTCCGCCGAAGGTTACATCATCACGAATGCACACGTCGTGGCGTTGGCGGAGAAGGAAAAAGTGGTCAGCATCACGCTCAATTCGGGTTCCAAGTACCAGGCGCAGATTATCAGTTCGGATGAAGACAAGGACCTGGCGCTGCTCAAAATCACGGATAAGACCGTCCAGTTTCCCTATTTCGATCTCACTTATGTTTCGCCCAATTATCTTGGTGAAACGGTCGTGGCGTTGGGAAGTCCGGCGGGTTATCAAAATTCCGTCAGCCAGGGCATTCTCAGCGCCAAGAACCGCACTTTTACAGTCGAGGATCACACTTATAATAATCTGATTCAGACCGACGCAGCGATCAATCCGGGTAACAGCGGCGGGCCACTGGTCGATCTGAACGGTGGGTTGGTTGGCATCAATTCGGCCAAACTCGCGGGCACGGCGATAGAAAATATCGGCTTTGCGATTCCGAACGACAGCGTGATTTCATGGGCCAATGACGCTATTGCGGTCGCGCGCGGCCTCAAGCCTCCTACGGTCAGCGCGGTCGCCAGCATCATGGATGTCGTGCACCAGCACCTGGGGTTAAGTGTGAAGCCCTTAAGCTCCAGCAAGGCGGCGGAGATGGGTCTGGAATTGAGCGGTGGACTGATCATCACCGATGTCGAAGCGCAAAGCCCGGCGGACGAAGCGGGATTGCAAGCTGACATGATCATTGTTTCCGTCGGCAACAAGCAGATTACCGATGAAAAAAGCCTGCCGCGCGAACTTCAGCAGCTTCAATCCGGAACAAAGGTGCGTCTGCATATTATTTATGTCCAGACGAAGGGGCCTTTTGTTTTTCAGCGCGGTGGTTCGGTGATGGTAACGGCGCGGTAAAGTCTTGCGGAAATAGATCAGCCGCAGATCACGTTGTAGATTTACGACGACGCGCTGCCGTAACGACGCAGGCCCGCCTGAAAAACAACCGTGCTTGAAACCAATAATAAGGAGGTCACGGCACCCATCCCCACCAGATCGCGTCCCTGCATACCGTCAAGAAGCGTCCGCACCGGAACGTTGGCGATAAGCAAGAGAGGCACGGCCCAGGTGAAGATAATGCGGGTGACGCCATGAAATGCCTCACGCGGCAGTCGCGCGATTTGAAAAACACTGTAATAAGCATTGATGAATCCTTGCGCGCGGGTCATCCAAAACGCCAGCGACATCAACATGAGCAACATGGCGTAATGGATCAGCACGCCGAAGATCACCAACATCGGAAATAGCAGCAGCCCGATGAGACTCGCGCTCATGGGGAGATGCGCATAGGCGATGATGCAGACAATGACCGCCACAATCGTGTTCACCACGGAGCCAGGCTCGAAATTGCGCGTGCTGACGAGAAACTGCACCGGGGCGGGTTGCGCGAGGAAGAAATCGAGTTTGCCGTTTCGGATCAACTCGGGAAGCTTGGTGAGATTGATCATCAGGAAAGTCTGAAAAATTTGCTGCACGAGATGGTTCGTGCTGATCAAAAGCACCATCTCCCACTTGGTCCAGCCCGCCACGGTGTTGACCTGCAAATAGAGAAATTGAATGAAACTCAGATGCAACCCGAACCACGCCAGCTCGACAACGATCCAGAGAATGAAGTTCGTCTTGAACATCATCTCGCGCACCGTCGAGTAACGAACCTGGGCCAGCCAGATATTGCCGTAGCGGACGAGTGAAGACATCCCTGCCTTATAGCTTAGGCCAGTCGATTTTGAAACAGCTTCGATCCGGTTTGCATCCCAATTTAAAATCACTTCTTGTCGGTACAATCACTATTGATAGTTTCAACCCATGCAGCTTACGGGGATATTGTTGGTATGCCTCTACGTTGGAGTCATCCTTTTTCTAATCGTACTATTGTGGCGCGCAACCCTAGCTCTTGAGAACATTGCACGACATCTTCTTGAAATCGCCCGGGATGTTAAAAAAACTTCTCATCATCTCAGGGGCAAGGGAGAACAGTCCCCTTAATGAACACTTCCTGGCTATCGGAAAGCTGGCGCGTTCTCTGGCCCTCCCCCTGGGTTAATGTGGCCCTGGCCGTCATTGCAGTCATTTGCGGCATGCTCGTGGGCAGCGAGAGACAACGGCGCGAAAAATCGGCGGGCCTTCGCACCCTCGCCCTGGTCTGTCTCGGCTCGGCGATTTTCACGATGATCTCGTTCATGTTCAGCAGCAACACGGGTGATTCCGGGCGCGTTGCCGCGCAAATTGTGACTGGCATCGGGTTCCTCGGCGCGGGTGCCATCCTGCATGGACGCCGCATCATCAGCGGCATGACCACTGCGGCGAGCATCTGGATGATCGCCGCCATCGGCATGACGGTCGGCGCTGGATATGCGATGGCCGGATTGGCCTTGAGTCTCCTCGTCAATCGTCTTCTGGTCGGCTTTTTTCTCTACGAAACGCATTGGCATCCCGATCTGCAACATGCCTCCGTTATTCTCGAATATGCCCCCAATGGCGGCCTTACCCGGGTGCGATTGGAACGTGTGCTGACCGATTACGATCTGGTGGGTGCCTCGGCTGAATGGATCGATCTCTCGGGCGAACTGAGCCGGTTAACCTTGAAAGTAAAATTGGCGCGGGTTCACTTGTACGAATTGCTGGCAAATTTGATCGATATCCCCGAGGTTCGTTCGATTAAGGAACATCCGCAGCCGCTTAAAATCTCCAACCGATCATGAAACTCGACGGAAAGAAAATCGACGATATTGCCCGTGATTATCGTGTGACCAAAGGTTCGAAGTTCCGTCTCAAGGACTTTGATCCGGGCGACACGGGGTCATTTAAATCCGACGAACATGCTCAAGCGGCGCTGGCCAAGGGCGTAAAGCTCATGAGTGACTTGCAAAAAAAACTTTACGCCCAGGATCAGTGGTCGCTGCTGCTCATTTTCCAGGCGATGGATGCCGCAGGCAAGGACGGCACGATCAGTCACGTCATGTCGGGGATCAATCCACAGGGATGCCAGGTCACTTCCTTCAAGGCGCCTTCCAGTCTCGAACTGAATCATGATTTTCTCTGGCGTTCCACTGTCGCGCTACCCGAGCGGGGCCGGATTGGCATCTTCAACCGTAGTTATTACGAGGAAGTACTCGTCGTGCGCGTTCATCCGGAATTAATCAAGGCGGAGAAAATTCCCGAGCCACTGGTGAGCAAGCATATCTGGGAAGAACGCTTTGAGGACATCAATGCCTACGAACGGCACCTGACTCGTAACGGCGTGGTTGTCCGCAAATTCTTTCTTCACGTTTCCAAAAAAGAACAAAAGAAACGTTTTCTGGCCCGCCTCGATGATACGTCAAGGAACTGGAAGTTTTCCGCTGCTGATCTTAAAGAACGCGCGCACTGGGACGATTATCAGAATGCCTACGAGGAGATGATCTGCAATACAGCGAGCCATCATGCGCCCTGGTATGTCGTGCCCGCCGACAATAAATGGTTCACCCATCTGGTGGTGGCTACCGCGATCATCGAGACTCTCGATTCGCTTGACCTGAAGTTTCCGAAAATTATTGCCGAGCAGCGGCAGGCCCTGGATGAAGCGCGAAAAATTCTCGAAGGTTAATTTTCTCTCATCCGTCATCCCGAGGTTGCACCTTCGGTGCTCTGCAAAAATGTTGTGATATATTATTGCGCTATCGCGCAGGCAGTGTCGAGGGATCAGCTTCCAGAAAGCGTATGCGTCACCCTACAAGTGAAGACTTACCGGGGGCTGATCCCTCGACAAGCTCGGGATGACGGACAGTTATTTTGAAAGGGCTCTTTCAATTGTTCAATGAAACCGCTTAATGACGAAAACTCTATTATCGCCTCCTGGCAGAAAGCCAGGAGACGACCCAGACCGCCATCGCGAACTATTCGACGTAACGAGTCAATAACACCGTTTGTGGACGGCGATTGATTTCCTCAACGTCAATGAATAGTCGCGCCGTTTCCGCGGCCCCTTTCAGACCTTTCCGAACGGGCCTTGCGGTACTCGTTTTGGATATCTGTTGATCGGGTTTAGGTATCATTGGTTTATGGGTTTTGAGCAAAGATTATGCCAAAAAACAACGCGCAAATAAATCACACTATTTTAAAAGCGCAAGTGACCTTTTCTCAAGACCTTGCATTACAAGGTAATTTTCTACTTTTTACCTATAAATCTTAAAAAGGTTAGCCCTGTCTCCCCGTAGTTACGATGCCGGATGATCTCCCATAACCGTGCATTTTTTACCTCCCTGTCTGCATAATGTTCCCAAATAAACACCCCTTCGGGTATAATGAAGGAAGCCACCCTTTCCAATAAAGGATCATCGTCAAGTGTGCCGCGGCTCTTAACATAAGGCGGATCGGCAAAGATAAGATCGAAGCGGTCGCTGGGCGTCCCCTCCAGGTAAGCCATCGCATCTCCGTGCCGTACGTCTCCCTGTAATTTACAATGGAGCAAATTATCGCGGATGCATTGGACCGCTTCAGCCTCCTTCTCGACAAAGGTCGCGGAAACTGCACCACGGCTTAGCGCCTCGATACCAAATGAACCGGTTCCCGCGAAGAGATCAAGGACGCGCGCGCCGGGCACAAGCTCCGCGAGGCTGGAGAAAATCACTTGCCGGATGCGATCCTGCGTCGGGCGCAAAGGATGATGCTTGGGCGATTTCAGGAGAAGACCGCCGGCCGTGCCGGAAATAACGCGGAGAGACATATCTTTAAATTAGAATCTATCTATTTTGTTTTATTGAAATTCGTGTCATTCCGAGCTTGTCGAGGAACCTCACTTTATTTTGCTCAAGCAATATCGAGAGAACGCATGGTAAGAGGTCCTTCGACAAGCTCAGGATGACAAATTTACTCCCAGACCAGCGTTTCGCACGGTTTGTTCGGAGCCGTATCGTGAAGCCGGACGAAAGGCCGCCCCCGTTCCTCGAGTTTGCGCGAGACCGTGGTACGAGCATGAAGCGGACTGTTGCAATCGGCGCTGAGATGGCCGAGATAGAGATCCTCCATGCCTTCGGTGACCACCTCGGCAGCCACTTCCGCCGCCGCATCGTTGGAAAGATGGCCATGCCGGGAGAGGATACGCTGCTTGACCGCCCAGGGTCGTTTCGTGTCCTCCTGCAACAGGCGCAAATCGTGATTGGCTTCCAGCACCAACGCCCGCGCGGCCCGCACACGCTCGATCACCAGCTTCGTCGCGTAGCCGAGATCGGTGAGAAAACCAATATTGCCGAGCGCGTGATAAAACATGAACCCAACCGGATCGTAAGCATCGTGCGGCACGGAAAAGCTGTTGATTTTGAGATCGCCCATCTCGATCGTCGCGCCCGATTCAAATAACCGCCAGCCCCTGAATCCGGGCATTTGCGCGTAGAGATATTCGGCGGTCAGACGATTGCAATAGACGGGGATGTTGTGGCGTTTGGCCAGGACCGGAAGGCCGCAAACGTGATCGCCATGTTCATGGGTGAGAAAGATGGCCTGTACGTCGCGCACGGAACGGCCGATGGACGCGAGTCGCAGTTCGATTTGCTTCGCGCTGAAACCGGCATCGATGAGCAGACGTGTGTCGTCAGTTTCGAGATAGGCGCAGTTCCCGCTACTGCCGCTGCCCAAAATTGTGAAACGCAACATACATTTCTATGCGACTTTCCGCCGCGAAAGGCAAGCCGGGAAAGCGTGGTTCCCTCTATCCGCAAAGAGAATCAAAGATTGTTAATCGCTTCCTTGGAAGCCTCGGAGAGATCCATGCCCTTGGCGATCTGGGAGAGCGTTGTGACCGACTTGGTCAACACCATGGGCGCTTCGACCCCAACGAAATAGATCTCGATCGTTTTTTCGCCCACGCAGATGGTCGTGACATGGTCGAAGTTGATGCAGGTCGTCTTGCCCTGGTCTGGCGGCAGAATGTAAAAGCGCATTCAGAAGACCCTGCGCCCATTACGAACTCTTGGCAACAGTCTGGGTTGGAGAAAATCTTTCGTTACCTCTCGGACTCTTCCCAAGTTCGAGCCATATCCCTCGACTTCGGTTCGGGTTAATCATGCGCTTAAACAGACTTTCCGGCTCACCTCCGCTCGGGATGACGGCGGAGAGCCTACCAAACGCGCCAGGGGGCGGTGTTTTGCTGCCAGAGTTTGTTGAGAATTTCCACCTCGCGCGGATTGTCCATGCACTGCCAAAAATCATCGTGGCGAAAGGCGCTGAGCTTCCCGTCCGTGGCAAGCTTGGGCAAGGCATCCGATTCAAAGATGCTGCTGTCTTCCTTGAGATAATCGCCGATCTTTTTGTTCACGACAAAGAACCCGCCATTGATGTAACCGACTTCGCTGTCTGGCTTTTCGCGGAAGCTGGTGATGTTATCACCGGAAAGACTCAGTTCGCCGAAGCGTCCGCTGGGCCGCACCGCCGTCAGCGTCGCCAGCCCACCCTGGGTGCGATGAAACTTGATCAAATCGGGCACCGAGACGTTGCAAAGACCGTCGCCGTAGGTGAGAAGAAATTCGTCGTCGGGAATATAGGGCAGGGCGCGACGAATCCGGCCACCCGTCTGGGTCGTCTGGCCCGTATCGAGAAGCGTGACCTGCCAGTCCTCCTCGGCGTGTTGATTGTGATAAGTGATCTGCGGCGCGGCCCCGAGCTTCAACGTGACGTCGTTGCTATACCATTGGTAGTTACGAAAATAATCCTTGATGACTTCCCCCTTGTAACCGAGGCAGAGGATGAATTCCTTGAAGCCGTGATGGGCGTAGAATTTCATGATGTGCCAGAGAATCGGGCGATTGCCCACCGGCACCATCGGCTTGGGACGAAATTCAGTTTCCTCGCGCAAGCGCGTGCCGAGTCCACCGCAAAGAATGACAACTTTCATACCCCGGGAATGATGGCAGAAAGAATTTAAAATCGCAATGCGTCCTGTTACGGCGCGGTTTTTTGCGTGGGAAGATACGGGGTCAGGTCGATGGCGGGTTCATCCCGGGAACTCAGGGTGATCTTCATCGGTTCAAGGCTTTCGAGCGTGAGGAACTTGAGATCGGGCCGTTCCTCAAGCAACGCCGATCTCTGCTCCGGGGTATAAGCCCCAAAGTAATAACCAGGGTTTGTTTTCGTGTAGCGTTGATCCTTCGGCACCGTCGGCGAATATCCCGCAGCATTGGTAACCCGTGCCAGGGCGCTGTAGTTGAAGGAGGCCAAAAGGCTGTAAGGTTTTTGAAATCTATCGTCCTCATATAATTTCCACGGAATCAGTACGGCGACGCGATCTGTCGGTTTCAGCAGGGGCCGCACACGATTCCAGTACGAATCAAGCTCACCAGTTAAAAGGAGTTTTCGATCCAGTTGCATGTGGTTGAACGTCGGCGGGTAAACAAAAAGGAAGAGAGGCACCACCAAAACAGTCGCGCTAAAAACCGCGATGCGCCGCTGGGTTCGGATCGTCAACCCGGGAGGGCGTATGAGGAGAAATAGGTGCAGGAAAAACTGGAATTGCAGCAGTTCGCGAAAAGGCCAGCGCATCGACTTGAAAAGGGGCAGATGAACCATGAGCTTGGTGATCCACAGAGGACGAATAATCAGGATCGCCACAAAAACCATCAATCCCAGGCACACCATCTCCAAGCCCCGCCATTTGGCTCGACTGACCAGCGCCGGTATCAGACACCAGGCGGCCGCGCAGGAACCAAGCGCCAGGATGTAAGTCGTATGAGGAAGTTCGCCCGGATGAAAAATCCACAAGGCCATGCCGCAAAACAGGGAGGTCGGGAAAAAAAGAGCCGGAATATTATTCGCCTGCATATCCTCCAGGATCACGCCCTGCGACCGCGAGCTGGCATAAAATCCATGAATTAACGGGACAAGGAGCGGCAAAAGTATCAGTACCGCCAGCGCATAACCGCCCAACCAGACGGCCAGTGGTCGCGTGGACTTTTGATAAAGCGAAATTCCCCCGGCAAAAAAGGAGAAGAAGATGCTGCTCGATACGAGGGGTGCCAAATGTCCACCCAGAATATGGTGCAGCGAAAAAAGGGTTACCAAACCAATGCCCCGACGCCAGGTCTTCTGCAAAATACCCAGGGCCAGCCACGGCATGGCGCTTTGATTACCCAAAAAAGCCATCCAGCTTGCTCCCGTGGTCATGACAATCATGCTGTATGAAAAACTCATGCAATAGAACATGAGCCAGCCGTCCGTCAGCTTGAGCGACATTTCCCTGCGAAGATAATGGGCCAAAATAACAAAGCCTGCCGTCGCCAGCATGATCATGATGAAGGCATCGACATCAACCATCGCCAGGCGAAAGGGCGTGCCCGCCAAAAGCGACACGAGCAGGTAAACGGGATGCCAGCCAAAAAAGGTCGGATCGCGCAGGAGATCATAATTCCCACCGAAAAGATAATCGGAAACAAAGGGCGATTGACCGTGGAGGAGATGGTTCCCTATTTCCGTAAATAACGGAAAGCCTCCGGTCAAATTGTCATCGGTTAGAAAAAAATAGGGCCGCCAAACCTGCAAGCAGGCGAAAATCAGCATGGAAACCAATAAATTATTTCGCAACAGCGTCTGCCAGCTGGTTTGCCTATTGATTCCCTCTCCCGGTTCTGGCGCAATCACGGGAAGAGTATTAGCCTCTCCCTGTCATCATGCGCAAATCTCAAAAAAATCTCTTTTTACTTTCGGATCAGGATCTATCCCACATCCAGCATCATGCGTCTGCGGAATTGGAGGAGTTACGGGGAAAAAATCTTTTTATTACAGGTGGCACTGGCTTCTTCGGCAAATGGCTGCTCGCCGCCCTTTGCCATGCCGATGCGGAACATGATCTCGGATTACATCTCACCGTGTTGTCTCGTCAGCCGGAATCCTTTTTAAAGCAACACCCCGTTTTGGCTTCCTGCCCGGCGCTTCGTTTTCAGCAGGGCCATGTCGCTGATTTTTCCCTGGTGGAAGATCGGTACGATTATATTTTGCACGCGGCCTCCGACACCACGGTTTTTCCGACATCCGGCGAGGAGGAAGAGCGTTCACGAGCCATCATGGACGGCACTCGTCATGTATTGGAACTGGCTCGAAAAAGCGGGGCACGACGGTTGCTCTACGTCAGTTCCGGGGCGGTTTACGGTGCCGCTGCGACCAAACCTTCCGGTGCCACCGAGGATGATTACGCCCCGGCTCAGCCCCTGACTCCTTATGCTCACTCCAAACGCGAAGCGGAAAGACTCTGCAACGAATCGGGTCTCGATTTTGTCACAGCCCGCGCTTTTGCCTTCCTCGGGCCTTATTTGCCTCTCGATGCTCATTTTGCCGCCGGGAATTTTCTGCGGGATGCGCGGCGCGGCGGGCCAATTCTTGTTCGCGGTGATGGCACCGCCCAAAGATCGTATCTCTACCCTGCCGATTTAATTATCTGGCTGTTGCGCATTCTTCTCCGAGGCAAAAACGGCCGTGCCTATAATGTCGGCTCGGATGAAGTGGTCAGCACGGCGCAACTCGCACGCCACATTGCGAATGCGGTCAATCCGGCATTGGAAGTTACCATTCAATCCGCTCAACCCCAGGGGCCGCATAATATCTACCTGGCTGATATCCATCGGACGCGTACCGAGTTGGATCTCGACGT
>JABDGH010000036.1 GCA_013286145.1 Verrucomicrobiota bacterium
TATTAGCCAACCCGTTGATTGCTACTTCTTGACTGCTTGAGCTAAGCTAATTTAAGGCCTGAAAAGATTTACATCTTAACAAAAAAAGATTTAACGAGTCCGTAAGCTCGAAAATACATCAATTTATGAAAATCGCATATCCCAGCTTGAAAAAGCAATTGCCTTTAAGTCTTTTCATGCTGTCGATCATGGTATTTTTAGTGTTTACACCCGTCTCTGCAAAAACCGTTCCCATTGGAACTGGTAGCGGAACAATATCGGTAACTTCCATGGGTAGCCAGGGCCTTAGCTCCGGAGACACGCTTGCAATTCAATCGGGCACCTACTCGGGAGCTACTTTTAGGAGCCTCACGGGCATCACAATCATCCCGACCGGCGTAGGGGTTACCTTCACGGGTGCCATCAATGTTGGAATGACGAATAACGTCAAGTTCGACGGCACCGTCCTGTCTGGCGTGACCTATGGCTATATTTTCACCGGGACCTCCAGCCATTATTGCTTTGAACCTTCCGGTGGTACAAATAATAACCAGAATCTCACCATCAAGGGATTCTTATTCGATCACTCTGGAACCGTGATCGACGGTGACCCAACATCTCCCTCCCGCATCGTGTACAATGGCACTCCCGCCACCACGCTTTTTTATAACCTGACACTCGATACCCTCAAGCTTCTTGGCGCACCCCATATTTACGGTGGAACCTTTCAACTGAATACATCCTATCAAAATGTCAATATTGGCATGAACATGAGAAATCTCATCTTTGTCAACGATGGCAGCTACGATAACATCAAGATCAGAAGCCATTCCCTCTTCAACTTTCTGATTGATAACTGGAGCGTCACGGGTCCCAGTATCAATAATCTTGACTCGGGACTTATGTATAATGAGGGAGGTAACGGCACCATCCGGAATATATACCGATATGGCGGCTGGGGCTATATTGTCCGACTATGGAATGTCAGTATGAACACAATCGGGGATAGCTATCTCTACAACATCATTGATATTAGCTCCACGGCTTACGGCACCATCGATTCAAGAGTGGATATCGCCTCCATTAACGAATCTGGATCGATACCCCTGCTCGGAGGAAACATGCACATCTTTAATGTTACCTGCGGCGACAAATATGACACGAATAATGGTTACGTAACCGCCTTGTTGATTCTGGGCGCCATGACTGGCAATGATGGCCATCACTACACAACCGAAATGAGAAATTGTTTTGCCTTTTACAACATTAATAGCAATCCCAGTTCGATTTTATTAAATAATAGCAGTGGAACGGCTCTTCTCTCGATGTCCAATAATCTTGATATCCCAGGCGGAGTCTGGAAAACAAACTATCATGGCGGTGCCTTACCCGCAGGTTATGTAACGGATATGCATAAGTTTTATCCGTCTCCGGGCGGTCCCCTGATAGCCCAGGGCACAACCATCGCGCAAACGGCTACCGACATTTACGGATCTCCAAGAACCGGAGCCTATGACATCGGCGCGGTGCAACACGACAGCATAGTGCCCACCGCCGCAATCACTTCCCCGACTAGTGCTTCAAGCTTCAGCACCACCGGCACCACCGTGAACCTCAGCGGCACAGCTGCCGATAATGACTTCGTGGCCTCAGTGACATGGAGCAACAATAAGGGCGGAAGCGGCACGGGCACCGCCAACACAACCTGGACCACCGTCGGGGTTCCCGTCTCCAGCACCACGTGGAGCATCAACGGCATCCCCCTCGTCCAGGGCAACACCAACGTGATCACAGTGACGGCTCACGACGCCTCGGGCAACCTTGGCACAACCACCGTCAGTGTCGTTGCTGGCAGCCTGACGCCCCCGACCCTGCTCAGCGCGGTATCCCAAAAGACGCATGGTTCCGCCGGAACCTACGGACTGCCCATCGCCGTGTCGAACAGTTCAACCCCCGCCGCAGGATCGCCCCCGGTCGAATCCCGCCAGGGAAACCTTCAGCTCGTCGCAAGTTTTAACAAACCCCTGACCAGCGCCTCAGCCACCATCCAATCGGGCTCAGCCACCCTCGCCACCCCCACCGTATCGGGCAGCAAAGTCACCCTTTCCCTCAGCAACGTCACCAACGCCCAGACACTGGTCGTCAACCTGACCAACGTCACCGCCATCGACGGAGGAATCATGACAGCGGGAACCGTCAGCCTGCGAGTCTTGAACGGCGATCTCAACGGCGACGGCGTCGTCGGCATCTCCGACATCAATCTATGTCGCGCTGCCTCAGGACAAACCACCGACGCCACCAATTACATGAATGACGTCGATTGCAACGGGGTCATCGCCATCAGCGATATCAACATCACGCGCAGCTTGTCCGGTACCCAGGCGCCTTGAGCGTTCACTCGTTAAACTTTTGCAGCCTCGACAACCGCGTCAGTTGAGGCTTTCTTGGATGGTGAAAGAAGTACCATGGGCGACGACCTGATCACCAACCGCAAAGCCTTGCGCGACTACCAAATCCTCGAAACCTACGAGGCCGGCATCGTACTGGTTGGTACCGAAGTCAAATCGCTCCGCGCCGGCCAGGGCAACCTCACCGACGCCTTCGCGCGCATCGAAAAAAACGAAGTCTGGCTCTACCAGTTTGACATCCAGCCCTACAAACAGGCCCATATCTATAACCACGAACCAAAGGCCGTCCGGCGATTACTCCTCCACCGGCAGGAAATCCGGAAGCTCTTCAGCCTCATCGCGGTCAAGGGACGCTCGCTTGTTGCCCTGAAAATGTATTGGAAGAACCGCAAGCTCAAGGTACTCCTCGGCGTCGGCATCGGCAAAAATGTGCGCGACAAACGCGAAGACCTCAAAAAGGCCGTCGCCAAACGCGAAATGGATCAGGCGCTCAAGCAGGCGCGCCGAGGCTAACCCACATTTTCTTGCCGCGCGACAAAGCGATGGCGTAGTATCCCCTCCCCACAGGACAGGTGGCTGAGTGGTTTAAGGCACTCGACTCGAAATCGAGCGTACTCTCAAAGGTACCGTGGGTTCGACTCCCACCCTGTCCGCCCTTCCGCGAGAGCGGAACAAGGACAGGAGAACCCCCTGCCCCTCGCGCCAGCGAGAATTTAACCCAAGGGAAAACCAATTCGCAGGACGCGGCGCGTCAATCCGCCCTTCTTCATTCTCTTTTCCCCTCAGAAAAGATGCCTGTCCCCTTTTTTTCGCTTATTTTATTCAGAATTCATAGCGAGTCATTGCTGGGCAGCATGGGCATCCGTGGACAGGCTCCGCACAACTACCATTACCGGGTTGGACGATCGAATGTCTCCCCCAGCATCCGTGCCGAGCACGGAAAACACGTGATAGCCCGGAGTCAGGTTCATCGCGGTGAACTGGGTCGGCGCTGCGGTGACTGTCTCAAGTTTCTTCGCCCCGTCGTAAAACTCCAACTTTTTCCAATTGGGGAATTGGCTGGCATCGACAACGATGGGGACATCCGACCCCGGATCCACGGCTGGCGTCCCGGGGCCACACGGTCCCGGCAAGGTGATGGTCAGCGGGTTATTATAGGTGGCGTAGGCCCGGTAAATGAAGGCGATGTCCTCATTCTGTAGCCAGCTTGAGTGGCCGAGGTCGCCTTTGAATTGCCTGGCCGGAACGATTTTTGTGAGGCCGCTTTTCCACGTGGTGTTATCGGCTACCCAACCGCTGGCAGGATCGATGCGCAGCAGCTTGATGGGGCCTTTGGTCACATCCCCGTCTTGGGGGTAACGCGTACGCACGGCGAGATCCATCAGTGGCATGATCAGCAAATCCTGCCGGTTTTCGGCATACTCGTGACCGAGACCCTGCTTTTCCATCCAGGCATATTCCCCACCCATCGGGCGATACGGCACGAACACTTCATCAACTTTATAGTGCCCGGGTGCAGACGGATCACTGGTAGGATCGTTAAGTTTCTCATTCTCGCCCGTGATGAGAACCGACGGAATGCTCAGAAGGGCAGCGGGCGGCGGCGGGGTGACACCGGTGAAATTGTAACGTGCGCAGATGATACCGGCGGTAATCGTTTTTTCAGGATCCATGGTCATCAAGGTGCTGGCAAAGCCTCCGCCAGCGGAAAAACCCACGGCGGCATACGGGGCGTTGACCAGTTCAGGATGCCCGGAGGCGACGCTCACCATTTGCAGGCAGTTGCGAAATGCCTGGAAGGCTTTGACATGCGGGATGTCGCCTGCCGAGGCGACAAGGGCGAAGCCATGCAGATGCATGAATTCGCGATAGTAGGTGCAAAAAGTCCAGTCGCCTCGCGAATCGCCACCCGAATAATTGCATTCAACCAGGAGGCCTCGCACCGTCTTCAGGCCATCGGGAATCACCACACAAAAACTTTTCGTCGCGGGATCAGCGTAGTCATAGACCGTGTACTTGTGGTCGCTCACAGTGACGACTTTTGAGGCCACGGTGGGAGTGGTCTGGGCACCCACGCTGAGGGCCAAGGTCGCAGAAACCAAAATCACCAAAGTTTTTCTGATCATAAATCGTTGTTCTTCTGGAGTGTGAGAAAAAGAGGACACGCCTGCTTTAGGCCTTGGCAGATCAAGACCAGTCTCAAGCCGAAATGGTGCCTGTCACCTTTTTTCGCTTTTTAAACAATGTCATCCTGAGCTGGTCGAAGGACCTCTAACTATTTTCTCCCAGCCTGCATGCCCGACTCTTCCAGCAGGGTAATAACCTGCTCCTGCTTGACGCTGGGAAACCGGAACCCTGCCTGCCTCCTTATTTTGTTATCTCAACGCTTCGCCAACAACGCTTCACTGATCGCAACCCATTCTTCTTCGAGCGAGCCGGGGTAAACGGGTTTTCCCGCCCGGACATACCAATACCGGGCATTGGAAGCGTCGCCTTCCTTACGATGCAAATAAGCATGAACCCAATCGCCAGGGGTCCCACCATCCTCTTGGGCTAGCTCGTGAGCCTTTTCCCAGTCGCCCTTGGCATCGAACCAAAGAGACTGAAGTGCAAGCGACAACCCGGTCGGAGGAGTTGATTGATTTTGTGAAAGTTGAAATTCCGCTAGTTTCATAGCAACCTGCAATTTAATCGAGCGCATGGATAAGAGCAATAAGCACTACTTTTCGTTCAAATTCGCAATTATCCTTCTATCGAGCGTGACCAAAAGTGTGAGCAACAAAGTAAAGAACCCCGGAGCAAGCGCCGAGGCATTTCAGAGGTAGCCGTCGTACCTTCCGAGGTAGCCGCCGATGGCCCTATCGGCGGTGCCTCCCTCCGTGGTAGCCGTCGACCGCTGGGCGACGGTGCTGAAAATTCTCGCGCTCGGAGATCGCGGGCTATCCATAAGCCGAAGCAAGCTTCGGGAATTACACCCAAAAGATTAAAAAAGCCTGTCATCCTGAGCTTGTCGAAGGACCTCTAACTATTTTGCCCCAGCCTGCATGCCCGGCTCTTCCAGCAGGGTAATACCGGAACCCTGCCTGCCCCCTTTCCTTCCGGCGCTCGCGACGATATAATTCAGCCACGAACCCCAAACGTCACCATTTCTTGCCGGAGTTTTATCTTCGAGGATTCACTCGTTCTGACTACGTGTGGCTTTATGATCGCAAGAAGCTGGAGTATCGGCGTCAGGCTCCTCATAACACTACGGTTATCGGTCAGTATTACACTACCCTTCTGGAAAATGGAGAGACCGACTGCCTCGTTGAGGACCTTTTGTCGCGCACCGAATCAAACGCAAAACCCATCATCTCCAAACTGGAAAACGGAGAGCGACTGGAACATGCCGAACGAGCTGATCTGAGTTTCTTCATTGCCTTCTTGTTTGCTCGAACCCCCAAATTTGAGAGAGAGACCCACCAGATCGCAGAATCGTTCCATAAGCTCATCGCCAAAGAGAGGATTCCAACCGTAGAAGCCGCAGAAATATTCCTGGCAAAATTGGACCAGACAACAATCCTAACTGCGGAGAGTTTTCATGCATTTATTCATGAAGAAAAATATCGTATTGAGGGTCATCGAAACATCACGCTTGACCTAATGATCGAGCAGGCGAGAAAAGCTGCAAAAGAGCTCGTGTTCATGGATTGGGAAGTGGTTCACGCGCCTCCGAAGAGATCATTCATTACTTCAGACTCGCCGTTCGGATACATCATTCCGAAACATCTTCGTAAAAGCGATAAACCGATCCTCGGTCTGCTTTCCGAGGATGTAACCAAAGTAGTCCCACTCACTCAGAAAATTGCTCTTCGAATTCGTGGCCGAGGAATAGGACTGGGGCATATCGAGGTCAATCGGCAGGAACTAAGCGGGATGAATCTGGCAATTGCCACTGAATGCGAGCGCTTCCTGATCGGCCCAAATGAGGATTTCGTTCGCTACGTTGTCGAGCGCAGTAAGATCGACAGCACAAAACCTGGCACTCAGCTTAGACTTGAAAGTGTGACCCATCCGACCGATCCCAGACGCAGTTTTGTCGTCTGCCATAGGGTGTCTGCCGACAATGCAGATCGCCCGTTCAATCCGGAGAATCTACGCATCGATCACTAATCGGATAGCGACGAGGAAAGAAAAAGGGATCAAGCATGTCTTAGGATGGCAGATTAAGGCCAGTCTCAAACCGAAAAGATACCTCTCCTTTTTACGCTCCGAGTCTGGTGCGAGTGCGGAGAATCGAACTCCGACTTCAGCCTTGGGAAGGCCGCGCGCTACCTTTACGCCACACTCGCGGGATATTCATGAAGGGAATTTCCCCACCGGATATTTTCAGGAGTGGGAATTGATCTTTTCGACCAGAACCTTTTTCGCGGCGGTTCCAACCACCTGCTCGCGTACGGTTCCGCCCTTGAAGAAGAGGAGCGTCGGAATATTGTAGATGCCAAATTTTTGGGCAAGCGCCTGTTCCTGGTCAACATTGACCTTCACGATCTTGACCTTGTCGGGCATTTCGCGCGCAATTTCATCCAGCAGCGGCGCGATCATTTTGCAGGGGCCGCACCATTCGGCCCAAAAATCGACAATGACCAATTTGTCGGACTGGGTAACTTCGCGGTCGAAATCGAGTGAACTGACAGATGTGGCTTGGGTGCTCATTTATTTTCCTTTTACAGATACCTTATCAGATAAGCGAAAAAGCGCCAGCAAGCAAGATTCCTGCCGCGCACCAGGTGAATAGCGCAAGCGCGAACGCCAGCGATGTGCTCACCGTGGTTGAGCCTTTCGGGGCTTCTTCCTGATATTGAACGGTGCTTGTTGTCGAGGGTGCCCTGACCGGCGTGGCTCCGGCTCCAGCCGCCATGGGAACGCCGCCGCCAACCTTGGGAGTGACCTTGGCCCCTGCAGCTGAGACGACAGGCTTGGCTCCGCCAACAGCAGCCACAGGCATTGCGCCACCGACGGGCTTGACCGTTGGCGTACCACCTGCGGCACGGACTACGGGGACAGCAGCAGCGGTGGCCGCAGTAGCCGCAACGGCACTCGCAGCGGAATAACTTGGCTTGACCGTAATGCGCGCCGTTTCTTTCGGCGGGGCATTTTTAATGACGGAGGTACCCGACTTTTTATTCGGATCAACAGGCGTGACAGGAGATGCCGAGGTCGGCTTAAGCGGTGCAACACCAGGAGTCACCGGCTTGATGGGGCTGACCGGAACAACTGCGCCTGCAACCGGGCTCACCGGCTTGATCGGCGTGATTGCGCCCGGAACAGAACCTGCCGGCTTGACCGGAACAACTGCGGCGCTTGTGACTGGAGCAACTGGCACGGCAACTGGAGCCGGTGCCGGTGTGTTGACCTTTGGCGTGACAGTCGCCGCAATGGCGGAAGCAGCCATCGGCATCGCCATGGATTGTGTCCGGCGTGGCGGTGCCACGGAAGGCTTCTCCTGCTTGATCGCAGTCGGAACGGCGGCTGGGGTGGAAGAACTCGGCTGAGATGGACTCATGGGGGTGGTGGCTGCGGCAGCGGAAACCCGCGGAGGCGTGGGAATAAAACTGGTTTTTTTATTGGCAACAGGTGGTGGTTGCGCAGGCGGATGCACGGCGGCAACTGGAATGACCGGGCCGGGCATCGGTAGTTTTCCCGTGCGTGGAGGTTGTGTCTGCGAAGTTTCAGTCACCGGCACTAAAGGTGCCGCTGGTGTTATGACAGCCGTTTTACTCGGAAAGGTTTGGGGAATTGCAGGAGGAGGCGCCATGGGTTTGCTCGCAGTAACGGGTGCTGGTTGCGGAACTGCGGGGGGCAGCATGGTCACTGGTTTGCTTTCAACAACTGTCGCTGGCTGAGGAACTGCCGGAGGCGTGACCACCGGCTTGGGCGCAGTAACGGAAGGTTGCTGGGGAATCGGCAAGGGCAAAGGTGCCGTCGAAGTGGTTCCTTGAAACCTGGGCATGGCCGGAGTTGGCGGAGAACTGACTGCGGGAACTGGAGGCAGCCCTGAAGATGCAGTAGTAGTCACCGGGGCAGGCACCGCGGGGGGCTTGGCCGCAACAGGCTCCTGCTTTGCCGGAACAGCAGGCACCGCTGCTGGCGGAGGCTTTACCGGGGTCGGCATGGCCGGGGGGGTGCTCGCCGCTGGTTTGATCGTGGCGGCGGATGATCCCTCCATTGGCTGAGTGACTGCATTTGCGCCAGTAGCGACAGGAAGATCAGCAAGACGCAAAGATCCCGTCGGTTTCTTGATCTGAACCGGAGCCTGCGTTCCATCGGGTAGAGTCGGGCGACCTGAAGCCGCGGTGACACCCGATTGAACCTCGGGAGGTGGCGTCTTCGGCACTGGCGGAGCGGAAGTAATCGGCGGCTGGGGAGTAAGAGGCAACAGCGCCGTTCTGCTTAAAGACGAAGGCAACGGCGGAGCGGAGACCGGAGGCTTGATTTCAGTAGGCTGGCTTTTCGCCGGACTCAGTATCACGGGTGCAGGCACAGGCGGATTGCTCTTCTGGACGGCAGGCAATGTTTGCGTCATGGGCAACGCCGGGGGACGACTCTGGTGCGACACCGGCTGGACATCCTCCGACATCTCCATCTTGCCGCTATTGATAAATACTTTGGCCTGCGGATTGGCAACGATAACGCGCGGTGGCTGCACCCCCATTGTGCCCGAAGGTGTAGCCGTCGGATTGGGAAGAGCAGGTGCTCCAATACCTGGATTAGGAACAACTGTGGTAATTGGACGATCCGCTGCGTCAGGTTGAATCGGAGGCGTGGCTGGGAAAAGAGGTTTTGTTTTTGCCTTGGGGGGCGAACCCGTCATTGGCGGCGCAGTAGGTGCCGCGACCACCTTGGGCATTGGCTTCGTTACATTCGTGGACCATGCAGGAGCTGCAGGCACTTCGGGCACAGGACTAATATGCGTACTACTGCTCGGATGAATCGGTAATGTCGTGGCGGCTGAAATATTAGGCCGTGGCGTAATTTTGGTGGAAGCAGGCTTAAGCGGCCGTGGAGGCAGACTGATCCTTAAGGTTTCCCTTTTCGGGGCGTTTACATCGGGTTTACCAGAAGGCGGAGGGGTGGCGGAATCAGCCATAATGCTTTTTTATACTTATTTATGGAAAATGTACAATGGTGAAATTAGCAATCGCACTATAAGGGTTTATCCTACGATAATCTAGCTAAGAATCAATGGCTTAGCTAACCACCCTCCCCGCTGGCCTGATAATGGGGAGATGAACCTCAAGAGATTAAAAAAACACCCCTATTGCAGGGATGGTATATGGCTCTAAGTTGAATCCCTCCCCTTAATTATGAAAATATTGCTCCCATTCCTTCTTTTGACCCTGGCCTCCATTGCATTCGTGCGTGCAGAATATTGGACAACCGACTACAAGGCTGCCCTCGCTCAAGCCAAACAACAAAACAAACTCGTGTTGCTCGATTTTACCGGTTCCGACTGGTGTCCAGGTTGCATGCTTCTGGCAAAGGAAGTCTTCCCCGATCCTGCCTTCAAGGCCTTCGTCACAAAAAATTTCGTTCCCGTCACAATTGATTTTCCGAACGGCACGAAACTATCTGATGCCGTAGCCCTGCAAAATGACAAGCTTCAGGATCATTTTAAAGTCGAGGTATTTCCCACTCTAATCGTCGTCGATCCGGATGGTAAAGAAATAGGCCGTTTTACTGGCGAGGATATTGGTCACAAAGCCAGCGATTTTAACCCAAAAAATGTTGTCGGACTCTTGCTGCGCTACACTAAAAAATAAAACCCCTGAAGAGAACTCCCTCTTCATTTCCCTACGCTGAAGGTAATCGCACGATTTTGAGAATGCGATCCAGGTCGTCGGCGGAAAAATAATGGATTTCGATTTTTCCCGCATTGGCTTTTCCCAGAATGCGAACACGCGTTCCCACATGCCGCTGCAAGCGTTTCTCCAAGTCGGAAAAGACGGCGTTGGTCGAAGCCGTAACTGCCTTCCGTCCAGCCTTGGGCTTAGACCCCGTACGCAACGATTCAACCAGCAATTCCGTCGCGCGAACGGTCAGGTTCTCCTTGCGAATGCGTTCTGCCGCGAGCAGTTGTTCCTCGGCACGACTTAAGCCGAGCAAAACTTTCGCGTGACCCACGCTCAAATCGCCACTGCTCACCCACGCCTGAATCTGAGGCGGAAGCGTGAGCAGACGCACGGCATTCGCCACCGCCACCCTCCCCTTCCCGACCTGTCGCGCCACCTGTTCCTGCGTCAGCGAAAATTCCTTCATCAACCGCGCATAAGCTTCGGCTTCCTCGATCGCGCTCAGGTCGGCGCGTTGAAGATTTTCGATCAGCGCCAATTCGAGGACATCGCGATTGCTCGCTTCCCGCACGATGACCGGCAACGTCTTGAGACCCGCCTCGCCCGATGCCCGCCAACGGCGTTCACCCGCGATCAGTTCGTATTTATTATTAACCTGGCGGACGATCAGCGGCTGGATGATTCCCCGCTCGCGGATCGAATCGACCATCTCCTGGAGTTCTTCCGGGCGAAATGTTTTACGCGGTTGCAACGGGCTCGGAACGATTTCCGTGCGCGCGACCTGACGAATCGTTTCGCCCCGCTCCGCCACCGGTTCGGGAGCCGCGAGTCCGCTCGATCCACCCATCAGGGCGCTGAGTCCTTTGCCTAATGCTGCTTTGGCCATGTGAACTGGCGATTGTGAATCCTCGTCGAAGGCATGACAAGGAGAACTGCATGAGGGTGGTGTATCAATTTGCCGAAAATTACCGAAACGGAACCGTCATTCCGAGCGAAGTCGAGGAATCGGTATTTGTTCCCAAGTCGAATTTTTCAAACCGATTCCTCAACTTTACCTCGGGTGAACATATTGCTTGGTCACGATCTTTCGGCTCGGTTCCGTTCGGAATGACGCCATGGTTTATGAGTTGGGTGATCGCCGCTACCACAATCTGTCATCCTTCGGTAGCTGCGGCAGCAAGCCGCGCCCTGAGCGAAGTCGAAGGGGTTGTCGAAGGATCAGTTCAGGCTGCTTTTATTCAGAAGAACAGAACTGATCACTCGATAAGCTCGAAATGACTGAATACTTACCCCACTCTCCGCTTCACATCCTCCTGCACTTCGGTCCACCAAGCATCGAGAAAAGCCTTGCGCTGGGCCTTGATCGCAGCCAGGTCACCCGTCGCATCGGCGCGGGTGAAGAAGTAAAATTTGATCTTCGGCTCCGTGCCACTGCCGCGCACCGCCATCCGACCGCCATCGGCCAGGTGGAAAAGAAGCATCGTTTCCTTCGGAATGGCTTTTCCATCCGCGTCATGGAAATCATCCCGGCCAAAGTCATCGACGCGCACGACCACCTGCCCCTGGTAATGCGTGGGAGGCTCAGCACGAAATGACGCGAGCAGTTTCGCGATTTGTTGCGCGCCCTGGGCGCCCTCGAAAGTCAGCGTCCCCAGCCGCTCCGTATAAAAACCGAGTTCGCGATAAATCTCGTCGAGATATTCCCCGAGCGTCTGGCCCTGCGACTTCGCCCACGCCGCCACTTCGGCAAACATCAACACCGCAGCGTTGGCGTCCTTGTCGCGCACATAATCGCCGCCCGTGTAGCCGTAACTCTCCTCCCCGCCAAAAATCACAAAATGACTGCGCGCCAGCGATTCAGCGCGGCGTTCCTTCGCCGGGCGCTTGCCGAAATCGGAATCCTTGAGCGCCTTCTCATAATCAAACATCTTTTCACCGATATACTTGAAGCCGGTCAGCGTATTGATGCAGCCGACTCCAAAACGCTCTGCAATCCGCTTCTGCAAATCAGTAGTGACGAAGGTCTTGATAATCACCGCATTCTTGCGATTGGCCTCGGTCAGGATGCCCTGGGCCGCAAGACGTGAACAACGGTAGTAGGCCATGATCGAACCGATCTGGTTGCCCGTCAGCAGAATCATTTTCCCTCCCGCATCGCGCACCGCCACGCCCATGCGGTCGCAGTCGGGATCAGTCGCCATCACGACATCGGCCTTCTCCGATTCGGCCTGCTTGATGGCGAGTTCCAGCGCTTCCGCGTTTTCGGGATTCGGCGATTTTACCGTGGGGAATCGACCGTCACCCTTCCGCTGCATCTCGACGATGGAATAGTGAAAGCCGAACTTATCGAGCAGCGCAGGCGTCGCGTGAATGCCCGTTCCATGCAGCGGCGTATAGACAAATTTGATTTTTCCGCGTGTGGCCGAAATCGCCGTCGGTTCCAGCACCAGGTCAGCCACGGCGTCCTGATAAACCTGGTCGGCCTTCATATCGAGCGTGATAATCTTGCCGAGCGTCTTGATCGTCTTCAGCAAGGCGGAAAGGGCGGCAGGATCGGCGGCAAATTGCTGGAACTTTTTCGTGATGCCCGTCGCATGGGGTTCCACGACCTGCCCGCCATCACGGGAATAAAATTTCATGCCGTTGTCGTGCGGCGGATTGTGACTGGCGGTGATCATGATCCCCGCATACGCGCCGAATTGACGAACCGAAAATGAAAGCTGCGGCGTCGAGCGATCCTCGGGAAAAAGAAGCGCGTTGATGCCGAGCGCATTAAGCGCCCCGGCCGCTTTCAACGAAAACTCGCGTGAAAAAAATCGCGTATCGTGTGCGATCACCACGCTCAATTTTTCGCCCGCGTAGCCATCGATGAGATAAGCCCCCAAGGCCGAGACCGCCCGGTGAACATTCTCGTAATTGAGCATGTTGGTGCCCGTGCCCGGAAATTCAGGGCGATCCAGGGGCTGCGGTTTTCCTGACTCGGCTTTGGTCACGACCTTGCCGATGGTGCGCCCGCGCATCCCGCCCGTGCCAAAAGCGATGTCGCGGAAAAAGCGGTCGTCGAGTTCCGTCCACGCCTTCTGCGCTACAAGTTCGTCAATGCTCGCCCGGTCACGATCAGTCACCGCAGGGTCATTATAAACGCGCTCGATGTTGCTGAGAGTCGAGGACAGAAGTTTGGCTTTGGCGTCTGGTGACGGAACGAACGGATTCGGCATAAAAAAAACTTACCGAGCCAACCCCAAACGGGCAAACCAAACAAACGGCGCTGTTCGCGGTACGAAAAGGATTCTTAGTTCTGGCCCGCACTAGCGATAACCCCGGTTTTTTTATCAATAAAGGCGAATCCCGTAAAGGGGCCAAAATAGAAACCAATGAAATCCTTGTACTTACCCTGCTCCAGGCTAAATCCGGTAATATGACTCTCGATAACTTTACTTTTATCGTTCACTGCGGGAAGTACCTCACAACACCACAGAAGCTTCCCATCGGGACTAATCGCAGCAACGTGACGCAAATCCGATTCGAGGTAATAGACCACCTTGGTTTCCGGGTCTTGCAGCACTTTTATTATCTTCGATGCAGGATCGACAGCAGCAGGAGCAGTAACCGGCGCATCACCCAAAATTGCACCCGACGTTAGAAACAGCAGGCTTAGCAGGAGGAGATGTTTTTTCATAAATTAGATTACGTAAGCCATCTCTAATTTACATCCACACCAGTAACAACCCCGGTTTTTTTATTAATGGAACCCATTCCTTCATGACTAGTGCTGACATAGCCGAAAAGAAGAATACTCTCATCCTTGCTCTGCCACACACTATATCTAAATCCGTAAATATGAATCGACTTGTCTGACCCGAGAGGCACCTCAGTACACCACAAGAGTTTTCCATCGGGACTGATCGCAGCAATGTGACGTAAATCCGATTCGACATAATATGTCACTTTGGTTTTTGCATCTTGCAGAACCCTTTGGCACTGGGCACTCAAGGCGATCGCATCACCAAAAACCGCACCCGACGTTAGAAACAGCAGGCTTAGCAGGAGGAAATATTTTTTCATAAGCGCGGTCTTCCTATCTTCATAGACGCAGAAACCGCAAAGATCGCGCGAAATCTTTCCGCCCCCTCCCAATCCAATTAATCCTATTAATCCTGTCCAAAAATTCCGTTAATTCCGTTTAATTTGGTAATTCCGTAATTCCGTAATTCCGTCAAAAAAACGCAATGCTCACCCCGCCGATCCAATCAAAATCCCCACGATAAAAACGAGAACACCTCCCACAACCACCTGAAACGCCGCCGAAAGCAACGGCGTATCCATATAGCGATGGCGAATCCAGGCGATCACCGCCAACTCCACCGCCACCACCGCCACCGCAATCGAAATCGCATAATAAAAATTCGTGATCAGGAACGGCAACGTATGCCCGACGCCGCCCAGCGAAGTCATCAGACCGCACACCGTCCCGCGCACCCACGGGCGACCGCGTCCGCTCAACACCCCGTCATCCGACATCGCCTCGGCAAAGCCCATGCTGATCCCCGCGCCGATTGACGCTGCCATCCCGACCAGAAAAGCGTCCTTGCTTTGATGCGTCGCAAAGGCCGCAGCAAATACCGGCGCGAGCGTCGAAACCGAACCGTCCATGAGTCCCGCCAATCCCGGCTGCACGATTTGCAACACGAAACGTCGCCGCTCGGAAACGTCCTCCTTGTCCCGAGCACCGGAAGCCTTTTGCTGCTGATCCATCGACTCAGCCATTTCGTAATGCTTACTCTCCTCCGCAGCCAGGTCGCCCAGCAACTGCCGCACCGCCGCATCGCTGGTTTGCGCGATGGCCGCCCGGTACAAATTGCGCGCCTCCTGCTCCATATTTTCAACTTCGCGCCGGATCATCGAAACGGTCAGGATCGAATTCATCCAAAGCGGCTTGCGCGTGATAAAGCCCTTCACGTCCTGCCGCCGGATCAGCGGAATATGCTCACCGAAACGCTCGCGATAAAGATTAATCAACCGATGCCGATGACCGTCCTCCTCATCGTGCATCGCCTGCAACGACTTCGCTGTGTCGGGATAATCCTTGGCGATACGCTCCGCCAAATCAGCGTAAACCCGGCCATCCTCCTCCTCCGCCTGAATCGCCAGCGCGAGCACCTCCTGCGCAGTTAAATCTTTGAGAGTCTTGGCCATCGCAATTATTATTTGCCTGTTATACATCAGTCCTATAAGACTTATAAGTCTTATATTCACCATGAGTCATACGGCCGGTTTCATCCCTCCTCATGGTCACTACCAGGAATTGCTTTCCTACCAGAAAGCGGAAGTTGTCTATGATTTGACCTACCACTTCTGCCAACGCTTCCTTGCCAAAAGGGACCGCACGATCGATCAGATGGTTCAGGCCGCCCGCTCTGGAAAACAAAACATCGTGGAAGGCAGCAAGGCTTCCGGGACATCCAAGGAAATGGAAATCAAGCTCACGAACGTGGCGAGAGCCAGCCTGGAAGAATTACTGGTCGATTACCGCGACTTCCTCCGGGTCAGAAATCACCCTATCTGGGAGAAAGATTCCAAGGAAGCCCGATACGTCCGCAAATTGGGAAATCGCCCCCACGTGACCTATGAGACCTATCGTAAACTCTGCGAAACACGCCCTCCAGAAATTGTCGCCAACATCGCCCTCTGTCTTATCCACCAGACCAACTATCTCCTGGACCAGCAAATCCGCCGACTGGAGCAGGACTTCATCAAAGAAGGAGGACTCCGGGAAAGAATGACCCGCACCCGATTGCAACAGAGGAATAAGATAAACCTTCCAAGTCCCAACCGCCCCAACCGTAACCTCCCTTAGCCTGCTCATCCCGAGCTTGTCTAGTGATGACAGAGTTTGGTAGTGGTACAGTTTGAAATTAGGAAGCCCCTCAGTGCCAATTTACGTCTCTCAGGATTACCGAAAGGACGAAAAAGGGAAGTGCCTGAACCATAAATACAATTCCCATTATGCGGATTGACCTTGCCGTTTTACACTGATCATCAAGATTGGGTGAAAATTGTGGGAAGACCTCCCTCATCTTACCTCTCATTCTGACGCCCAAGCGCGCCTGATAGGAAGAATCTTCTTCCGTTCGATTCCAGATGGCCTTACTGAGTCTGGCGAGCCCGATACCAATGGGTTTGGGAAGTAGAACAAACAACAAGCCGATCAGAAATGACGCAATTCCCATAAATAATAATGGCGCGTTCATTCGTAATGCCGATCTTGGATCGGCCATACCAACCGATCAAGGTAATAGCGCAATCACCTCTTCTAAGCTCCAACGCATCTAAGGTGATTAGATATGTAATTCCCCAAACTAGGACACTACCCAGAGTTTAAGCAAATAACCTGTTCCCACAAAACGACCTTGCACCCACGTCTAGGCGGTTTATGCTAACAAAACAACGGGGAGCCCGCCGGGGCTGAGAGGTTTGCCGGATGCAAACGACCCGATGAACCTGATCCGGGTCATGCCGGCGGAGGGAGTTGTGGCACTGCCGTGCGGTGCCTGAATCCCCTCCCCGATTTAACCCGATCTAATGGAGATTACTTTATGATTCAGCCCTTGAACCCGACCAATGCCCCCGCGAAGAAACCCGCTACAAAACGCAAGCCCGCGAAGTCAAAAATCCTGCGCAACGTCACCAAGCCTTTTCCCAATTCGCAGAAAATCCACATTGAGGCGACAGGCTCCGACATCCGCGTCGCCATGCGCGAGATCACTCAATCTCCCACCCGCGATTTCCAGGGCCAGTTGATGCAGAATCCGCCCCTGCGCGTTTACGATACCTCCGGCCCCTACACCGATCCTGCAGTGAAGATTGATATTCGTGCGGGACTTCAACCCCTGCGCGCCGAATGGATCGACGAACGCCGCGACACCGAAACTTACTCGGGTCGCGAAGTCCAGCCCCGCGACAACGGCTATCTCACCGCTGGTCACGTCGAATTTGCCAGCCAGCGCGAAACCAAGGGACAGCTTCAACCCTTTCCCGGCCTCAAGCGCGCACCCCGCCGTTCCGTCCCGGGCGGCAACGTCTCGCAAATGCATTATGCCCGCAAAGGCATCATCACGCCCGAGATGGAATACATCGCGACCAGGGAAACATTGGGTCGCCAGCAAAATTCCGGCAAATTCGCCCAAACGGATTTACGTCATCAGCATCCCGGCCACGCTTTCGGGGCACGCCTCGCTTCGCGTCCCATCATCACGCCCGAATTTGTGCGCGAGGAAGTCGCCACCGGTCGCGCCATCATCCCCGCCAACGTCAACCACCCCGAAAGCGAGCCGATGATCATCGGGCGCAATTTCCGCGTAAAGATCAATGCCAACATCGGCAACTCCGCCGTCGCCTCCTCCATCGAGGAGGAAGTCGAAAAGATGACCTGGGCGATCCGTTGGGGAGCCGACACCGTGATGGACCTCTCCACCGGTAAAAATATCCACGAAACCCGCGAATGGATCATCCGCAATTCGCCCGTGCCCATCGGCACCGTGCCGATTTATCAAGCGCTCGAAAAAGTCGGTGGCCGTGCCGAGGAACTCACTTGGGATCTCTACCGCGACACGCTCATCGAACAAGCCGAACAGGGCGTCGATTACTTCACGATTCACGCCGGTGTCTTGCTCCGTTATGTGCCTATGACCGCGCGGCGCATGTGCGGCATTGTCAGCCGCGGCGGCTCGATCCTCGCCAAGTGGTGCCTTTCACATCACCAGGAAAATTTCCTCTACACCCACTTCGACGAGATTTGCGAAATCATGCGCGCCTACGACGTCTCGTTCTCGCTCGGCGACGGTCTCCGCCCCGGCGCAGGCGCGGACGCCAACGATGAAGCGCAACTCGCCGAACTCGCCACGCTCGGCGAACTCACGCAAAAAGCGTGGAAGCACGATTGCCAGGTGATGATCGAAGGCCCCGGACATGTGCCGATGCAACTCATCCAGGAAAACATGGAGCTTGAATTGAAGCAGTGCGCCGAGGCGCCTTTCTATACGCTCGGCCCGCTCACCACCGACATCGCGCCCGGTTACGACCACATCACCAGCGCGATCGGCGCGGCGATGATCGGCTGGTACGGCTGCGCCATGCTTTGCTACGTCACGCCCAAGGAACATCTCGGACTACCCAACAAGGATGATGTCCGCGAAGGCGTGATCGCCTACAAAATCGCCGCCCACGCCGCCGATCTCGCCAAGGGATTTCCCGGCGCATCCGAACGCGATAACGCGCTCAGCAAGGCTCGTTTTGAATTTCGTTGGGAAGACCAGTTCAACCTGGGTCTCGACCCCGAGCGCGCCCGTTCCTTCCACGATGAAACCCTTCCGCAGGAAGGCGCCAAGTCGGCCCATTTCTGTTCCATGTGCGGCCCCCACTTCTGCTCGATGAAAATCACCGAGGATGTCCGCAAATACGCCGCCGAAAAAGGCATCGCGGAACAGGAGGCATTAACCGCTGGCCTCCATGAAAAGTCGAAAGAGTTCGCTGAAAAGGGAAATGATGTTTACATTGCGTCGTGATAACAATCCCAACAGCCCTTATAAAAAAACCGATTCTCATCCTTCTTGTCGCTGGGCTGCTTCTTCCACTCAGGGCTGACGAGTGCCTCCTCAACGGAGATTTCAGTGAAGGCCTCAGCCACTGGTACGGCGATGGCGAACTGGCTTCAGATGTCGCCAAGGAACTCGCCAAAAAAAACGATCCCCTCGCCTCCGCCCCTTCAGCCGCCCTCAACCCGGGCATAGTCATTCACCTCAAATCGAGCCGGTGGTCCAAATTAACCCAGGAATTTACCACGAATAACCTCAAAATGAGCCTCAAGGTCAACTATACCCTCTCGCCCGATTGCTCCTTTTCAGCCAAGTCCGACTATTATAGCGATGTTTTCACTGCCGTTGGACTGAATGGGTACGTTACCCGCAGGCTTTCACCCGGAAACTGGGCGGTTATCCTTACCGATCTCGGAACTCTCTGGTGTTATTATTTTGCCTGCCAACCCGACAAGAATTCGAGCGAATCGCAAACTTTTAAGGCCGACTCCGGTGGTGCCGCCGACACTATGAAAACGGAGTTCCACAAAACGATCACTGTTGCCTTCCCGCCTGGTCGTGGCAACGTCACGGTCAACCTCATCTCGCTCAAAAACTAGCCGCAAGCTCCGGGGCATTCAAGGTAGCCGCCGCTGGGCCAGCGGCGGTCAGGTCTGCTAACCGCAAGCTTCGAGGAATTACACCCAAAAGATTAAATTGATTTTAAAGGCAATGGGATTTTTCCTTTAGCCAATCCTGTTAATCATATTAATCCCATCCAAAAAAATTCCGTTAATTCCGTTTAATTTGGTAATTCCGTAATTCCGTCAATCAGCCGCCGCCAGCCCAGCCCACCTTGAACTTCAAGCTTTCGCAACTCACTCAGGATGACAGGCAGTTGAGGGGGTAAGCGACAGGTTGACGCAGTGCCGCGCCTCCTCTTTACGGACTATCTTGAATCCTGCCGGGTTAATCCCTACGCTTATCCTTTGCGATGAAAACTGTCGGAACCCAACTTCAAGAGGCGCGCCTGTCCAAAAACTGGACGCCCGAACTTGCCGCCCGCGAGACCAAGATCCGGGTCGATCGCCTGCGCGATCTTGAAACGGACGACTACACCCATTTCTCCAGCCCGGCCTACGCCCGCGGATTCGTCCGTACCTACGCCCGTGCCCTCGGCCTGGATGAATACAAAATCCTTCGCCAACTCGACAACAAGCTGCCCGAGGACGACAACGCGAGCTTCATCAACGACTCCGGGCTTCCCTACATTCCGGAGCCATCCGGCAAGTTGGTTACGAAACAATCAACCGGAAGCAACGTCGGGCTTTACGTCGTGATGGTGCTCGGTTGCGGAGTGATCTTCGTCATCTCCTATGTACTTTTCCAAGCTTATCGTGCCGGGGAACTCCAGCACGATTTTTCCGACTCCCAGAAAACGGAAACCAGCCCCGCGACCACAAATATCGCACCTAATAATGCCAGCGCGGAATCAACTCCCCGTGCGTTGCCACTCAATTCCAATACCGCACCACCCACCGATGACACCACCCATGCCGCCAAGGCTCTGCCCGTGGACAATGGAACCACCTCTGCGGTAGCCGCCACGACAAATGCCGCACCCACCGCCGGCGCTTCCGTGCAAACGGTCAAAGCATTACCAGTCAATCCTTCTGACCTGACGAATGCTCCGCCATCTTCTGTAACTCTCGATACGACAAACGCGCCCCGCGCCCAAGCAGTTGATCCAAACGAACTGACCAATGATGCACCTGCCGCCCCGCCTCACCCCATGCCAAAATCGGCCCCAAGCGCCCGGGCTTCCGGCTCGGCACATACAGAGAATGCCCCGCCGCCCGTTCCTCCCCTGGCGGCGCCTCCCTCCGCCACTGGCAAGCGTCTCATTTTGACCGCCACGCGCGATTCGTTCGTGCGCGTCACGGCCCTCGATGCTCCCGACCTGGAACGCTCCCTTTATGCGGCGGTGATCCATGCCGGACAGTCCGCAGGTTTTGACGGCCATAAGTTTTCGATCAATGTCGAGAATCCATCCGCCGTAAATATTTCACTTGATGGCCTTAACTACGGGCCTCACAGCGACAAGGAAAAACCCGAGACCTTTACGGTGGAGTCCCACCAGCCATGAGCGCCTCCGCCGTCATCGCTCCCGCAGGTTGCCTGAAGGTCGGGCTGATCTCGCTGGGTTGCGCCAAGAACCTCGTCGATTCCGAAATCATGGCGGGCCACCTGCACAAGGCTGGCATGGTTCTCACCCCCAACGCGGATGAAGCCGACGTGATGATCGTCAACACCTGCTCTTTTATCGACGCCGCCAAGGAGGAAAGCATCGGCGCGATCCTCGAGGCCAACCAGCGCCGCGGACTGCACCGCCGGCATCACGCGCAGAAACTCATCGTGGCCGGATGCATGGCACAGCGTTTCGCCAGTGAACTGCGCACCTCGATGCCCGAGGTCGATGCCTTCATCGGACTCGATCAACTCACTCAGATCGCGCCCATCATCGAAGGCCTGCTGGCCAGGGATCGCGAGGAGGAGGAAGCGCCGGAAAATTTCGTCACGCCCCAGCCCCGCTTCATTCCCGATTTCGACACCCCACGTTTTCGCCTCACCCCGAATCACACGGCCTATGTGAAAATTGCCGAGGGCTGCAATCATCCCTGCTCCTTCTGCATCATTCCGCAAATGCGCGGACGCCATCGCAGCCGCACCGTCGATTCCATCGTGGCCGAGGCGCGACAGCTCGTGGCGGAAGGCGTGCGCGAACTGAATCTCATCTCCCAGGACACAACTTATTTCGGCATGGATCGCTGGGAGGAAAAAGCCGGGCCGCGCGCGCTCGTCGATTCGACACGCGGCGATTCGCTGACCTATCTGCTGCGCGAATTGCAAAAGATCGAGGGCGATTTCTGGATTCGACTGCTCTATACGCACCCCGCCCATTGGAGCGACGAACTCATCACGACCATCGCCGAGTGCCCGAAGGTCGCCCGTTATGTCGATATGCCGCTCCAGCACATTTCCGATCCAATGCTCGAGGCGATGCGTCGCGAGACATCCTCCCAACATATCCGCGACTTGATCAAACGCATTCGCGCGGGCGTTCCGGGCATCGCCTTGCGCACGACATTCATCGCCGGATTCCCCGGCGAGACCCAGGAAGATTTCGAGACACTGCTTCAATTCATCGAGGAGACCCGCTTCGAGCGACTCGGTGTTTTTCGCTATTCCCGCGAAGATGGCACCCGTGCAGCCAAGCGCGAAGGACATCTTCCCTCCCGCACCAAGGAATCGCGTTGGAAACGCGCCATGGCTTTGCAACGTCGCATCGCCCTCGAACAAAGCGCCGCCGCCGTGGGTCGCAAGATTCGCGTTTTGGTCGAAGCCCCCGGCCTCGCACGAAGTGAAGCCGATGCGCCGGAAGTCGATGCCCGGGTTTTTGTTCCCGAAAATCTACCCGTGGGCCAGTTCGCGGAAGTCACCGTGGTTGCCGCAAAGGAATATGATTTAATTGCGGAATGACCTCGTAATGAATCCCTTGCCGCACTTAATCCGTTTTCAGATGATTGACATCAGCCCCCTCCGTTCATTACTCTCCTCCATGCGCTGGATGGCTCTTTTTGCCTTGGTCGCCTTTATATCGACCACGCCCGCTTTTGCCCAAACGTCTTCCAAAAAACAACCGAAGACCCCCACCAAGCTTCCCGAGGCGACCGCCGAGCCGGAAAACAGCGGTTCTTATGCTCCGCCCAAGGCCCACGAAGAGGAACCCCCTTCCGATGCTGACCTCGGCCCCGTGCAAAAACATTTCGTGATCGCCTCCAAGCCCGATGATCCCGGGTCCCAGGAAAATGCGGAGACTTCCAGCACGTCAACTCACGAAAAAGTTGCCTTGGATAAACACATCAAGGTGCCCCTCATTCACGATGTCCAGAACGACAGCAGCTACAATGGCGCCTCCAATGCCGCCCTCCTCGCCGAAATTCAATATCTCAATTGGGGAGCCGTTACTGCGGCACAGTTGAAAGCGCGCCAGGGACATTACTTCACAATCACCTGGAGCAACGGCGGATCCCAGGGTGATTTCACCACGCGGTTTGAATATCGCCAGGTCAACAGCAAGGATGTCATCCGCACCCTGAGCCAAAAAATGCCTCACGTCTCAGGCACCACCCGTTCCTATTTCGCCGTGGTCGATAAAGCTTATCTCGCCTACGGCCCCGTCTGCTCGTGGCGATTCACCGTGCTCAAGGGTGACACGGTTGTCGCTGAAACCAAGTCGTTCATCTGGTGATTGGAGCTATCTATGTTCGCCACAATCCTCGCGCAAGTCCCCATCGCCCCGGTCGAAGAAAAAGTCGGCCTCTTCTCTCTCCTGCAACGGGGCGGGCCGCTCATGGTCATCCTTTTCGTCTGCGGCGTCGTGGCCATGGGCGTCTTCATGGAACGAATGCTTTATTACAAGCGTTGCCGCATGAACGTCAGCGAATTTCTCTCCGGCGTCCTCGCGCTGGTTCGCCGTCAAAGTTACAACGAAGCGATTCAGCGCTGCGAAGAGGGCCACGGCCCAATCGTCTCGGTTGTCCGCACCGCCATCTACAAACGCCACCTCCCCGCCGCCGAACTGCGCGAAATTGTTCGTGAAATCGCCCAGCTCGAAATCCCCAATCTTGAGGCCAACGTCTCGCTTCTCGGCACCATCGGCTACGTCGCCCCCCTCCTCGGGCTTCTCGGCACCGTCACTGGCATGATCGAAGCCTTTGTCCAGATCAACCGCACCAGCGGCACCGCCTCCGTGGGCGAACTCTCCCACGGCATCTACACCGCCTTGATCACCACCGCCGCCGGGCTGGTCGTTGCCATCCCCTGCTACCTCGCCCATAATTTTCTCGTCGCCCAGGTGCATGGGCTGGTCGCCGACATGGAACGCGCCGGGATCGAAACCATCCACACCCTCACCGACCTGCCCCG